>NZ_CP139970.1:920337-1227116 GCF_034424545.1 Trinickia caryophylli | reverse complement strand
TTGCCGCTGGCTTTCAAATCGTTGCGCACGATGGCGCTGATCTGCTGCGGCGAATTCGCCTCGTTGGCGAACGTCGCCGTTGCGATCGGAAATTGCGTCGAACCGACGCCCGTCACGAGAACGTTCAGTTGTGCATTCGCGGCACCGCATGCAGCGATCAGGCACGACGCCAACCATGTCCTCAAGCCCAGCTTCGTCATCAAACTCATGCGAGAAATCCCGAAAAACAAGTTGTCACAACAGCAAAGAGACTGCCAAACGCATGTTTCGTTCCTGCGTCCGAATGCTGCGCCGCGCACATTTGGACGCGCGTACTACCGTCAGCCCGCCGGCCGCATCGTGATCGTGAAGCTCGCCGGTGCCCGCCCGTTGTCGTCGAGCGGCATCGGATCGGAGCGCTGTACCGCCCGCAGCGCGGCGTCGTCCCACTGGGCGTTACCGCTGCCGCGCTGGATCGTGGCCGATAGCAGCGTGCCCGTGGGCGAACAGCGCACCGCGATCACGGTTTCCAGTCCCTGCGTTTCACCCGCCCAGACGATATTCGGCCGCACGCGGCGTTTGACTTTGTCGGCGTAGCCGGCCGAAGCGGCCGTGCCGCCGGAGCCCGTGCCCGTGCCGCCCTTGGCCAGGCCGTTTCCGGTCGGGCTGTCGCCGGCGAGCCCCTGCAGCTGCGCCAGACGGGCGCGGCGTTCCTGGTCGAGCTGCTGCTTTTGCTTCGCCTGCTGCTGCGCGAGCGCCTTGGCCTTGGCGGCTTTGTCCGCCTCGGCCTTCTTCTGCGCGTCGAGCTGCTGCTGTTTGAGTTCGTCTTCCTTCTGCTGCTTCAACTGCTCCTGGCGCTGCTCGGCCAGTTGCTGCTGACGCAGCTTCTCCGCCTGCTGCCGCTTGAGCTTCTCGGCCGCGGCCTTTTGGGCAGCCAGTTCGGCCTGCTGCTCCGCGAGCTGGCGCTGACGCTTCGCCTCGGCCTCCTGCTCGGCCTGGAGCCGTTGCTGGCGCTGCTGCTCGGCGAGCTGCGCCGCGCGCTGCGCGGCTTCCTGCTGCTGGCGTTTTTTCTCCTGCAGCGCGATGTCGGCCTCTTCGTCCTGCACGGGCGGAGCCGGCGTTACGCGCACCGGGGGCGTGGGGGCGGGCGGCGGCGGGGTTTGCTGCTGCGGGATCTCGGTCCAGATCTCCGCCTCGGCGCCAGCCGGCGTGCTGTTTTGCCAGTGGATGCCGTGATAAAGGAATACCCCCAACAGCACGTGCATCACGAGCGCGAGCGAGAACGCCCGCCCCGTCCCGCGTTCGCGGGGCGGCTGCAACGGATAAACGTCGGACTTCTTGCGGTTCATTGCGATTTGACGAGCAATCCCACGCGTTTGACGCCGCGCGCCTTGAGATCCGACATCACGTTCATCACCGTTTCGTACTGCACCGTCTTGTCGGCTGCGATGACGACCGGCTGGTCGGGATGCGACGCTTCGCGCTCCCGGACGAAGCCTGTCAGCTCGGCGCGTGTCATGTCTTCTTGCTGAGTGGCGCCCGCGTCGTCCTTGTAGCGCACGCTCATCTTGCCGTCGGCCCGAATGTTCACGACGACGGGCGGCGTCTGTTGCTGCGGTGCGGCACCGCCGACGGTCGGCAGATTGACGATGGACGGTGCAACGAGCGGCGCGGTGACCATGAAGATCACGAGCAGGACGAGCATCACGTCGATGTAAGGCACGACGTTGATGTCGGACATCGCGCGGCGCGAGCGGCCGCCGCGCATGCTGGAACGGATGGAGCCGGCCATTGTTTACTCCTCAATGCGCCTGACGCTGCAGGATGTTCGAAAACTCTTCGATGAACGTTTCGAAGCGGATGGCGAGGCGATCGATGTCGTGCGCGTAGCGGTTATAGGCCACCACGGCCGGGATTGCCGCAAAAAGACCGATAGCCGTGGCCGTCAGCGCTTCGGCGATGCCGGGGGCGACGTTTGCCAGCGTGGCCTGCTGTACGTTGGCCAGACCGCGGAACGCGTTCATGATCCCCCAAACGGTGCCGAAAAGGCCGATATACGGGCTGACCGAGCCTACCGACGCGAGAAAAGCGAGATTCGCCTCGAGCACGTCCATCTCGCGCTGGAAAGCCGCCCGCATCGCACGCCGCGCGCCGTCCAGAATGGCGCCCGGATCGCTGATGCGCTTTTCCTTGGCTTTGAGAAATTCGCGCATGCCCGATTCGAAGATCCGCTCGAGCGCGCCGATCGTATGACGGTTGTTCGCCGCGCTTTGATAGAGCGCCTGCAGGTCGCCGCCCGACCAGAAATCCCGTTCGAACTGCTCAGTCTGCGCGCGGGCGCGCCGAATCGCAAACCACTTGCGGAAAATGAACGTCCAGGACATCAGCGAGAGCAGCAACAGCAGCCCCATGACGGCCTGTGCCAGGATGCTCGCGTTGAGGACGAGCGAAATGATCGACAAATCTTGTGCGTTGTTCATAGATGTTTTGCTTTGACGTCCGAGCGGCTGCGCACCGGGTGCCGGCGCAAAAAGAACCTTGTCGGGGACGCGAAACCGACTGCGGCGACGTCGCGGCCGAACCTTGCTTTGTTTCGCTGCGAACTGTACAAGTTCATTGGCGTCGTCTCAACGGGCCTTACGCGCTGGCCGCCGACAGGCCTGCGCTCATCGGGCGCGGGCCCTCGCGCAGTGCCGCGACCACCTCGGGTGGCAAGGCCACCGGGCGAAACGTGAGGCGCTCCAGGCAGGCCACGTTGATCGCACCCGAGGCCAGCACGCGGTCGCCGCAGCGGAGCTGCTGCATGAAGTCGACGCTCGCCCCACGGAGCCGCTCGACGCGGCTTTCGACCGTGAGCATATCGTCGAGGCGTGCGGGCGCGAGATAGTCGACGGTCGTTCGACGTACCACGAAGAAGATGCCCGATTCGCGCTCGAGGCGGCTTTGCTCCACGCCGCAGGCCCGCAGCCATTCCGTTCGGGCTCGCTCGAAATACTTCAGATAGTTCGCGTAGAAGACGATGCCAGCCGCATCGGTATCTTCGTAGTACACGCGGATTGGCCAAAAAATACCCGAATCCGCTTGCGGGCGACTGCTAGGGGTGTTCATGCGCGCATTTTACCGGAACCGGCGCCGTCATCTCAAAATGAGTGCCGAAGCCCGTCGGGCGGGGCACTCGCCCGATTTCAGCCCCGATGGACCGACAAGCCGGCGAAGGATTGGGCCACCGGCATCAGTTCGATGGTGTTGACGTTGACGTGCGCGGGGCGCGTGGCGATCCAGTAGATGGACTCGGCAATATCCTCGGCGCTCAGCGGGGCGACGTCGCGGTAGACGCCCGCGGCCTTCGCGTCATCGCCCTTGAAGCGCACGTTCGAGAATTCGGTGCCGCCGCACAGGCCGGGCTCGACGTTGGTCACGCGCAGGGCCGTGCCGGCGAGATCCGCGCGCAGGTTCAGGCTGAATTGGTGGACGAATGCTTTCGTGGCGCCATAGACGTTGCCGCCCGCGTACGGGTAGGTGCCCGCGGTCGAGCCCAGATTGACGATGTGGCCACGGTTGCGCTCGACCATGCCGGGCAGCAGCACGCGTGTGACGCTTGCGAGCCCCATGCAGTTGGTCTCGATCATCTGGTACCAGTCGTCGAGCTCCGCGCGGGGTGCCGGCTCCAGGCCGAGCGCGAGCCCGGCGTTGTTGACGAGTACATCGATGGCGGAGAATTCGGCCGGCAGCCTGCCGGGAAGCGCCTCCACGGCGGCGCGATCGCGCACGTCGAGTTCGAGCGGAATGAGCGCCGGACCCAGCTCGCCGGCGAGCGCCTCGAGGCGCTCCAGGCGCCGGGCTGTCGCGATCACGCGGTGGCCGCCTTTGACGAAGATGCGGGCGATGGCGGCGCCAAAACCGGCGGACGCCCCGGTCACGAAAACGATCATTGCTGCTCCTGGCTGGTCAAACCTGGCAAGCCTACTGCGATTTGCCGCGTCGCGGCAAGAAATGCGGCGGGCGAGGCCGGGTGAGGCAAAAGGGGGTTCTATCATAACGCCGGGTGCGGTTGTCGCGCAGCGGCGGCGGTGGGGGATCGGGCGACGAGGGGCGGGTGCCGCGGATGGCCCTGACGCGGGCCGGACGGCCCGGCCGCGCCGTCCAATTGCCTATTGACTGCGCTTCCAATACACTAACGCGCTCATCCCTTGCGTGACTGGCGATAATACCCTCCGGGGTCAAGGTGGAGCGACCCACCGTGAAGCGCAAGGTGCCGTTTTGCCGTTCGCCTGGGCAGCCGAATGCCGCGCACTGTCGTTTGCGCCGCTGGGGGTTGCCTTGCCTGCCGAACGGATATTCCGCCCTGCCAGGACCGGCCTCACCGCCATCGAGCGCAAGCGTACGACCGGTATGCGTTCCGCGCACGCTTCGGCCAACCCGTACACCCTTAACGGAATCCGTATGTTTGACAGAGCCCAAAGCACCATCGCCGCCGTCGATCCCGAGATCTGGCAGGCGATCGAACAGGAAAACCGGCGTCAGGAAGAGCATATCGAACTGATTGCTTCGGAAAACTACACGAGCCCGGCAGTAATGGCCGCGCAAGGCTCGCAACTCACGAACAAGTACGCGGAAGGGTATCCGGGCAAGCGCTATTACGGCGGCTGCGAATACGTGGACATCGTCGAACAGTTGGCGATCGATCGCGTCAAGGCGCTGTTCGGCGCCGAGGCGGCAAACGTCCAGCCGAATTCGGGTTCGCAGGCGAACCAGGGCGTGTTCTTCGCCATGCTCAAGCCCGGTGACACGATCATGGGCATGAGCCTCGCCCACGGCGGCCACCTCACGCACGGCTCGCCGGTGAATATGTCGGGCAAGTGGTTCAACGTGATCAGCTACGGCCTGAACGAAGCCGAAGACATCGACTACGACGCGGCTGCCCGGCTTGCTGAGGAGCACAAGCCGAAGATGATCGTCGCGGGCGCATCGGCGTTTGCGCTGCGCATCGATTTCGAGCGGCTCGCGAAGATCGCTAAGTCGGTCGGCGCCTATCTGATGGTGGACATGGCGCATTACGCCGGCCTCATCGCCGCGGGCGTGTATCCGAACCCGGTGCCGCATGCCGATTTCGTCACCACGACCACGCACAAGAGCCTGCGCGGGCCGCGCGGAGGCGTAATCCTGATGAAGGCCGAGTACGAGAAGGTCATCAATTCGGCGATCTTCCCGGGCATCCAGGGCGGCCCGCTCATGCACGTGATCGCCGCGAAGGCCGTGGCCTTCAAGGAAGCGCTCTCGCCCGAGTTCAAGACTTATCAGCAGCGCGTGGTCGACAACGCGCGCGTGCTGGCGGATACGCTCGTCAAGCGCGGGCTGCGCATCGTCTCGGGCCGCACCGAAAGCCACGTCATGCTGGTGGACCTCCGCGCGAAGCACATTACCGGCAAGGCTGCGGAGGCCGCGCTTGGTGCCGCGCACATCACGGTCAACAAGAACGCGATTCCGAACGACCCTGAAAAGCCGTTCGTCACGAGCGGCATCCGTCTTGGCTCGCCGGCGATGACGACGCGTGGCTTTGGCACGCAAGAAGCGGAGCAGGTCGGCAACCTGATCGCCGACGTGCTCGAGAATCCGGAAGACACGGCAACGATCGAGCGCGTGCGCGCGCAGGTTGCCGAGCTGACGAAGCGTTTCCCGGTTTACCGCTGAGCCTCCATGCGCTGCCCCTTCTGCCGGCACGAGGATACGCAGGTCGTCGATTCCCGCGTATCCGAGGATGGCGCCGCTATTCGCCGGCGGCGCCGTTGCTCGGCTTGTGACAAGCGCTTCACGACCTACGAGCGGGTGGAGCTGATGCTGCCCGCTGTCGTGAAGAAGGACGGCAGCCGTACCGAGTTCGACCGCCGCAAGATCGTTGCCAGCATGAAGCTGGCGCTCAGAAAGCGACCGGTGGCCGCCGACGCGATCGACGCCGCGGTCGCTCGCATCGAATATCAGTTGCTGGGCAGCGGCGAGCGCGAAGTGCGCAGCGAGCGGCTGGGCGAGCTCGTCATGAACGAACTGCGCCAACTCGACACCATCGCCTATGTCCGTTTTGCCTCCGTTTACAGGCGCTTCGAAGACGTGTCCGAATTTCAGGACGTGATCGAGGAGTTTCGCCGCGTGGGGCCTTCCAAGTCGCAGCGCAAGCGCTGAGCCGTTACCTTCCTTCATCGCACCTCCTTTCCCGTTTCGTGCGGTGCATTGCACGTGACGCCTGATTCTCGTGCGCGTCCGCGTTGTCGCAACAGTCGGCCGAACGGGCGATGGCGCAGCCGAGGTCCCGCCGCTACAGTCGTGGCGTGCGAACTTCGGAGTGCTTTTCGATGGGCAGCGGCAAACACGGGGCAATTACACGGGCGGCGCATTCGATCGGCCGTTGCAGGGGGTTCACGCTGGTCGAGGTCGTGACCGTCAGCGCGATGTTGGCGGTTCTTGCCGCGATGGCCGCGCCATCGTTCGCCGCCTGGCATCGCAAGGAGCGTATCGAATCGAGCGCGCGCGCCTTGCTTGCCAGTTTTGCCTATGCGCGCAGCGAGGCGATGCGCCGCGCCGATATCGTCGTCGTCTGCCCTGTTGCGGCCGCGGGGCAGTGCGAGCGTGCGGGAGGGCGCCGCAGGGGCGATCGCGTGGCGTCGTGGTCGAGCGGGTGGGCCGTGATGGCGGGCGAGGGCGAGCGGCGCCGGTTGCTGCGCGGCCACACGGGGTTGCGTGACGTCGCCATCCTTGGCTCGGCCGCCAACGTCCGCTTTACCCCACCGGCCGGGCAAGTTGTCGGCGGCTTCCGCAGTTTCGAGGTCATGGGGAACGGGGCCGGCGCATACGCGCACGGCGAGCAGTACGGGCGCTGCATTGCGGTTGCGGCAGGTGGGCGGGCCAGAATCGCGGAGGGTCGCTGCGGAGCTCGCGCATGACACGGCCCCGAGGCTTTCGGTATGTGGGCGGTTCCCTGCTCGAGGTGCTCGTTTCATTGACGGTGCTGTCGTTAGCCGCAGTGGCGTCCCTCGGCACGCAACTCGTTTCGGGCCGCGCGTCGCAACTCGCGATGCAGCGCGAGCAGGCCGCGCTGGCCGCTGTCTCGCTCTTGGAGCGCCAACGGCAAACCGGGCCGCTCGAGAGTGGCTTGTCCGGTGCGCAGGCCCTCGCGACGGCAAATCTGCCGGACGGAAGCGTTTCGACAACGGCCAGCGGCGATGGCGTCGGGCTGGTGCTCGTCTCCTGGAGCGCAGCGGGCGTTGCGACGCCCGGCGGTGCGTCTTCCCGTTGTGGCCGGAGCGCAGCCGACGTTCGGCGGGCATGCATCGCTTTGCCGTTCGTGGACTGAGCAATGCCGATGCAGCGCAACCGCACGGCAAGCCGGGGGCCGATCCGCGGCCGATCCGGCCATACGCTGATCGAACTATTGGTGGCTACGGGCATCGGCGTGCTTGCGGTCAGCGCGGCCGCGTCGCTCTACCGCATGCACAAGCAGATGGGGATGTGGTCCGCCGATGCCGCCGCGATGCGCGATGCCGGCGCTACCGCCCTGAGCCTCCTTTCACAGCAGCTTGAGATGGCCGGGTACGCGCCACCCGATTCGGCGTCGCTTGCCGAGCAGACGGTGCCGGCGCTGTTTGGCTGCGCAAGCGGTGACTTCGTGCGCGGCGACGGCACGCCGGTATGCGCGCCGGGTGCGGCGGGCTCCGACATGATCACGGTGCGCTATGTCGACGATGCCGTGGCAACGTGGCCCACTAGCGCTCGCCAGCCGACCGATTGCCTGGGGCAGGGCGCGGGTCGACCCAATGAGGCCGCTGTCGTCGTCAATACGTTCTTCGTGGCGAAGCCCGACCGTGGCGCCGAACCGGAACTGTACTGCCTGGGCTCGGGCGGGCCGACAAGGCAGCCGGTCGTCGCCGGCGTGGAGCGCCTGCACTTGCGCTATTGGCTGCGAGGCTCGCCAGCCGCGGCCGAAGCGTCGGCCATTGCGGACGATCGATGGAGCGAGGTCGTCGGTGTTGAGGTCTGCGTGCTCGTGCGCGGCAAGATCTCCGTCGCGCACGCGCGCTACTTCGATTGCGACGGGCGCCCCCAGCGGTCCGCCGATGCGCGCATCCGGCAGTCGTTTCTCCGTTATGTGGCCATTCGCAATCAAGAGGGAGCGGGTGTATGAGGTACGCGCTACGCTACTCACGCTGCACGGCGCGGGCGCGGAGAAATGCGGGCGCGGCGGCACTACCCATCGTGGTATCGGTGGCGGCGATGGTACTTGCTTCGTCGACGGCGTCGTTCGAGCTGGCCATCGCGGCGTCCCGCCGCGCGATGAGCGTCGAGGATCACCTGTATGCGACGCAATCGGCGGACGTGGCGCTGGCGCTTTGCCTGCGAGCGTTGCGCGCCGGCGGAGCGCCGCATCTGCCGCGCACCGCACGCGGCCCCGTGCGGTGGCGGGACCCCGACATCTTTGCTCACCCCGCCGCATTCGAGCCACGTCCTCGGTGGCCTGGCGGCACCCGCCCGCCGCAGTGCCTTATCGAGGGGTGGCAAATCGACGAGCGGCCGCAGGCAACCGTCGATGTCGTGACCGCACGCGGATTCGGCGAGCACGAGGGCACCGAGTCCTGGCTGCAGTCGATCGTCATAAGCGAGCACGGTACCGAAAAGCGGCATTGGCGCAGAATCGTCGCGAGGCCGCCGTGACACGCGGTGGTTGCCGCCGTGTACGCCGGAAGGGGGCTTTCTCGCTGCTTGAATTGATGATCGCCCTTGCGATCGTTGCCGTCGTCACCGCGTATGCCATGCCCGCTTATCGAGCCTATGCGGCCCGGGGGTATCGGATGGACGCCATGCTGACGCTATACCGCGCGGCGCATTTCATCGAGACGGCCCGGCCTGCGCGAACGGCGCACGGAGCGGCCGATACATTGCCTGCGGGCCTCGACCGTGTGCCGCCTCAAGGCCCCGCCGTGTATCGCTTGCATCTGCAACCGGCCGACGCGGGCAACGGCGGCTACGCAATTGAAGCGGTGCCGAGCGCCGGCGGGCTCATGGCAGGCGACCGTTGCGGAACGTTCGTGCTCGAGGCGACCGGCAGACGTGCGAACCGGGTGTCCGGCGTGTCGGCCCTCGAGATCGAGGACTGCTGGCGTGCTCGTTAGCCTTGCCCGAGGGGCGGGCGCCTTGCGTGCGCTTGCGCCCGAAGAAGGCGCTCGGGCTCAAGCGTGGTGTCGGTGCGCGGTGTCAGCGCGCGGTGGCGGCGCAGCGCCCCGCTGTGTGCGCGATCAGTGCGCGGCAGGCGATTCGCCCGTGCCGGCGTCGGTCGCGCTGGCGTCGCCGCTTTTGCGGTGACGGAGCACCTGCGCGACGAGGCGGTATCCGGTCCATGCGGCCGCGCCGAGGGAGCCCCACTTGACGAGCGGCTTCGCGCCGGCAGACAACGTGGCGCGCAGCGGCTTCGCGAGTACGAGCGAGGCGAGCGAACTCGCGAGGGGATGATTGGCGACCCAATCGGTGATGGACGCGTTCAACCCCTTGCCACCTCGGCTGCGCGGCGTGGCGAAGCCCGGTACGAGCAGCTTCAGCCAGCCGAAGCTGGCGAGGCTGTGCCGCAACTCGTGCCGCGCCTGAGCGAATTCGGCTCGCTCGACCTCTGCGCGCAGGATCAGGAGTTCCTTGCGCACGGCGCGCATTTGCCGGGAGTTCAGGTTCCGAACCGGCGGGCGCCTGGCTGGCTGCGTATGAGGCGTTGATGTCTGGCTCATGGGCGGAGTGCGTTCGGGGCGAGGTGCAGGTGAGCGTCCGGCGCCTGGCATCTTGCGCGGCATGCCGGCGCTCAGGGCTGAGGGCCTCAGGGCTTGTGGAACATCTCCCGGTCTTTCTCGAACTCGTTGAGTGTCGACTGGAAGACGATCGGTGCATCGTGCAGCCCGCTGCGCGCCTTCAGCGCGCAAATCAGCGCGCCGATACCGTACACAGCGGTGATGCCGGCCAGCACCTGCCATCGGTAGGTATCCCAAAACGCGACGGCGATCAATGCCGTGAGGCTGATCAGCGCCATCATGCCGAACATGACTGCGACGAGCCCGAGAAAGAGCACGGCGATCATTCGCTCGCGTTCTTCGGCCAGCTCGATTCCGATCAGCTCGAGACGCGTCTGCAGCAGGCCCACGAGCGAGCCTAGTATTCGCCGCAGCGGCCCGTGCTCGCTTTGGCGAGGCACTTCGGTGTCGTCGTTTGACATGGGTTCGGCGGGTAACCGCAAATAAGAGCGGAAATAAGCGCAGGCATAGGCGCCCACAGGCACGTAAGGCCCGGTCTGCGGCCCGCCCGAGCCGCCCCGGGCAAGCGGCATACGGCGCGGCCGGGCGGGAGCGGGCCGTCGCCGGCCAATCTTACTTGCGGTTGATCAGGAGCCCGACGAGCACGCCGATGCCGCCGGCGATGCCGATGGCCGTCCACGGATGCTCGTGCACGTAGTCGTCCGTGGCCCGTACGGCCTTCTTGCCTTTTTCGACGACGACGACCTGAACGTCGGCCGCTTTTTCCTTGGCCTGCTTCAACCGTGAGAGCGCCGTTTCGCGCAATTCGGAAGCTCGTTCGCCCGTGGCGTTCGCTGCCTGCTTCAAGAGATCCTCGGCGTCCGCGAGGACGGTTTTGATATCCGACATCAATCTCTCCTTGTTGACTTCTGACATTAGAGCCCCCTAATTTCGTCCACGCGTGCATCGTACCAAAGATCGGACGGCACGCGAGCGTGCGCCATGCCGCTTCGCGCACGCAGAAACCATTCCCGGCCGGGATGCACGGTGCGTGCACTGGCGGGGCGCGTCCTTTCAAGACAGGGGCCGCGGCGCAGAAGTTTCGTTCGGTCGGGCTTAATTTACAAACGTTGCGCGGCCAACGGACGCATGGACCGAACGTTCCGGGGTACGCCCGGTACGCGGCCGGCCGCCCGCGCCTTCTTCAGAAGAACGCCTGAATGCCCGTTTGCGCCCGGCCGAGAATCAATGCGTGGATGTCGTGCGTACCTTCGTAGGTGTTCACGACTTCGAGATTGACGAGATGCCGGGCGACGCCGAACTCGTCCGAGATGCCGTTGCCGCCGAGCATGTCGCGCGCGAGCCGCGCAATGTCGAGCGCCTTGCCGCATGAGTTGCGCTTCATGATGGAGGTGATCTCGGGGGCGGCCGTGCCTTCGTCCTTCATGCGGCCGAGCCTGAGCACCCCTTGCAGCCCGAGCGTGATCTCGGTCTGCATGTCGGCCAGCTTTTTCTGGACGAGTTGGTTCGCCGCGAGCGGCCGCCCGAACTGCTTACGGTCGAGCACGTACTGCCGCGCCGTATGCCAGCACGATTCCGCCGCGCCGAGCGCGCCCCAGGCGATGCCGTAGCGCGCCGAGTTCAGGCACGTGAAGGGGCCGCGCAGGCCGCTCACGTTCGGCAGCATGTTTTCCTCGGGCACGAAGACCTCGTCGAGCACGATCTCGCCCGTGATGGATGCCCGCAGTCCCACCTTGCCGTGGATCGCGGGCGCGGACAGGCCCTGCCAGCCCTTTTCGAGGATGAAGCCGCGAATCGTGTCCTTGCCGCTTTCGTCGAGCTTGGCCCAGACGACGAAGACATCGGCGATCGGCGAGTTCGTGATCCACATCTTGGCGCCGGAGAGCGTATAGCCGCCCGCGACCTTGCGGGCGCGCGTAATCATGCTGCCGGGATCGGAGCCGTGATTCGGCTCCGTCAGTCCGAAGCAGCCGATCCATTCGCCGGTGGCGAGCTTCGGCAGATACTTCGCCTTTTGCGCGTCGGAGCCGAACTCGAAGATCGGAACCATGACGAGCGACGACTGCACCGACATCATCGACCGGTAGCCCGAATCCACGCGTTCGACTTCGCGCGCGATCAGGCCGTAGCTCACGTAGTTCAGGCCCGGGCCGCCGTATGCCTCGGGGATTGTCGGCCCGAGCAGGCCGATCTCGCCCATCTCGCGAAAGATTTCGGCGTCGGTGCGTTCGTGACGAAACGCCTCCGTCACGCGCGGCAGGAGCTTGTCTTGTGCGTACGCGCGCGCGGCCTCGCGGACCATGCGTTCGTCTTCGGTCAACTGCTCGTTCAGCAGCAGCGGATCGTCCCAGTGAAACAGAGCCTCGGCCATTTTCTTCTCCTAGGCAAGGTCGGCATTGAACTTGACTTCGGTTCCGCTATGCGGAACACTGTTTTGCAAAACGTCATGCGAGTTTAGCACTTGGCCCTTTCGTCATCCACCGCAGCCGCCCCAAACGCGGGGTCGGCACCGCCCGGCGCGGACGAGCGTCGATTCGTGGTCGCGCTTGCGCGCGGCCTGGAACTGCTGCGTGCGTTTCGCCCCGGTGAAACACTGCTCGGCAACGCCGATCTCGTTGCCCGCACGGGACTGCCGAAAGCGACGGTCAACCGCCTGGCCTATACGCTCACGGTGCTCGGCTATCTGCGTTTCGACGAGGCGCTCGGCAAGTACGCGCTCGATTCGGGCGTGCTCGCGCTTGGCTATGCGCTGCTCTCGGGCACGGATACGCTCGAGATCGCGCGGCCGCACATGCGTGCGCTTGCCCGCGAAATCGGTGCTGCGGTGTCGCTCGGCTGCCGCGACGGCCTCGATATGGTCTATCTCGAGACGATTCGCAGCGAGACGGCGCTCACGCTGGGCCTGGCGCCCGGCTCGCGGCTGTCCATGCTCACGAGTTCGATGGGGCGCGCCTATCTGGCTGTGCTCCCCGAAGTCGAGCGTACCGCTCTTCTCGGTGAACTGAAGCAAGCGGCGGGCAAGGGCCGCCGCGCCGCCGCGCTCGTGGCCGGCGCACAGCGCGAGATCGCCGCGTTCGCGCGCGAGGGTTGCTGCTTTTCGTTCCGGGATTGGCATGACGACGTCAACGCGGCGGCCGTCCCGTTTCGCGATCCGCACGACGGCCGCTGGTTCGTATTGAGCTGCAGCGGGCCGGCTTCGTCGATGAACGAGGTGGTCTTCCGAGAGCGGATTGCGCCGCGGCTCAGCGCACTCGCGCGGCGCCTGGGGGAAGTGCGTTGAACAGGCGTATCGCCCTTACCGGACCGGGGCGTGGGGCTCGAAGAGCGGCCCCTGCACGAAGCGGGCGCCGAATTGCTGGAGCGCATCGAACTGCGCCTCGGTGGCAACGCGGTCGAAAATCAGAGGAATGTGCAGCCGGTTCGCATAGGCGAGGAGCGGCTTGACCATCGAATCGCGGAGCACCGCCGCGCCGTCGATTTTCAGGAAGTCGAGCCGCGCCATGTCGGACACCGACATGATGTGCCCGGCGTTCGGCAGGTTGCCGGCCACCTTGAAGCCGAAGCGCTGGTAGCTCTTCGCCAGGTAGCCGAGAAACGTGCGGTGGGCCACGGCCGCGCTCGGCAGTTCGATCACGACTCTCCCCGGATTGAGCCCCAGCGAGATCAGCACGGACGAGAAGTGCTGGCCGTGATCGTACTTGACGCTCTTGAGCAGCCGCTCGTGCACGCGCAGAAACAGCAGGCCGTGCTGCTGGGCGCCGAAAAAGTTGACAGCGTGCAGCGTACGGGCGAGACGATCGAGCGCGACGAGCGCTTGGCCATCGCTCACCCGCTCGAACAGGTCGAGCGGGTTGCCGTCGGGCTGCAGCGTCAGCGCCTGAAAGCCGAGTTCGTCGCCGAATCGATCGGCGCTTTCAGGGGCGGACCAGAGCGTCTGCATCCCGTTCATGCTGACGTCGAAGATCGGCTGATAGCCGCTTTCGATCCGGGTCTCGTCGAACAGGGCATGCGCCCGTCCCCCTCGCGAGTCCGCGTCGATCGACAGATGCTCGCGAAGAAACGGATGGGCGGCGGCGTGCGCGATGAGTTCGGGGATGGTCGGCGGGATCATGAAAAAGCGGTGGGGCTGCGCTGTGTCGATGGTAGCAGCGTCAGGCGGAACGGCATCGACTCGTTACTTATATAGATATTGATGCGTCGCGACATCAGGGTTTACGTTGACGCGGAAGGATCCGGCGGCGGCGAATCGCTGCGCGGCCCAGACGCGGCGGGCGCTGGAGCGCCGTGGCGGCCCGCGCCCGCGGCGAACCGGGCCGCGCCCGCGAGCCCCTCGTCGACGAGGGCGCGATAGCCGCCGGCGCCTTCACGCGCGAGCGCCTGCTCCATGTCCCCCGGGGCGCTGTTCTCGTAGGCGGAGCGGCGGTCGGCAACGAGGGCCGCCTGGGGAAAGGCGGCGAGGGCCGTGGCCAGCGCCTCGGCTGCCGCGCGGGCACCGCCGCTTGGCACGACCCGATTGGCGAGCCCGATCGCCAGTGCTTCGTCGGCGTGAACTTCCCGCCCGGTCAGAATCAGATCGAGCGCGCGGGAGAGCCCGATGAGCCGCGGCAGGCGAATCGTGCCGCCGTCGATGAGCGGCACGCCGAAGCGGCGGCAGAACACGCCGAGCACGGCGTTTTCTTCGACCACGCGCAGGTCGCACATGGCGGCGAGTTCGAGGCCGCCCGCAACGGCATGCCCGGCGATCGCGGCGATGACGGGTTTCGTGAGGCGCATGCGCGTCGGCCCCATCGGGCCCGCTCCGCTGCCGTCGGCGCGCACGGCGTTGCGCCGGCGCGGGTCATGCATGGCGGTGAGGTCGGCGCCCGCGCAAAACGTCCCGCCAGCCCCGAACAGCACGGCGGCGCGCCAGCGCGGCTCGGCTTCGAAGCGCTCGAACGCCGCCGCCAGCGCGGTGGCGGTGGGGCCGTCCACTGCATTGCGGCAATCAGGGCGGTCGAGCACGATCGTGGCCACTGCGCCGGCCGGCTCGATGCGCACGTGTTCGCCGAATGGCTCGATGCTTGCGTCGTGGTTCGTCGCGTTCGTGTCTGCATTCGTGTTCATGTTCACGATAGCCTCCGCATCCGCCAGGCGGCGGGATCGTTCAGACGAAATCAGCCGCGTACGTCACCGGTGTGTCATTATGTCGCGACACACTACCGTGTTTTACCATCGCCCGGTGCCGGGCGCGGCTTACCCCGCTGCGTGCGGCGTTTTACGGGCGTTACCGAACTCAGCACGCCATGTCTACGCTTGCGTCGCCTCATGCGGTTGCCGTCGCCCCCGCAGCCGGCTCGGAGCCGGTCTGGATCGTCCCCCTGCGCGATCACCCCCATTACGATCATGTCCGCCTGAGACGCATGCTCGGTGGCGAGGACGATTCGCGACATCGTGTCGTCGTCGTCGACGCGGCGAAGCTGCTGGCGTGCGCCGACCGGGACGATACCGATTACGTGCTGCCGCCCGTCGGCGATTGGCACGGCGGCAAGATTCGCGGCATCCGCGAGTACCTCGATCCGGCCAACGCACAGATCCCTTCGATGCCGTATGTCGCCGTGGCCTCTCGCCGCGCGCGCGGCGTGTTTGGCTGGCTCGGGTTCGAGCGCGAGGGGGTGGTCACGTTCCGCAACGGCCAACATCGCGCCCGGTATCTGGCGTATGCGGGTGCCTCGGCGTTTCCGGTCGAGGTTCACGAGCGCGAAGCCGAGATGCTGCTCGCGTTTTGCGGCGCCTGACCCGCGGCGCAGCCGCGCAGGCGTGAGCGTATCCGCGCGGCCTCGCCCGAAGCCTTGGCCGGACGAAAATGCTTGCCTAATGGGGCTTGATGGGGCAATGATCTAGGGCACCCGTCCTACGCGGCGCCGCCTCGGCGTTCGCGCTTCATCTGCCGGCGGAGTGGTTGCCTCGGCACTTGCTCCGATTTCCGCCGCCGTGGCGCGCGACGACAGGCGCCGCACCGCGTCGGCGGGCTCTCGTGCCGCCCAACGAATGCCCCAGCGCCCCCATCGATCATGTCCACGCCTGTTACACCGATTGCTTGCCCCCATGTCGTCTCGCTCGACGAAATTCTTCCCGAAGAACCGCTGCTGATGATGGGCGCCGGGCCCGTGCCAATTCCGGCCGCCGTTGCACACGCGAACACCATCGTCATCAATCACCTCGGCGCGACGATGTCGAAAGTGATCGGGCAAGTGAAGGACATGGCGCGCTACGTGTTTCAGACGCGCTCGAAATGGGTGCTCGGCGTGGCCGGCCCCGGCTCGGCCGCCATGGAAATGGCGATTTCGAATCTCGCGTGGCCCGGCACGCGTGTGCTCTCGATCAAGAACGGCTTTTTCAGCGCGCGCATGGCCGAGATGGCCCTGCGTTGCGGTGCCCAGGTTGCGACGCTCGAGGTGCCCGACCGCGCCGTCGCGAGCCTCGCCGACGTGGCCGACGCGCTCGCATGCGAAAAGCCCGACGTGGTGACGATCGTGCAGGGCGAGACTTCCAACACGGTTTGGAATCACCAGTTGAAGGAGATCGCTGCGCTTGCGAAGGCCGCGGGCGCGCTCGTCGTCGTCGATGCGGTCTGCACGCTGAGCACCATGCCGCTCGAGATGGACGCGTGGGGTATCGATGCCGTCATCACGGGCGGGCAAAAGGGCTTGTCGTCTATTCCGGGCGTCTCGCTGATCGCATTTTCCGACGCGGCATGGGCGCGCATGAAAGGTCGTGCGCAGCCCAACGCGCACTGGTGCCTCGACGCGTCGCTGGCCGAAAATTTCTGGCACAACGCGGGCTATCACTACACGGCGCCGGTATCGGGCGTGCTCGCCTTGCACGAGGCGTTGCGGCTCGTGTGCGCGGAGACGCTCGAGAAGCGCTTCGCGCGCCATCTCAAATGTGCGCTCGCGCTGCAAGCGGGCATTTCGGCGCTTGGACTGACGCTCTATACGCCCGAGATCTGCCGGCTCAACTCGGTGGTCGGCATAGAAATGCCGAACGGGCTGAGCCCAGCCGATGTCTGCGGCCATATCTCGCGCCATCATCAGGTCGAAATCTCGGGTTCTTTCGGCTTGCCGATCGTGCGCATCGGGCAGATGGGCGAGCAGTGCCGCGAGCACAACCTTTTTCGCACGCTGCACGCGCTCGGACGCACGATGATCGATCTCGGCGCGGCCGTCGATCTGCCGGCGGGCGTGGCGGCCCTCGAGCGTTCGCTGTCGGAAAGCGGCAGGGCGGCGCGCGCGGGCAGCGATCGTTTGCGCTGAAGCAGCAACACGGTGCGCCGCGTTCACCGGCTCGTCGCGATCAGAATGGCGCCGGCCGCCGCGAGCGCGGCGGACCAGAGCCAGTCGAAGTTGACCCAGCCGCGCCGTAACATGCCGAGCCCGAGGTATTCGTAGGCGGCGAATGCAACGAGGCCGCTCGTGGCCGAGGCCACGGCGGTGTGCACGAGTGTCGCGGCGAGTGCGGTTCCGCCCGCGGCGCTTGGCCCCCCGGCGCAAAGTGGCATCAATGCCGGTACGAGCATCAGCCCCGCACCGTGCAGCGTGGCCGTCGCCGCCGACCACAGCGCAAGCCCCGCGAAGCCGGCCGTCATGCCCACGGGCATGCGGTGACGGTGCCCAAACAGGTGGTGATAGCCGGCCCAGCCGATCAGCGCCGCGCCGAGCACGAGGCGTACGGCGCTCGCATTCGCGGCGAAGCTGAATGCGAGCGCGGAAGAGGTCAGCACGAACACCGATAGCGCATGGCCGAGGGCCAGCGGCGGCAAGGCGGCGAAAAGCGCCGCCCGACTGCCGCGCTGCAGGCCGAGTGCCGTGGCGAAGAGCCAGCCCATCGCCGGGTTGATGCCATGGAACACGCCGCTGCCGAAGATCGCGGCCCAACTTGCGGCGTCGGCCGTGCCGAGTGCGACGCTCATGATCGGACTGGCCCGTGCCCGTTACGGATAGCAGTAGGAATCCGAAGAGGCATCGCCGCCTTCGAGGCGGATCTGATGCGGCCGATGCGTGTCCGGCCACGCGAGATAGAACTCCCGATCGAACGCAAGCCCACCCGTTGCCGCCGCATCGAGCTTCACCATCCAGCCGTCGATGCCATCGGGATAGAACTGATCGTCGATAGCGCCATACAGCGAGTTCGTGAAGTAGACGCGTTTGCCGTCCCGGCTCACCTCCACCATCTGCGGGCCGCCGTTCAGCGGTTGGCCGCCCGCACGCGGATGCGACGCGCGCGATGCGATGCCGCCGATACGCACCGAGCCCGTGAGTTCGGGCTTGAACGGATCGGAGACGTCGTAGCGGCGCATGTCGCCCGTCCCCCAGCAGGCTACGTAAAGCGAGCGGTCGTCGAGCGAGAGCGCGATGTCGGTGACGAGCGGCGGCACGGCGCCGAAACCCTTGAGCATCGGCGGCAACTGGGCGGCATCGGCGGGCTCGGCCGGGATCTCGATGATCTTGCGCGCGGCCCATTGGTCGCCGTCGCGATACCAGATCCAGATCGAGGCGGAGAGATCCTTGAGGCTGATGACCGAATTCACGAAGCCATAGGCTTTGGTCGGATCGTGCGCCGGGCGCAGTTCGAATACGAGCTGATTTTCGGCGCCGAAGTCGAGCGTCTGCTTGTGCCGGCGCGTATTGAGATCCCAGAAATGCAGGCGATGTCCGTATTGTCCGCCCAGCAGTACTTCGGGCACGAGTCCGTTTTCGAACGTGGCCGGCAGGCCCCATTCGCTCGAAACGAGTGTGTCGAAGCCGAGGTGCCACCAGGCATCGTACGCGAGCTCCTGAGGGCCGCGCTCGATCTCCCAGCGTCCGCGCACGTCGAACGTTTCGTGATCGATGAGCAGCACGCCGCCAGGCGCTTCGCCTTCGGCGTTCGCGAGCGCGGTGACGTAGATGCCTTGCGGCCCGCAGTGCACGGTGTGCGGACGCGAGTAGCCAGACTTGCGCGCGAGTTCCTGCGGCTCGATCACGCGCGCAATCCTGGGGTGCCGTGGGTCGGGCTTCGTGTCGATGATGTGGATGCGCGACGAGCGCAGGCCGGGCACGACGAGATAGCGGCGTTCGGTATGCGGGTGCGGTGCGTTCGGGCACAGGCACGAGCTGCACGCATTCCAGCCGAAGTGATGGAGCTCGTCGCCGACGTTCGGCATGGCCACGCGCTCGACGATCGAGCCGTAGCCGGGCGAGCCTGGATCGACGTCGACGACGGCGAGCTCGTCAGGCACCTGCCGCTTCGGATCGAAGGCGGCGACGTAGGCGATCGTTTCCTTGGGGGCGTCGGCGGCAAGCCGCGCGGACGGGTAGAACGTCGGATCAGGTTTCCAGGACGACATGGCCTCTTCCTTTCGAGAAGCGGTGAAGCTGTCTATCGTAGGAGGCCGAAGTTCGAAATGGCAAGGAACGGAATCGAATGAGCAAATTACTCGATGCGTTTATGCGTTTATGCGTTTATGCGTTTATGCGATTCGCGGCTTGCGGCGCATGGGGCAAGCGCGTATCGCGCACGCCTCGGTCGAGGCATGCGCGACAAACATCGTGCGGATGGGCGGATGGGCGTCCGCCCGCGCGAATGTGTCGCCGGGTTCAGCGCTTGTCGGCGAGCGTCGTGTTGTAGGTCTGCCCGGCGACGATGACGTTCGTGAGTGTCATCGAGTCGACGTTGAATGCATAGATGGGGCCGGGCGACGTTACGGTGGGCGTGCCGGACGCCACGGGTGTGCCGAAATCGCAATCGCTGATCGTCACGTCCGAGATGGGCAACACGGCCGGCGCGGGCGCGGGGCCGTTGTAGTCCGACGCAACGGGCCCTTGCGCGACGATCGCCTGGAAACACGACGCCGTGGTGCCGCCCGAGCTGACGTTGGATGCCTTCACGCCCGAGATCGAGATGTTTTGGATCGTGGGTGGACGCGTGCGCGCGGCGTCGTTGGCCGGCTGGTAGTCGCAATCGAACGTGACGATGCCGCCTTGCGCCGCCGCCGGATTGCCGGCCGAGGCCGTGACGACCCCGAGCGGCACGCTGGCGTTGACCGGGCTCCCGGCAAGCATGGCGCTGCCGTATCCGCTGCCCTTCAGGCTCACCCCGTTCGGCAGCGATACGCCTTTCACGTGGAAGTCCTTCACATAGCCGCCGCGGTTCATGTTCGTCTTCACGCGAATGGCGATATTGAGCGGGTTCGTCTGCCAGTTCGCGTTGAGCATCGACAGATTCGTGGCATAGATCGCCTCGACACCGCCGCCCATTTCGCTGCCGAGCGTGATGCCGCCGTGGCCGCTGTTCATCGTGCAGTTTCGGATCAGATGGCGGCGTGCCGGGCCGTATTCGGTATCGCGATCCTTGCCCGACTTGATGGCTATGCAGTCGTCGCCCGTATTGAACGTGCAGTTTTCGACGAGCACGTTCGTGCACGCGTCCGGGTCGAAGCCATCGTTGTTCGGGCCGATGCTGTCGGTCGTGACGCCGCGGAATACGACGTTGCTGCAGGCGGTCGGATGGTGCTGCCAGAACGGCGTGTTCTGCGTCTGATAGCGCTCCATCAGCACGTTTTCGCAGCCGATGAATTCGACCATACAGGGACGCAGATAATGACCGAGACCGAAGATGCGCTTCTCCACGGGCACCCCCGCCTCGGAAAGCGCGGGCAGGTAATTCTGATCCTGCTGCCAGGGCGTGGTGGGCGAGGTGAGCATGGCGTAAAGCGCATCGGAAATGCCGGGCGCGACGAGGCGCAGGTCGACATTGTTCGGGTTCGCATAAACCTGGCTCGGCACCGAGGCGCCGCCGCCATAGACGCCCGTCGATCCTTTGTACGTCCACCAGCAGACACTGCTGTCGCCGCTGCCCGCGAATGGCGTCATCGCCTGGCCGTTCAGTACCGAAGTCGGCCCCTCGCCGGTCAGCGCGATGTTGATCGCATTGCGTGCGTAGACGGGCGCGCCGTAGTTCAGGCAATCGTTGGCCTGCCAGCGGCTGTAGTAGAGCCGGCCGTTCGCGCCGCAGTCTACGGGCCCGTCCTTCGCGTAGTCGGCCGGGTTCGGACTGAAATAGATCGTGCAGTCGGCGCTCAGATGAAAGCGCACGTGGCTGAGCAGCACGATCGGTCCCGCGCAGTACCACGCGCCCGGCGGTACGACCACGCAACCGCCGCCTTCGCGGTGGCACGCTTCGATCGCCGCGAGGAAGGCAGGCCGGGAGTCGAACGAGCCCGGCGCGGGCGTGCGCTCGGAGCCGGGGCTCGGCGGCGATTTGGTGGTGTTGGTGTAGGGCGAACTGGCGGCGACGGTCGTGCACGCACGCGCGCCATAGGCCGTGACGTCGTATTCGCGTGGGCGAAAGGCGGCCTTGGTGACATGGGCGACGAGGGCGGCAATGCGTGCCGCGGCGCCGTGCTCGCCCCAGATCAGGTCCGCGGCGGAGCCCGCGCGCCCCGCCATGGCGGCCATGGCTCGCGCGGCGCCGAAGGGGCTCACCGCTAACAGCGTACTGCCCACGAGCGAACCACTCACGCCGAAGAATGCGCGGCGCGTAAGGCGGCCGGATCCCGCAGCAAACGACATGGAACCGCGACGAGTGCTTTTCTCTGCCATGTGCTCCTCCGATGAAATCGCGGGGCAGCGAGGGCCAGCCCGCTTTGCGCTTTGTCTGTGCGCTTTGTCTGCGCGTTTCGTCTGTGCGTTTCGTCTGTGCTTTTTGTCTGTTGTCGTACTACTGCGCAAAGTCTAAACGGGATCGCGATGCACCATATCTGCTGGTTTACCCGGGAAAATACTCAAGTCGTCGCTATCAGGTCCACGTTTTCGTTATCGGTCATCGTATAACTGAACCCTTCCCGCACGGGCATCTATGAGGGCGAGCCGGCAGACGACGCGCGCCTCCGTCCGCCGTCGTCAAACGGCGGCGGCTGGAGAATCGCCGCGCGTGTAGCGCAGGTAGAGGCTGACCGAGAGTATGGCTGCGGCTGCCGCGGCCACGGCGGCGACGAGAAATACCGAGCCGTAGCCGAAGGCACCCGCGACATAGCCGGCGAGGGGTCCCATGACACCGAGCGAGAGGTCGAAGAAGACGGAGTAGGCCGACAGCGCGGCGCCCCGGCTTGCGGGCGGCACGAGGCCGACGGCTTCCACGCCGAGCGATGGAAACACGAGTGCGAAGCCGAAGCCGGTAAGCGCGGCACCCGCGAGCGCCGCGTGCGGCACTTCGGCGAGCCATAGCAGTAACAGCCCCGCGCATTCGACGCAAAACGATGCCACGGCAACGCGGAACCCGCCGTAGGTCTTGATTGCGTTGGCGAAAAGCAGCCGCGCGCCGACGAACGAGAGCCCGAAGAGCGTCAGCGCGAGTGCCGCGTGTTGCCAGCCGCGCGCAGCGTAGTAAAGCGCGATGAACGTGGCGATGGCCCCGAAACCGGCGGTGCCGAGCGCAAGACCAATGCCGTGCGGCAGTACCCGCGCGAGCACGCTCGCGTAGCCCATGCGCTCGCCATGGACGACGGGAACCGGCGCGATGCGCCTGGCGAGGGCGTAGCCGATACCGGCCAGCACCATGGTCACGGCGCCGAGTGTCCAGAGCCCGAAGGCGTGCGACAGCAGCGCGCCGGCCGGCGCGCCGAGCGCCACCGCGCCGTAGTTCGCGATGCCGTTCCACGAAATCACGCGCGCGCTTTCTTGCGGCCCCACGCGGCCGATGCCCCAAAGAATCGCGCCCGTGCCGACGAAGCTTTCGCCGAAGCCGAGCACGAGGCGCGCAAGCGTGAGCACCGTGAGACTCAAGGCCGGCCACTTCGCGCAGGCCGTGGCCGCGAGCAGCAAGATGCCGCTTGCGCCGCAGGCGGCGAGGCCCGTCAGTACCGTCCGCTTCGCTCCGCGCGTATCGGCGCTGCGCCCTGCGTGCGGGCGCGAAGCAAGGGTCGCCGCGTACTGCACGCTGATCGCCGCGCCGGCCAGTACCGAGCCCATTCCGAGGTCGCCGTCGACGAACCCCGGCAGCACCGGCAGGGGGATGCCGATGATCAGGTAACAGACGAACGTGAAGAAAACGACAGTGACGATGCGCGCGGTCGAGGCGTATCCGGTCGCGGCGGACGAAGAGGAGGGAGCGGCAGACATGGGGATCGACGAGGAAATCGCACTGCGGCCGTTTGTTGCGCCGCAAAGCCGCCATTGTCACATGGAATCGATGGAACCGGTTTCTTTGCAGTGCAGCACGCCCTGCCGACGGGCGCCCGACGGATGCGCTAAGGTGACGGCTTCGCCTGTCCGCGAGGATCCGTACGATGAATCATCTTTTCGACCCGCTCGCCATTGGCGAGCTCGAGCTGTCCAACCGCATCGTCATTGCGCCGATGTGCCAGTATTCGGCCCGCCAAGGCTCGGCCACCGACTGGCACATGATCCATCTGGGCCAGCTCGCGCTTTCGGGCGCGGGGCTGCTGATCCTCGAGGCGACGGC
Source organism: Trinickia caryophylli (assembly GCF_034424545.1). Classification (NCBI taxonomy): domain Bacteria; kingdom Pseudomonadati; phylum Pseudomonadota; class Betaproteobacteria; order Burkholderiales; family Burkholderiaceae; genus Trinickia; species Trinickia caryophylli. The sequence continues at coordinate 1,203,879 of NZ_CP139970.1, read as the reverse complement.
CGTGTCCCCGGAGGGGCGCATCACGCCGGCCGACCTTGGGCTCTATTCGGACGAGAACGAGGCGGCACTGGCGCGCGTCGTTCACGCGCTGCGCGCTTACTCGCCGATCCGGCTCGCGATCCAGCTCGCGCATGCCGGCCGCAAGGCGTCGAGCCGCGCGCCCTGGGAGGGTGGCGCGCAGATCCCTTCGGATGCGCCCGACGGCTGGCGCACGCTCGCGCCTTCGGCCGTGCCGCACGGCGCAGACGAAGAGCCGCCACACGCACTGGACCGGGCCGGCCTCGACAAGGTCCGCGACGATTTCGCCGCGGCAGCCGCGCGCGCGGCGCGGCTCGGGTTCGACGCAATCGAGCTGCATGCGGCCCACGGCTATCTGCTGCATCAGTTCCTGTCGCCGCTCGCGAATCGTCGTGACGACGAATATGGCGGCAGCCTCGAGAATCGCATGCGTTTTCCGATCGAAGTGTTCGAGGCGGTGCGTGCGGCGTTTCCGCCCGAGCGCCCGGTCTGGGCGCGCATCTCGGCAACCGATTGGGTGCCCGGCGGCTGGGACATCGAAGGGACCGTCGCACTTTCGCAAGCGCTGAAGGCGCGCGGCTGCGCGGCCATACACGTGACGACCGGTGGCGTTTCGCCGCAACAGGCGATCAAACTCGGCCCGGGCTATCAGGTGCCCTACGCGCAACGCGTGAAAGCCGACGTGCGCTTGCCGACGATCGCCGTTGGCCTCATCACCGAGGCCGAGCAGGCCGAGGCGATCGTCGCGAACGATGAAGCGGACGCTGTCTCGCTTGCCCGGGCGATGCTCTACGATCCGCGCTGGCCCTGGCATGCGGCCGCGAAGCTTGGCGCGCGCGTGCATGCGCCGAGGCAGTACTGGCGTTCCCAGCCGCGCGAGCTGAAGGACCTCTTCATCGACGCGCATTACGGCCAGCGCTGAGCGGATTGCGAAAAGCGGCGCGCGAATCCTGTACCATCGGCGAGCCTCGCGCGTTGCCGCGCGGACCCTGACAGACGACCCGAGAGCCGAAGCCCAGACTCGCCACGCCGCTGCCGATGAAGCCCAACCCCGACCGCCCGCGACGCGCGCCGCGCCTCGTCGCCCGTTTCGTCGCAATTTCCTGGCGTGATCTCGCCGTCTCGTTCGGCCCGATCCTGGCGCTCTCGGCACTGGCCATCTGGGGAGCCATCCGCCTCATTCAGCCCGCTCCGCCGAGCACGCTGACGATGACGGCAGGCCCTCCGGGCAGCTCGTTCTGGAATGCAGCCCAGCGCTATCGGCAGATCCTCGCGCGCAACGGCATTACGCTGAACGTCGTGAGTTCGGAAGGATCGCTCGAGAACCTGCGGCGCTTGTCGGATCCCGCCTCGCACGTTGACGTGGGCTTCGTCCAGAGCGGGCTTCTGACCGCGGCGGCCGCATCCGCGGCATCGGGCGTGGCCGCGGGCGGCGAGCCAGGCTCGGCCGCACTGGCGGGCTCGGCGGCGGCGCCGGCCGTTTCTTCGACGAGCCGCGCCGCCTCGCCGCCGGCCTCGAGCGCGCTCGGCACGCCGGCGAGCGTCGCTGCGCCGCCCGCCGGACTCGTCTCGCTCGGCAGCGTCTCGTATGTGCCGTTCGTGATGTTCTATCGCGGCCCGCGCTACACGCTGCTTTCGGAATTTGCCGGCAAGCGTCTGGCAATCGGGCCCGAGGGCAGTGGCGCCCGGGCACTCGCGCTGGCGCTCCTGAAGGCCAACGGGATCGGACCGGGTGGGGCGACGGAGCTCGTGCCGCTGACCGGCGAGGAGGCGGCGCGCGCGTTGAGCGATGGCCGCATCGATGCCGCGTTCTTTGCCGGCGACTCCGCTCAGGTGCCGGTGATGGCGAGGCTCACGCGCGCACCCGGCATCCGGCTTTTTTCGTTTGCCCAGGCCGAAGCCTATACGCGGCGCTTTCCGTATCTGACGGATCTCGCGCTGCCGATGGGCGCGTTCGATCTTGGCAGGAATCTGCCGCCGCAAACCGTCCATACGCTCGCGTCGACGGCGGAGCTGATCGCGCGCGATTCCCTGCACCCCGCGCTTTCCGATCTGCTGATCGAAGCCGCGCGCGAAGTGCACGGCCGTGCGACGCTGCTGCAGCGCGCCGGCGAATTTCCGGCGGCGCTCACGCACGACTTTCCGATCAGCGACGATGCGGCGCGCTACTACAAGTCGGGCAAGGGTTTTCTCTATCGGCTGTTGCCGTTCTGGCTGGCGAGCCTGGCCGACCGGCTCGTCGTGCTGATCGTGCCGATCGTCGTCGTGTTGATTCCGGGCCTGCGTCTCGTGCCGTCGCTCTACAGCTGGCGCGTGAAGTCGCGCATCTACCGCTGGTACGGCGCGCTCATCGCGATCGAGCGTGCCGCGCTCGGAGATGCGTCGGAGAGCGAGCGCGCCGCGCTGCTGGAGCGGCTCGACGCCATCGAGGCCGCCGTCAACCGGCTCAAGATGCCGTTGGCTTACGCGGACCAGTTCTACGTACTGCGCGAGCACATCGGCTTCGTGCGGGCCCGGCTGGTGAAAAACGCATGACCATCCGCACGGCGCCGCGCGTAAGATTCATGGAACGAGCGATGCTTTCGCCGGCTCGGCCGCATCGGCCCGGCGGCGTCCCGACGGGCAACCGGAGACTCCAATGACCCAAGCCATCGATGCGGCCACGCCGCTGTGGTTCTACGACTTCGTGTCGCCGTTTTCGTATCTGCTGCTCGAGCAGCAGGACAAATGGCCGAGCATGCCGTTCACGCTCGTGCCCGTCTCCGTGCAGGCGCTTTATCGACATTGGGGCCAACGGGCCGCGAGCGAGGTGCCGCCCAAGCGCGTGTTTACGTACCGGCATGCCCTGTTCCGCGCCGAACAGCTCGGCATCCCGTTTCGCATGCCGCCCGCGCATCCGTTCGATTCGACCAAGCCGCTGCTTCTCGCCGCCGCGATCGAGGCCGATCTCGCGACCGTATGCTCGATGTTCCGGTTCATCTGGCGCGAAGGGCGCGATCCGTCCACGGCAGATGGCTTCGCCGATTTGTGCAGTGCGGTCGGCATACCTCATGGCGAGCGCCTGATCGAGCACGAGGATTCGAAGGCCCGGCTGCAGCGCAACCTCGACGATGCGGTGGCGCTCGACGTCTTCGGCGTGCCCACCTTCCGCCTCAACCGGCAGATTTTCTGGGGCGAGGACGCGTTGCCGATGCTGTTGTACTGCGCGCGCTCGCCGGGCTGGCTCGAGTCGCCCGAGGTGCGCCGCGTAAGCGAGCTTCCGCTCGGTCACGCGGGCTGAGCAGCGCCGCGGCGGGGGACGCCCGCCGCCCGCCGCCCGCCGCGGGGGCGTCGAGACGGCGCTAGTGGTCGCCCGTGCGGCGGCGCTCGGCGATCCGGTATTCGGTGGGCGAGATCGCGAGTCGCTTGCGGAAGATCTTTGCGAGCCCGTCACCGCTGCTCACGCCGCAACGGCGAGCGATCTTGTCGACGGGCAGGTCGGTAGCGACGAGCAGCAGGCAGCTCGCATCGAGCCGGGCGCGCAGCAGGTACTCGGACGGCGTAAGCCCGATCTGCGACTTGAAGCGGCGCAGGAAGCTGCGCTCGCTCATGGCCGCCACTTGTGCCGCCTTCGCGACGGAGATCGGCTGGCCATAGTTCTCCCGCATCCAGCGTGCCGCGGCATTGATCTTTTCCCTGGCTCCGCCTTCGTCGAGTTCGCCCAGCACGGCACCTAGCCTGCGCCAGGCGCCCGGTATCGAGCGCTCGGCGATTTCGCGCGCCGCGTCGGCACCTCGCTCGCGCTTGACGATCGACAGCGCCGCCGCTATGGGGCCGAGCGGATCGTCGAGCGAGACCGGTTGCTCGAGCATTGGCGCGGTTCGTGCCGCCGCCGCGACCGCGAGCGGTACGCTCGGGCTCGAGCCGCCGCCCGGCGCTTCGCTGGGCGCATTGGCCGCGGCCAGGATGGCGAAGCCTTCGCCGATCGCCTTGATCGTGCGCGTATGTTCGAGCACCGCGCGCAGATGGCGAAGCAGCGTTTCATCGGATTTGGCGCGCGAGGCGCCGGGCCCGCCCGCGATGAAGAGCACGTCGAACCCGCTCGATGCGTAGTCTTCGAGCCGCTCGGACCACACGCGCATTGCGCCGCTGCTCGCCACGCTTCCGCCCGTGTCGGACACGACGACGAGTTCGTAAGATGCGTGCGGCGGCGGCGATTCGAGTTGCGCCATTTGCTCGATCCGCTCCGGCGGTGCATGCGTGCGCGCATGCGGCTCGGGCGGCGCTTCCGCCGTTGCGGCCGCATGGCCGTTTTCGAGCGCGCCGGTGGCGCGCTCGAGTTCCAGTTCGTCGGCGATGCGAAACACTTCGGCGACCGAGCTTACTTCGACGAGCGAAAACGCGTCGAAGATCAGAATAGCGATGCGTTTGGCCATGAGAGCAAAAATGCGGCGGGGAGCGTTCGACAAACCGGGCCGCGGGTGGGCTTCGTCCCGTGGCGACTGACGACGCACCGCGTTCGGACGCTGCAAGGAAGCGGCGCGATGCAAGGCGCGAGGCGGCTGCGTCGCATCATATGCAGCGCTCCGGCAACGCCTGTGGGCAGCGTCGGAAAAGCGCGAGATGTTGTCAGTTGCCATCGATACTTTCGCGCCGGGCGGCGCCAGCATTGCGATCAGCGGCGCTCGCCCATGTATCCCGCGGGCGCGGTGGCATGGGCCCTGGCCACGGCCGCGTTCGCCGACACCACGTAAAGCGGCTCCTCGCTCAGCGCGAGCGCGATTCGCCCGTTGGCGTACCGCATCGATGCGGGGTTGCCCATGGCGTCGAGCAGCGTGACGGTGCCCGAGGTGCCATCGTCGTCGACCTGCAGCGTGTAACGCACGCCATAGGTGGCGCTGAAGCCAGCCGATGCGCTCCAGACGTCGTTGTCGTGTGCCCAGAGCGCGGTGACGATCTTGCCGCCGCCGAGCCGCTGGAAGGCGTAGCCATAGACGCCGGCGGGCAGGCCGTTCAGACGGCCGATCGTGGTCGTGCCGTCGACGATGCGGGTCATCGCCGCCACGGCCATCGCGGCAGGCTTGGGGCTGATCGCGCCCGAGCCGTAGCTGCCCTTCGGATTCGAGAGATCGAAAAAGAGCCCGTAGCCGGGTGGGGCGTCGGGCGTGTCCGACGAGTAGAAGATGTAGGTCATGTCGGCGCCCTCGCCGAGCAGGATCAGATGCGTGCGCGCGACGACGGCGCCGTGGGCGAAGAGGACCTCGCGGCTAGGATAGGCCGGGCCGTAGCTCGTACCGACGTCGTAGCTGACACCCGTTTCGGTGGCGAAAAGCTTCGCGCCCGGCTTCAGGTACTTGACCATCGCGCCGCGCAGCTCGCGCATCGAGGCCGGTAGCGCATTGGCGGCAATCGCGGGGTTGGGGCTTGTCGCGAGGCGCTCCGGCGGATGCGAGGGCGAGCAGCCCGTATCGTAGTAGCCGTGTATCGCCATGCCGTCGAGATAGCGGCCGAGCCCGAGCGGCGCAAGCCGCGCGAGCCAGCGCGTGTTTTCGCGTACCGAGGCGTTGGCGGTCCCCATCACGACCGCATGCGGGTCGGTGGCGTGAATCGATTCGTAGGTCGCGCGATAGAGCGCGACGAAATGCGCGTCGGTGTCGCGCCACGGCAGGCCGCCCGTGTAATCGGGCTCCCAGGTTACCTGATAGTAGTTGCTCGATTGGCTGGGGAAGTAGGCCGTGCGGATCAGTGCGGAGTCAGTGCCGACGCGGCGCATGTAATCGCGGTATTGCGCTTCCGATACGGGGGCATAGCTGTGCGTGCGCTCGCCGGTCGGGCTCGCCCATCCGGGCAGGCCGTCGAGCTGGATCAGCCGCATGATGTCCCCCTTGCGGAAGTACGGGGCCAGCGTATCGACGCCCGGCTCGAATCTGTCGGCCTGCTTGGGCTCCAGCATGTACCAGTTGCGATTGTCGTTGGCCCAGGACAGACCGAGGGCTGGATAGAGCGGGCGGTATCCGTCGCCGTCGCAGCAGTGCTGGCCCGGGCGCAGATAATTCGTGCCCTGGCCGCCGAAGCGGTGCTGGTCCTGGCGTGCATAGGTTGGCGGCGGCAGCGATGCGCCGAGTTCGGGGAGTACGCCGAATGTGGCTATCCCGGCTGGCCGCGTGCCGCGCGCGGGCAGCGCACCGCTTGCCTCTGGAACGTCGCCCCCGCGCTCCGGGGAATTGGCGCGCGACGGCGCGAGGCCCGCCGACAGGGCAAAGTAGCCGGCCCGCGAAGCCCGGCATCGGAGCGTCCAGGTTTTTGTGCCGGACGTGATCGCGAAGCGGCCGCCGCCACGCACGGCGCCGCGCTCGTCGCGCACCTGCCACACGAGCTGGCCGTCGCGGGCGGTGCGCGTGGTGATGGCGACCGTGAACGGCTTCGTCAGCGCGAACATGCGCGTGCCGTCGCTGCCTGGCGTATCGGCCTCCAGCATGTCGCCTTGCGCGGCGGCCGGCGCAGGGCTGCCGGACGGCGGTTCGCAAACGATCGAGACGGGCGCGGCGCCGTGTGTCGCAGCGGGCGCCGAAGCGACGACGGCGGCGGCGTTCGCCGCTTCGGGCGGTATGGCGCCGATTGCGGTGCCGTCCTCGTCGCCATCCTGGCCGCAGGCCGTGCACAGCAGCACGAGGAGCGTGGCGATGCGGCGCGGCTCGGCGGCGGCACGGCAAGCCGCTCGCGCGCGCAGGCGGATGCGGGCAACACGGGAGGCGAGAATGGGCGAGCAGGAGGGCATGGCCAGGCGACGAACCGTACGGGACCGGACGGTCGACTCCATCACAATGCGCGCGCGGGCACGGTGGCCTGCCGCACATTGTGTATCGATGGACGGAGGTCCGCCGCCCGCTTGCTCCCTTGCCTCCCTGATTCGCCGTCGCGCTACTGCGCGACGTAGCCGGTCGGCACCGTGGCGTTCGCCTTGGCCACGGCCGCGTTTGCCGACACTACGTAAAGCGGCGCTTCGGTGAGTGACAGCGTAATGCGGCCGTTGCTGTAGGGCATCGATGCGGCGTTGCCCATGGCGTCGAGCACTGTGACCTGGCCCGAGGTGCCGTCGTCGTCGACCTGCAGCGTATAGGGCACGCTGTAGCTGGCGCTGAATCCGGCCGACGCGCTCCATACGGCGTTGTTGTGCGTCCAGAGTGCCGTGACGATCTTGCCGCCGCCGAGCCGCTGGAACGCATAGCCGTAGACACCGGCCGGCACGCCGTTCAAATAGCCGATCGTGCTCGTGCCGTCGACGATGCGAGTCATGGCCGCAACGGCCATCGCAGCGGGCTTCGGACTGATGTTGCTCGAACCGTAGCTGCCGTTCGCGCTCGAGAGGTCGAAGAACAGGCCGTAGCCGGGCGTATCGTCGGGACTATCGGACGAATAGAAGACGTAGGTCATGTCGGCGCCCTCGCCGAGCAGGATCAGATGCGTACGTGCGACCACGGCGCCTTGCGCGAAGAGGATGTCCTGGGTCGGATAGCTGGAGCCGTACGTGGCTCCGGTGTCATAGCTGATGCCGGTCTCGGTGGCGAAGAGCTTCGCGCCCGGCTTCAGGTACTTGGCCATCGCGCTGCGCAGCTCGCGCATCGAGGCCGGCAGCGCATTGGCGGCGGTGGCCGGATCCGGATCCGTGGCGAGACGTTCGGGCGGATGCGACGGCGACGTACCGGCATCGTAGTAGCCGTGCACCGTCAGGCCGTCGAGATACTGCGCGAGCCCGAGCGGTGCGAGGCGCGCGAGCCACTGGGTATTCGTGCGCAGGATCGCGGCGGTCACTCCCATCACGACGGCATTCGGATCGGTCGAATGCAGCCCCGTGTAGGCCGCCGCATACATGGCGACGAGATTGGCGTCGCTGTCGAGCCATTTGGTCGAGCCGCCGCCGTCGGGCTCCCAGGTGATCTGATAGTAGTTCTTCGCCTGATTCGGGAAGTAGGCGGCGCGAATGAGCGCCGAATCCGTGCCGACGCGGCTCGCGTAATCCTGGAAGGCGCTTTCGGATGCCGGCGCGTAACCGAGAGTCTGCGCGCCCGTGGGGCTGGCCCAGCCCGGAATGCCGTCGAGTTGGATGAGCCGGCTGATGTCGCCGTTTCTGAAGTACGGTGCGAGCGTGCCTGTGCCTGGCACGAACGTGTTCGGACCGTTCGGCTCCTCCATGTACCAGTTGCGGTTGTCGTTCGCCCACGCGAGGCCGAGGTCCGCATAGAGCGGACGATAGCCGTCGCCGCTGCAGCAGGTCTGGCCGGCGATCAGATAGTTGGCGCCCTGCCCGCCGAAGCGATGCTGGTCCTGACGGGCGAAGCTCGCGGCGGGCAGCGTGGCCGATACGTCGGGCCGTACGCCGAACGTCGCGACCCCTGCCGGGCGCGTGCCGCGCGCGGGCAACTGGCTGCTCTCTTTCGCAAGCGTGGCCGATATGGCGAAGTAGCCCGCGAGGGTCGACGAACAATCGAGCGTGACCGAATGCGCACCGCTTTGCACGGGCACCGTACCGCTCGCGCGCACGACGTTCCAGTTGTCGCGGACTTGCCATGCGAGGGTGTCGCTTTGCGACGTGCGCGTCGTGAGCGCGATCTGAAAGTTCGAGCCCAGCGCGAACGTGCGCGAGCCATCGCTGCCGGGCGTGTCGGCTTCGACTGCGTCGCCGCTCGTGGAAGCCGCGTTCGTCGGCGCGGACGGGGCACCGCAGGTCAGCGCTTCGCCGCCGGCGGCAACGATCGGCGTGATCGAAGTGGAGTTCGTCTGCCCGGCCGCCGAACTCGTGCCGGACGAAGCGCCGCCCGATCCACCGCACGCGGCGAGCATTGCGACGGCGCCCGCAATGGCGGCGCCGAGCCCGACGCGCGCAACCGTAGGGCGCAGGCGAACGGACGACGTGAGATGGCGATGAGGGGTTTTCGAATGATCGATGGGGGAATAGGCGTTCGTTCGTTCCATTCTTTATCGTCTGGAAAAAGCGCCCGCACCATGAAAAAGACAAGCGCAGGCATCGCGCATCGCGGGAGGGCGATGTGCGGCGCCGCCAGTGGCGGCCGATAAGAGGAAATAGCGCGTTCGCGTATCGGGCAGGGACGGCAACGCCCCCCGGCACGTGAGGCAAGGCGGACCGAAACGGGCCGCCTGTGCGGCGACTCGATGCACCGCGCTTCGGTTGAGCGAGGATCCGGGATGATGTGCAAACGTTTGCGTTCGACGAAATCCCGAGACGACGACTCGCAGCGAAAGACTACAGACTTTCGGTAATTTTCGGGAGTGAAACACCTAGTCGATTTATGCAGGTGCGCTGGCGGATCGATACGGGGCCATGGTGCTCGCACGGCGGCAAGCCGCTCGCGTCGCGCTCATGCGATGTTTCGTCCGTGCATCGTTTGCCGACTCGACGGCCCGACGCGCCGCACTTCGTCGCAGGCGTCCGACCGACGCCGATCTCAAGGGAGTCGCGGTGAACCGCGCGCGAGGCCGCGCCCCCGAGCCGCGCCTGTCCCGCGTTTTCGGTGCGGGGCTTGATGCGCCGCAGCGTGCAAACAGATCATGAATTGATGGATTGCGCGGGCCGGGGATAAGAAGTCCCGCTTTATTACGCCAGCCAGCAATGTGTCTTTGTTCAGACCATGCATGCCATATTGTGGGTAGCTCGAAGCGGTGCGCATGAATCGAACTTGAAACATGAAAATTGAATGCGACAATCTGTTCGCTGATACGAAATAGGAAATTAAGAGCTTTATTTCCGATCGCCGCACCGGCGGTTCGCTAGCCTTTATTCGCCAGTGTGGGGTGCGCAACACAACGTCGGCTCGACTGCGCTTATCGTACGTCTCGTGCGTTTGTTCGGGAGTGTCTTCGGGCAGCCTCTGGCTGCGGGCGCATTGAGCCCGGCAGTCGTTCTCTTGCCGCGAAGCCTCGTATCACGAGCTGCCGCGCGTTTTCTCATCGGCTCGCACGAAGCCGAGTCTACTGATCATCGCAAGCCACGTAACGAAGGAGACGAACGCCGGCCGCCAACGGCGGCACGACCGTCGGCACTGTTTTTGCCGAGCGGACGGCGTTCAGCAGTCAAATGACGTGGCGGTGAATTCGGTAATTGAATTGTGTATGTGCCCGACTGTTCCGGCCTGGTGCGGCGAACGGCGGATTTAGACGTCGGATTCATAAGACAGCGAACGGAATCATTCCGCCAACATGTCGGCGAATTGCGTCACGGAATCCGCAATGCTTATCCGTGCTGGCTATGATGCACTGCAAATTGACGAAAGAGGGCAGCCAATATGCAGGCAATGACTATCGAGGGAAATGCCATGCCTTACGCCAGTATCGAACCCGCGCTGACAGGTTGGTTGTCCGTTGGCGAGAAGCGCGCGCACAGCGCCACGCGCAGCGTCGCGATCGTGCTGTTCGACGGATTTTCGCTGCTTGGGGCAGGGCTCGTTGCCGAGGTGTTCCACGTCGCCAACGAGCTCGTTGCTACACGATCGCATGAGGATTGGATCTACGACGTTTCGTTCCTTTCGGCCGGCGGCGGCAACGTAAGTTGCTCGTCGTCGGTGCGCGTGTGGACCGACGGGCTCGATGCGCGCCATTACAGCGGCTTCGATGCGCTCTTCGTCGCGGGCGGAAAGGGCGCCAGCGTCGCGGCCAACGACGAACGTCTGATCGGCTGGCTGCGCCGCGTGCAGGTGAAGACGAGCAATGTCCGCTCGATCGAGGAAGGGCACTTGCTGCTCGAGGCCGCCGGCATCGGTAATCGCGACAGCGGTCATCAATTCAGTTCGTATCTTCGTCAGGCCGGCAACGAGACGCCCGTCGTCGAAGCAGGCGACAGGCTCGCGCCGATGAAAGGCGCGCTCGCGATCGTCAAGCGCGACCTCGGTCTCGATATCGCGAAGAGCGTGGCAGAGCGGCTGATGCCGGGCTCGAGCGCGCGCTTCGTGCCGATTCTCGGCGATGCCGGTGCCGCGAGCGCGGGCGACAAGATCCGCGCGGCCGCGCGCTGGATCCAGGACAACTGCGAGCGCCCGATTTCGATTGCCGACGCGGCGCAGGTCGCCGCCATGAGCGAGCGCAATTTCCTGCGGCGCTTCAAGCTGGAACTCGGCATGACCCCGTCGGATTACCTGTTGCAGGTGCGCCTCGCGATCACGTGCAGCCTGCTCATCGATTCCGAGCTCCCCGTCGACAAGATCGCGCGGCGCAGCGGCATGGGTAATGGCGACCGGCTGGCGAAGATCTTTCGCAAACGCATGATGGTGTCGCCCACCGAGTTCCGCGTGCAAAGCCGCCGCGAAGCGCGCGGTTGACCACAGGAGCGAAGCATGAGGCCTCTCACACAACAATATGGCGACGGGAAGCGCGCGATGCCCACGATGCTGCCGCGCGACACCGTCGGGGCGCGGGCCGCTGTCGTCGGCAAGTCGTGCCGGCGCATCGTTCCGGTCGTGCTCGCGGGCGGCTCCGGCACACGGCTTTGGCCGATGTCGCGCGAGCACTATCCGAAGCAGCTCATCGGCGTGATCGGCGCCGATACGCTGCTGCAGGCGACGGTGCGCCGTCTCGACGGTTTTCCCGACGGTTGGACGCTCGCGGAGTCGCCTGTCATCGTCTGCGGCGGCGAGCACTGCTTTCTCATCGACGAACAATTGCGGGCGAGCGGGGTCACGCCGCAGCTCATCGTCGAGCCCGCGCGGCGCGACACCGCTCCGGCACTCACGCTCGCGGCGGCGCACGCATGCGCCGAGGGCGAGGACGCGGTTCTCGTCGTCATGCCGGCCGATCATTCGATCGCCGACGTCCGCGCGCTTCAAGCCGCGCTCGAGCGCGCCGCACGATACGCGGAGCAGGGTGCGATCGCAACGCTCGGCGTACCGCCGACGCGGGCCGATACGGGTTTCGGCTATATCCGCGTGGGAGATGCGCTCGGCGACGGCGCGTACGGCGTCGAAGGATTCGTCGAAAAGCCCGCGGCCGAGCTGGCTGCGCAATATCTCGCAGCGGGCACGTATTGGTGGAACAGCGGAATTTTCGTCATGCGCGCTTCGGTGTGGCTCGACGCGGTGGCCGCGCTCAGGCCCGACATGCACGACGCGTGCATGGCCGCATTCGAACACGGCACGCGAGCCGGCGAGCATTTCCATCCCGCGCCCGCTGCCTTTGCGGACACACCCGCCGATTCGATCGACTATGCCGTCATGGAGCATCTCGGCTCGGCCGATGCGCCGTTTCGCGGCGTGGTCGTGCCGCTCGAGGCAGGCTGGTCCGATCTCGGCTCCTGGGATGCCGTATGGGACGCGCTCGCCAAGGACGGCGACGGCAACGTCGCGCGCGGCCGCGTCGTGTTCGAAGGCGCGACGTCGACCTACGCGCATTCGGAGGGACGCCTCGTTGCCTGCGTGGGTACGACGGATCTCGTCGTCGTGGAAACGGCCGACGCGGTGCTCGTTGCCGATCGCTCGCACGTGCAGCGCATCAAAGGTCTCGTCGCGCGCATCAAGGCCGATCACGCACCCGAGGCGGATGCCCATCGGAAAGTGCGGCGCCCGTGGGGCTCTTACGACTCCGTCGATCGCGGCGATCGCTTTCAGGTCAAGCGCATCGTCGTCTCGCCGGGTGCGCGGCTCTCGCTTCAGATGCACCACCATCGCGCGGAGCATTGGATCGTCGTGCGCGGTACGGCGCGCGTCACGCGCGGCGACGATGCGTTCCTGCTGAGCGAGAACGAGTCGACTTATATCCCGCTCGGCGTGACGCACCGGCTCGAGAATCCGGGGAAAGTGCCGCTCGAAATCATCGAGGTGCAGTCGGGCGCGTATCTGGGCGAGGACGACATCGTGCGATTCGACGACCAATATGGCCGCTGCGAGCCGCCGGCCCCCGTGAGCACCGGCACCGACGGCCGGGTGCCGGGTTGAGTGGCGCGGAGGCCGACATGCGTGACTTCCAAGGCTTGATCGCGCGGCTCGTCGACGTCGTGCTCATCATCGGCGCCGCGGTGCTCGCTTCGCACATGCGGTTTGCCGATTGGGCGCAGCGCGGCTTCACCGATGCGTTCGCGCTCTTTACCGCGGCGTTCGCGATGGTGCTGTTTCCGGTGTTCGGGGTGTACGAATCCTGGCGAGGCCGCTCGAAGCGGCTGCTGGCGGGGCAGGTCGCGCTCGCGTGGTTCGTCGTGCAGGCGTGCGCGCTGACCGTCATGTTCTCGCTGCGTCAGATCGATTTCGTGTCCCGGCTCTGGTTCGCTTACTGGACGGCGCTGGCAGGCGGCCTGCTGATCGCGTACCGGCTCGGCGCCCATGCCGTGCTGGCCCGGGTACGGCATGCCGGATGGAACCTGCATCAGGTCGCGCTCGTGGGGTGTGGCGCACATTGCGAAAAGATGCTGCGCCGGATCGAGGCGGCGCCCGCCACGGGTTTTCGCGCAACGGCCGTCTATCTGCCCGGGGGCGACCCGCACCATGAGGTCCCGTCTCTCGACGGCCACGATGCGCCTGTCCGCCGCTTCGACGATCTCGAAGCCTTCGCGGCCTACGTGCGCGCCAGCGACGTGCACGAAGTGTGGCTCGTGCTGCCGCTGTCGGAGGAGCGCACGATCTTGCGTGTCGTGCGCGAGTTTCGCGACGAACTCGTCAACGTCCGTTTCATGCCGGACGTGCACACGCTCGCGCTCTTCGACACGAGCGGGATCATCGATCTGCTCGGCGTGCCTGCCATCAACCTCATGGCGTCCCCGCTTTCTCCGAGCGCGCTGTTGAAAAAGGAAGCTTTCGATCGCGTCTTCGCGCTTGCGGCGCTGATCGGTCTTGCGCCCGTCATGATCGCGATCGCCATCACCGTGAAGCTATCGTCGCCTGGCCCCGTGTTTTTCCGGCAAAAGCGCAAAGGGGCCGATGGGCGGGTCTTCACGATCTACAAGTTCCGCTCGATGCGCGTGCACCAGACAACGCCCGGCGTCGTCGAGCAGGCGGTGCGGCGCGATCCGCGCGTGACGAAAGTCGGCGCGTTCCTGCGCCGCACGAGCCTCGACGAGCTGCCGCAATTCTTCAATGTGCTGCGCGGCGAGATGTCGGTGGTCGGCCCGCGTCCGCACGCGCTCGAGCACGACGATCTGTATCGGAAGGTCGTGGCGGGCTACATCCATCGCTATCGCATCAAGCCGGGCATCACGGGGTGGGCGCAGATCAACGGCTATCGCGGCGAAACCGACCGCATCGAGAAGATGGAAAGGCGGGTGGCGCACGACCTCTACTACCTCGGCAACTGGTCGTTCGCGCTCGACATGCGAATCATCGCCGCGACCGTCGTGAAGGGGCTCATGCACACGAACGCCTACTGAAAAAGCAGAGAAAACACCTCGATCGAGCCGCGCCGCGCGTGTTTCCCACGCCGATGCGACACACCAATAACCGGCACGGAGGAACCCATATCATGTGCTATTCCGACGAGCGCGTTCGCGCCTTTCTGACATTCGTTTTCATCGCGCTGGCGGGCCTGTTGTCGGCTTGCTCGATCGTGCCTGGCCAGCGCATGGTGACGCCGCCCACGGTCGACGAGACCGGCGGCGAATACAGCACCGAGCCACAGCAGAAAGTGCAGGTGCCGATCACCGACATCAATCTCGCCCTGCTTCGGCAGATGAACGCCAAGACGGCCCAGCATACGCTCGCGCCCGACGTCGCGGCGCTCTTCGGCAAGCCGTCGGCCTATACGGTCGGGCCCGGCGACGTGCTGCAGATCACCGTCTGGGACCATCCGGAACTCGCGGCGGCCCTCGGCCAACCCGCGCAGACGACGCGCGATGCCGATGCGGCCCCTGGTTTCGTCGTCGACGAGGCCGGCAACATTCAGTTTCCCTACGCGGGCACGCTGCACGTGGCGGGCGACAACGTCGATACGGTCAAGCGCAAGATCGTCGGACGCATCAGCAAGGTCTACAAGAGCCCCGAGGTGACCGTGCGCGTGGCGTCGTATCGCGCCTCGCAAGTGTACGTGGATGGCGAAGTCGGCAAGCCCGGGGCGCAGCAGATCAACGACATCGCAATGACGCTCACGCAGGCGATCGGGCGTGCCGGCGGCTTCACGGGCAACGCCGATCAGAGTCAGGTCACGCTCGTACGTGGCGGCACGAGCTACCCGCTCAACTTCGGCGAACTCGTGAAGTCGGGGCACAACCCGTCGGACATCGTGCTGAAACCGGGCGACATGGTGCGTGTGGGCTCGCGCGACGAGCACGGCGTGTACGTGATGGGCGAAGTCAACAAACCGGCCACCATCATGCCGATGCGTAATGGCAGCCTCACGCTGGCGCAGGCGCTCTCCGAGGCCGGCAGCCTCAATCCGAACACCGCCGCGGCCAAGCAGCTCTTCGTCATCCGCGATTCGACCGGCGCCAACCCGCAGATCTATCACCTCGACGCGACTTCGCCCGTATCGATGGTGCTGGCGAATCAGTTCGCACTGCAGCCCAAGGACGTCGTCTACGTCGATAACGGCGGGCTCGTGAAGTTCAACCGCGTGCTGAATCTGTTCCTGCCCGCGATCAATGCGGGGCTGACCGCGGCCATCGTCACGAAGTGACCTACCTCATCGGTTCCGACCATGCACGACGAGGCATGGCGGAACGTATCGCAAGCGAGCAACCGAAATGGCTATGAATTTCGACAACCGCTATACCGACGTTGCAGCAGCCGACGAGTTGCGACTGACCGATTATCTCCAGGCGATCGTCGGCAACTGGCGCCTCATCGCGACGATCGCACTCGTCGTCACGCTCGCCGGCACCGGCTATGCATTTTTCGCCCGTCCGGTCTACAAGGCAGATGCCGTCATTCAGGTGGAAGACGTGCAGAACGGCGAGAACGGCGGTGGCGGCAATCAGCAGCAGCCCGTCGAGCCGCTCTCTCGGATGTTCACGCGAAAGGCGACGACGGCCGCGCAAATCGAGCTGCTCAAGTCGCGTCTCGTGACCGAGGCGACGGTGCGCGAATTGCACCTCGACATCGCCGCCGAACCGCGCGCGCTGCCCGTCGCGGGGCCGCTGCTGGCCGCGCTGACCACCGGGAAGTGGGGCTTCAGGATCGAGCCGTTCATGGATCTCGGCGGGTTCGCCTGGGGCGACGAGAAGATCGACGTTGCCCGCTTCGATACGCCGCGCGCGCTCTATGGCAAGCCCTTCACGCTCGCCGCCGGCCCCTCGGGCACGTTGACGCTGAACGACCCGGACGGCGTCGCGATCGCAAGCGGGCGGGTTGGCGAGGACGTGCGCGGCGTGACCACCGCCGGCCCCGTGCTCGTCCACGTCGATCGACTCACCGCGCGCCCCGGCACGCAGTTTCGTCTCACGCGTTCGTCCACGCTCGATACCGTGGAGCGGCTGCAAAAGGCGCTGCGCGTGACGGAGACGGCGCTGCAATCGGGCGTCATCAATGTCATGCTGCAAGGCGAGCATGCGGCGCTCACAGCCGACATCGTGAACGGCATCGCGCGTCAGTTCATCAAGCAGGACGCGGACCGCCGCTCCGCCGAGGCCGAGCGAACGCTCGCATTCCTCGAGGAGCAGTTGCCGCAACTGCGGCGTGAACTCGATCAGGCGGAGCAGCGTTACAACACGTTCCGTAACAACCACGGCACCGTCGATCTCAGCGAGGAGAGCCGGCTGCTCTTGCAGCAGATCGTCGACAACAAGACGAAGCTTGCGGATTTGCAGCGTCAGCGCGCCGATCTTTCGCAGCGCTTTACCGCGAGCCATCCGGCCGTCGCGGCGCTCGACGCTCAGATCGGGCAGCTGCAAGGCGCGCAGGGGCAAATGTCGAAGAGCGTCGCGCAACTGCCCGATACGGAGCAGACCGCATTGCGGCTGCTGCGCGACGTGCGCGTGGATACGGAGCTCTATACCAACCTGCTCAACAGCGCGCAGCAGTTGCGCGTCGTGAAAGCCGGGCAGATCGGCAACGTGCGCGTGGTCGATTTCGCCGAGACGCCCGACGAGCCGGTCTGGCCGAAGCGCTACCTCGTGATCCTGATCGCATTTGGCGGCGGACTCTTCGTCGGCATCGTAGCGGCCTTCGTCAAGAAGGCACTTTACGGCGGCGTGGAGCGCGCCGACGAGATCGAGAACGCCATCGGCGTACCGGTCTTCGCGGTGGTGCCGCGCAGCGGCTTGCAGTTGCGGCTTCAGCAAAACGTGATGATGCGCCGCCAGGGGCTGCACGTGCTCGCGGCACAGTCGCCGCAGGATATCGCCGTGGAAGGAGTGCGCAGCCTGCGCACGACGCTGCAGCTTTCGCTCGATCACGCGCCGAACAACATCGTGATGGTGACCGGCTCGCGCCCCGATGCGGGCAAGTCGTTCCTGTCGGTGAACCTGGCGGCGCTCGTCGCTTCGGCCGGCAAACGCGTGCTCGTCATCGACGGCGATATGCGGCGAGGCGAGGTGCACTCGCATTTTGGCGTGCGGCATCAGCCAGGGCTCTCCGACGTGCTGCGCGGCGTCGATCCGGGCTCGGTCATTCAGCGCGAAGTGTTGCCCGGCCTCGATGTGCTGACGAAAGGGACGCTGCCGAGCCATCCGTCCGAGCTGCTGATGAGCGAGCGCTTTCGCGACTTGCTCGATGCGCTGTCGCGCCATTACGACCTCGTGATCATCGATACGCCGCCGGTGCTGGCCGTCACCGATTCGACCGTGATCGGCAAGTACGCGGGTACGACGCTGCTCGTCGTGCGCTACGGGCGGCACCCGATCTCCGAGATCAGCGAAACCGCGAAGCGGCTCGAGACGGGCGGCGTCAACCTGAAAGGGGTGCTGCTGACCGACGTTCCGCCCGCGGTGCCGATGCTGGGCGGCTCCTACAACGGCGGGTACTACGGCTACAAAAGCATTGCCGAATGAGGTGGGTGCCTCGTTGAACCATGGGAACCATGACTTGTCGCGCCGCCGCCGATGGCCGCGGGCGGCGCGGCCTCACTATCGAAAAGGGGGATGACGATGAAGCAGAAAGTCGCGTTGATTACCGGTGTCACGGGACAGGATGGCTCGTACCTCGCCGAAATGCTGCTGGACAGAGGGTATGTCGTGCATGGGCTCAAGCGTCGCACGTCGCTCTTCAATACGGACCGCATCGACCATCTGTACAAGGATCCCCATGAAGCCGACGAGCGATTTTTCCTTCATCACGGCGATCTGACCGACTCGGCCAGCATGCTGCGGGTGATCCAGCACACCGAGCCCGACGAAATCTACAACCTGGCGGCGCAAAGCCACGTCGCGGTGTCGTTCGACGAGCCCGAGTACACGGCGAATGCCGACGGGCTCGGCGCACTGCGCATTCTCGAGGCGGTCCGCATTCTCGGCATGGAAAAGAAGACGCGTTTTTATCAGGCGTCCACCTCCGAGCTCTACGGGCTCGTGCGCGAGGTACCGCAGCGCGAGACGACACCGTTCTATCCCCGCAGTCCCTACGCGGTGGCGAAGCTGTTCGCGTACTGGACGACTGTCAACTATCGGGAGGCTTATGGCATCTACGCGTGCAATGGCATCCTGTTCAATCACGAGTCACCGGTGCGAGGGGAGACCTTCGTCACGCGCAAGATCACGCGGGCGCTCGCGCGTATCGCGGTGGGGCTGCAAAAGGAGCTTTATCTGGGTAACCTTTCGGCGCTGCGCGACTGGGGGCATGCGCGCGACTACGTCGAAATGCAGTGGATGATGCTGCAACAGGACGAACCGGAAGATTTCGTCATCGCCACGGGCGAGCAGTACAGCGTGCGCGAGTTCGTGCAGCGCGCGGCCGAGGCGCTCGGCGTAACGGTGCGCTTCGAGGGCGAGGGCGTGAGCGAGGTGGGCGTGGTCGACCGGGTGATCAACCGCGAAACCCGGATGAATCCGGGCGACGTGATCGTGCGGGTCGATCCGCGCTACTTCCGGCCGACGGAAGTGGAGACGTTGCTGGGCGATCCGTCGAAGGCGCATGCGAAGCTCGGCTGGCAGCCGCGCACGAGTTTCGATGCGCTCGTGAAGGAAATGGTGCGAGCCGATTACCAGCTCGCCCGCCGCGATGCGCTCGTCAAGCTGGCCGGCTTCACGGCGCTCGAGCATCACGAATGAGGGGGCGACGATGGACAAGCAGGCACGGATCTATATCGCAGGGCATCGCGGCATGGTGGGCTCGGCGCTCGTGCGCGAATTCGAGGCGAACGGCTATGTCAACCTCGTCACGCGCACGCACGTGGAGCTCGACCTCACCGACCAGCATGCCGTGAACCGCTTTTTCGGCGGAGAAGGCATCGATGTGGTTCTGCTCGCGGCGGCGCGCGTGGGCGGAATTCTCGCCAACGCGTCGGAGCCGGCGCGCTTTCTTTACGACAACCTGGCCATCGAAACGAACGTGATCCACGCAGCCTACCGTACGCGCGTGCCGCGGCTCGTCTTCTTCGGCTCCTCATGCATCTACCCCAAGCTGTGCCCGCAGCCGATCCGCGAGGAGTATCTGTTGACGTCGGCGCTCGAGCCGACCAACGATGCCTATGCGATCGCGAAAATCGCGGGGCTCAAGATGTGCAATGCGTACAACAGCCAATACGGCACGCGTTATGTGTCGCTGATGCCGACGAATCTCTACGGCCCGAACGACAACTACGACCCGCGCGGCTCTCACGTGCTGCCCGCGCTGATCCGCAAGGCGCACGAGGCGAAGCTCGCGCATGCGCCGAGCCTGACGGTGTGGGGCACGGGCACACCGCGGCGCGAATTTCTGCACGTGGACGATCTTGCCGCGGCCACGCGCTTTTTGCTCGAGCACGGGGTGGACGAGGGCATTTACAACGTCGGCGTCGGCACCGACCTCTCGATTCGGCAACTGGCGGAGACGATCGTACGCATCGTCGGCTACGAGGGCGAACTCGTGTTCGATGCTTCCAAGCCGGACGGCACACCGCAAAAGTTGCTCGACGTATCGCGGCTTGCGCGGATGGGATGGCGCGCGGGCATCGGTCTGGAAGAGGGAATCGCCAGGACTTACGAGGATTTCGTTGCACGCCATTGCGTGCTCGAAGCCACTTCGAACGGGTGACGAAGAAGATGACATCGACCGTAACCATATTCCACAACGTCGTCTGGTCGCGGCACAAGGGCGCTGTATTCTCGGCGCTGCACCAACTTTCGGCAGCGGGCGCGATCCGCTATTCGATCGTGCAGATTGCCGATACCGAGACCGACCGCATCGGGTTTTCGAAAGTCGACTACTCGTTTCACCGCTACCCGATGCGAAAGCTGTTCGACGGCTGTTACGAGGACGTGCCGACGCGCAAAATGATCGGCCGTCTGACGTGGGAGGTACTGCGCACACAGGCCGACCTGGTCGTGCTGCCCGGCTATCACCGCCTGGAATACTGGGCGATGCTGGCGGCTTGCATCGTCACGCGAAAGCGGCGCGCCGTCTTTTGCGACTCGACGGCGCTCGATCGGCCCCGGCGGCTGCTAACGTCGGTACCCAAACGGATCTTCTTCGCGCTTTGCGACGGGTACTTCGGCTTTGGCGAGCGCAGCCGCGAGTATCTCGCGTCGCTCGGGGCGGATGAGGAGCGGATTTTCGTGCCCTGCCAGGCGGCGGCCTTGCCGCGCTCGTTTCCGCGCGAGCGCGCGCTCGACGAACGGGTTGCCGAGCGCCAGGGGCGCGAGGCCGTCTTTCTCTATGTCGGGCGCCTCTCCGAGGAAAAGGGCATCGATACGCTCTTGCAGGCGTTCGCGCAGTTGCGCACGTCCGTACCCGGCGCGACGCTGCGCATCGTCGGCACGGGGCCGATGCACGACGCGCTGAAGGGCCGGGTGGACGAGCTCGGCTTGCGCGGTACCGTTCATTTCCTCGGCAGCCTGCAGGACGAGCCGCTCTCCCGCGAGTACTTCAGGGCGAGTTGCCTCGTGCTGCCGAGCTACAGCGAACCGTGGGGACTCGTCGTGAACGAGGCGCTGAGCCACGGATGCCCGGCGGTGGTCAGCGAGCGCTGCGGATGCGTGCCGGAGCTGATCGTGGCAGGGCAAACCGGCTTTTCGTTCGAGGCGGGCAACGCCGATGCGCTCTGCGCGGCGCTGCTTGCGGCCATGCGCGAATTCGGCGATGCGAAGGCGACGGCCGGGCATTGCATGGCGACGATCTCGCGCTTCGACCCACGCTCTGCCGCGGCCAATATCGCGCGCGGTTGCGCCACGATGCTCGCCGGTCCGCGGGATGACGAGGCCGCGTCGCGCGCCAAGCGGCAGCCGCAATGAAGCTGCTCGTCTATGGTCTCAACTACGCGCCGGAACTGACGGGCACGGGCAAGTACACGGCCGAGATGGCCGAGGGCCTCGCCGCCCGCGGCCATGAGGTACGCGTTGTCACGGCGCCGCCGTATTACCCGGAATGGCGTGTGGCTTCCGGTTGGTCCGCGTGGCGCTACCGGCGCGAGGTGCGCGACGGCGTGACGGTCTGGCGCGCGCCGCTTTGGGTGCCGGCGCGCCCGGGCGGCCTCGCACGGCTCGTTCATCTGGCTTCGTTCGCATGTACGTCGATTGCGCCGATGGCGGCGCAATGGCGGTGGCGGCCCGACGTCGTGATGGGGATTGCGCCGACGCTGCTTTGCGCGCCGGCGGCGCTCGCGCTCGCGCATGCGTGCGGCGCGGCGTCGTGGCTGCATGTCCAGGATTTCGAAGTGGATGCGGCGTTCGGGCTCGGGCTCATCGACGGCGCCGGCGCGGCACGCCTCGCGCGCGGTGTCGAGCGGGCGTTGATCACGCGCTTCGACGTCGTTTCGTCGATTTCGTCGAAGATGGTCGAGCGGTTGGTGCGGCTGGGCGTCGACGCAGGGAAAGCGTTCAACTTGCCGAATTGGGTCGATGGAAAGGCCATTCATCCGCTCGGCCGGCCCAGCGCTTTCCGACGCATGCTGTCGATTGCCGACGATGCGCGGGTCGTGCTCTACGCGGGGAACATGGGCAAGAAGCAGGGGCTCGAGCATCTGGCGCAGGCGGCGGCGCTGCTCGCGGCGCGGGGCGACCTGTGCTTCGTCTTTTGCGGCGAGGGGCCGACGAAGGCGGCGCTCGTCGAGCGTTGTGCCGGTTTGCCGAATTGCCGTTTCATCGGCTTGCAGCCGGCGGAGCAACTGAACGAATTGCTCAATTTGGCCGATGTCCATGCGTTGCCGCAGCGCGCGGACGCCGCCGATCTCGTGATGCCGTCGAAACTGACGGGCATGATGGCGAGCGGCAAGGCGATCGTCGCGATGGCGCGCCCGGGCACCGAGCTTTACGATGTGGTGACCTCGCGCGGGCTCGTCGTCGAGCCGGACGATGCACAGGCGCTGGCGTCGGCGATTGCCGCGTTGGCGGACGACGCGCCGAAACGAGCGGAGCTCGGCGCAGCCGCGCGGCGCTTCGCGCAGGCGACGCTCGCACCGCAGGCCGTGCTCGATCGTTTGGAGTCCAGGCTCGCGGCGTGCCGCACTACCGCGCCTGCGGAGGCGGGCGCCCCCGATGGGAGGTTGCGGGCGAGGCGCTCGCGCACGGGGGCCGGGCGGCGCGTGGAATAGGTGCGAGCGTCCGCGCTGCGTACAGACGTGCCTACCGATTTGCCTACCGATAAAACTGGGCCTGCGCGGCAAACATCCGCGCGTACCTTCCTTGCTTGGCCATGAGTGCGTCGTGCGAGCCTTGCTCGACGATGCGGCCATGCTCGAGCACGACGATCCGGTCGACGAATCGGGTGAGTGCGAGCCGATGGCTGACGATGAGCGCCGTCTTGCCGCGAACGGTTTCGAGAATCCGATGCATGATTTGCGCTTCCGATTCGGGATCGAGCGCGGAGGTGGGCTCGTCGAACACGAAGAGATTCGCTTCGGCCGCATGCGCGAGCGCGCGTGCGATGGCGAGCCGCTGCCATTGGCCACCCGAGAGATCGGCGCCGCCCTCTATTTCCGAGGTGAGCGGCATGTCGGTCTTCGAGACGAGCGAGTCGAGGCCCACGGCGCGCAGCGGCGCAGCCACGCGTTCGTCGTGCGCGCCTGCGCCGGCGGGCAGCGCGAGGTTGTCCACCGGCGTAAGCGGAAAACGGGCGAAATCCTGGAACACGGCGACGACGCGTGGCGCTTTGCGTCGTGCATTGTCTCCCGCTTCGTGCCGGGCACGCCATGTCATCGCACCCGACGATGGTGCGTAGAGCCCGCAGACGAGCTTCATGAGGCTCGTTTTTCCGGCGCCGTTTTCGCCGACGATGGCGACCGTTTCGCCGCGGCGCAGATCGAGGTCGATGTGTTCGAGCGCGGGCTCCGATGCGTTGCCGTAGCGGAACGTCACGTCTCGTAGTACGAGTTCCGCGTTGTCCGGTAGGGTGGCCCGATCGGCGGCGGCCGGGGCGTGCGGGATGTCCGACGTGCCCGATATGCGGGAACCCGCTTCGGCGCGGCGCGCGAGCAAGGTGCGATACGGCTCGATCGCATACGAGACGCCGAGCAGATCGCCGAGGTTGTAGACAACGGCCGCGAGCCCGTCGCGCAGTTGCGTGAGCGCGCCGAAGAAGACGACGAGATCGGCCACGCCGTGCCGCCCGGAGGCGAATCCGCGCGCGATTGCGAAGAGCGGCAAAGCAAGGCATGCGCTCGTGACGACAGCCGCCGCGGCGAGACGCCATGCATTGCGCGCGCGCACGTGCGTGGCTTGCGACAGGTAGGTTTCATAGCGCGCGCGCCATCGCTCGAGCAAGCGATCGTGCATCCGATAGATGCGCAGATCCTTGGCGAACTCGGGTTGCATCAGCACGCGCTCGAAAATGCGCAGTGCGTTGAACGTCGAAGCATGATGTGCCTGAACGTCCCAACTGGCTCGCTCGGCACGCGCGCGCAGGATCATCGCGGGTATGGTGCCGGCGAGCATGACGGCCGGCATCCACCAGGCAATAGCGCCCGTGAGCGCGACGACGGGCACGATCGTGACGACACCGAGAAACACGGCATGCAGATGGTCTACCAGGTCGCCGAGGTCGTCGCCGGCTTTCGCGGCCAGGACGGCCGTTTCGCGCAGCGCGGCGTCTTCGTGAACGACGAGCGTGGGGAACGTGGCGACCGCACGGCTCACGTCGGCTTTCATGGTCATGCGAACGCGATCGCGCAGCGTATCGAGCACGAAGCCCGTGACCGAAGTAAGGCATTCCTGAAAGCCGTTGAGCAGCACGTAGAGGGCGAGCAGCGCGGCAACGGCCGCGAGAGGTCGGCCGGCCGCGAGTTGCTCGACGAGCCTGGCGCCCGCATACACGAGGGCGGCCGGCACGAGGCCGCCCAATAGATTGGCGGCAACGGCGCCATGGAAGGCGCTTGGGGAGGCGCGCCGCAGCAGGCGCAGCGCGTCGCCGAGGCGAGCGAGAAAGACGGTGGCAGGCATTGGATCAGGCGAGAGCGCGTAACGGACGAAAAGCGAGTTGGGCATCGATCTCGGCGCGGGTGCCGCAAAACCTGCGCAGCCACACCTCGAGATCGCAGACGCCGCGGATGTAGTGATAGTTGATCCCGAGGTTCGCGTTCGGATCCTCAGTGGCCGCGATGTAGGCGCACAGATGCCGGCGGAATGTCTTCTGATCGACGAGGCCCCACTGCTCGAGCAGCATCGGCTGCGCGGCCAGTGCGTAAAGCGCACGGCCGCTGTTGTGAAACATGCGGCGCGCCATGCCGGCATAGCTCGTCTTGTGCGTCTTCGCGCAGACAGCGGGCGGCAGCTCGTGCCGGTAGGCAAGCCGGGCGAGCATCTTTGCGCTGGCATAAGGATTCGCGCGGTCGAGTTCGAAGTAGTCGTGATGCATATGCGGCGGGCAACTGAGTGCAAACGCCATCATGCGCGGATCGAGGAACGGATGCGAGTTCAGGCACTGCACGTTAAGGGTATCGAAATACGATGCGCGTGGGAACAGCATCCCGTGCATGTAGCGGTGGGCGACATAGCGGAAGCGCCGGGGCGCGAACGACGGCGGCCGGTCCG
Organism: Trinickia caryophylli; assembly: GCF_034424545.1. Lineage (NCBI taxonomy): Bacteria > Pseudomonadati > Pseudomonadota > Betaproteobacteria > Burkholderiales > Burkholderiaceae > Trinickia > Trinickia caryophylli. Next base: position 1,178,864 of record NZ_CP139970.1, on the reverse strand, counting down.
TTCGCCCGTGCCCGCGCTCGGACCTGAACTGAGACTCGGCTTCACGCAGTGCGGGCATCAGATAGCCGGGCAGCGACGCGCGCGCATCGCTGCGCGCCTCGGCGCGCAGCGCGCGATGGCCGAAGTACGGGAGGGCGGCCTCGAGCAGCTTGCGGCAATACGCGCGCGAGCCGGGACGCAGGCCTAGGTGCCGGGACAAATAGCGATGCACGCCGGCCATGCCGTCGCTTTCGCGTATGCCGTCGACGATGAACTCGTGCATCGCTTCGCCGAGCACGACGTCTCCGCCTTCGCCCGTCATGACGAGCGAGATGCCGCGTTGTCGAAGGGCGGCCGCACAGGCTTCCTTGACGAGCGGGTTCGCCGCCGAATCGGGGCCATCGACATAGGCGCTCGCGTCGTCGATCGTCGGCAGGCGCAAAATGCCGTCCGCGTAGACGATCCGGTGCGGAAGGTCGCATGCCTCGAAGAGCGAGGTGACAAGTTTGTCGTCCTGGCTCATGACGAGATGCGGATCGTCGAATGCCACGCTGACGCAAAACGGCGGACTGGCGCCGGCCGATAGCGCGGCACCAAGCACCGCACTCGAATCGATGCCGCCGCTCAGCAGGAGGCCGGTCGGGCTCGCCGCCATGCGGTCGCGTACGCATTGTCCGAAGACTTCCTTGAATGCCTCGACGTAATCCTGGCGCGTGGAAGCCACGCGTACGGCGTGCGGCAGCGCGGCCCCGGGCGGGCGCCGGACGATTTCATGCGAGCGTCCGTCCCGGGCGATTTCGAGTGCCGCCCCGGGCTCGAGCTTGCGTACCGAGGAGAAGAAAGTCGCGCCGTTGCCGAGCTCGTTTTCGTTGACCATCACCGTGTGTGTGAGAAACTCGCGGCAGGCGCGGCGGTCGATCGCAACGGCCATATCCGGGGCGGCCAGCACAAGGCGCAGATCGTTGGCGACGATCCAGCGGCCCTGCTCGCCTTGCCGATAGTAGACAGGGTGCGTGGCATAGTGGTCCGTCGCCGCCGTGGCGCCTTGCGCGCCGATGGCGGCGTAGCTGAATTCGCCCACGGCGGCGGCGGCCAGCGGATCGACGACGAGTGCATCGTCGCGCAGCGCCGAGTGGATGCGATCGAGGCAGGGGTCCCGCAGCCATCCGCTGTAGACCGCGTTGCCGCTCAGCGGTTCGGGCGCGGCCGGAGGGCAGCGGCGGGGTGCCAGCTCGAGATCGATTTCGAGCAGGCGTGCCCAGTCCAGATCCTTGCGGCGGACGCGCCGCACGTCGACCTCGCGCAGCAGCGACACGACTTTGTCGATGTAGCCTTGTGCTTCGGCCGCCTCGTAGTTCACAAGCAGCGTCCAGAATCGCACGTTTTCCTCATCCACGATTGAAGAGCCGTTTCAGCATCGAGTCGTTTGACGACTTTGAAATCGTCGATGCATACGCGGCCCGGATTGATGACAGAAGCCTGCGGGGCATCGCCGAGCTCGACCCACGCGTGGCCGACCATCTTGGCATCCTGCCGCTTGACGCCGATGGCGATACGCGCTGGCACGCCGCGCGCAAGCGCGACGAGTTGCACGGCGATGCTGGCCGAGTAGCACGACGCGTAGCTCCATTCCTTGTCGTCGAGCGCGTAGATGTAGTCGCAGATGTCGGTCAGATAGCGCAGGCTGGCCCTGTCGCACACCGCGGGGTGACTGCGGGGCGCGCCGAACTCGCCCAGCACGAGCCCGGGCAATACCGACTTGCAGATGCCGAGATACGCTTCGTCGACGGGACGCTCGACGAGCAGCGTGCGAATGAGTGCGTGCAGCAGGAAGATCAGCCGCTCTTCATCGCGCGTGCTCATGCAGTACTCCCAATTCGAGCAGCACACGGATGGCATCGCGGATCAGTTCGATGTCGGTTGGGGTCAGCGCGCGGCTCGCGCCGAGGTTGAGACGAATGTCGCGCTCGGTCAGCGGGCTTTGAGCCTCGGCCATTGCATCGAAGACGAGGCGTGCCGCGCCGCCGATGCCAAAGTAGGCCTGCTTGGACGGACTGAATACGATCAACTCTTCGTCGAGCACGAAGTAATCCTCCGTATTGATCGACAGTGCGCCGTCGCTATATTCGGTGTATTCGATAGATGCGCCATTCATAATTCATCTCCACGGTGAGAGGCGATCGAGAGGGCGATACGAAAAGGGCGAATATCGCCCTCCCGTGCCGCTACCGGGTCAAAGCGTCAGAGGCCCTTGACCCCGCGCCCGTGGATGCCGTCGCCGGGGCGCGACTTCTTGGAAAGCACTACGGAAAGAAAGGCGCCGTAAGCTTTTACAGTGGTGGGGGGAATAAATGACTTAATCATATTCATCTCCTTAACGGTAATTCAGATTAAATAGCCGACTAAATCGAAGCGGCCGGCGCAGTATGCTTGTAATAAAAATGAAAGTGAACGTAACCGGATAGAGATGCTCCACTAGCGCAAAGGGGAACCGTTTCTCGTATCGATCGCGTTCGGAAGCAGTCTGGGCGATGGCCTCAAGGGCCGGACAAGTCCGAAACGCTAGGTGATTACCCTGATCGATCGAGGCGATCGGAAAAGGCGTCGGCAGCCTGATCGAGCGCGGGCGACCGGCCGAAGCGCGCGCGTCTCGCCGTGTGCCTCGATTTGGTGCGTGTCCGCACGGCAATGCGCCTCGCTGGTGCCCCACGGTCTCGCCCCTGCAGCGGCGTTATCGCCGTATCTGCATGCGGGACCGGCGTTTCGATCATGGGCATGCTCTTTGCGTGATGCGGACCCCCAATGCCTGGTTGCGCGTGCCAGTGGCGCGTTGCGTGCCGAAGGTGCATGCTGCCGTCATATCGCCGATGTTCGACGAACACCGGGCGCACGGTTGTCGATCGGGCCGAGCGTCGGAGCGGCCGTAGCCGCGTAGCGTGCGCTCCGATAGAAGAAAGCTCGTCCGAGCGGCGGCGCCGGCAGGAGACGGCGGCGACCAGGCCAGACCGCGTGCGCGCACGGTGTGCGCACGCGGCCCTGAACAACGAACGGAACACGGGCCATGAAGCAAGCCTTCTTCAGCGAAATGTTCGAACGCAGTGGCCTCGACACCGCGGGTGTCCCGCCGGCCGCGTTTCAGTCGTGCGGCGATCCCCGTCTGCATTACCGCGAGTTCTTTGCCTGGATGTCGGCGCAAAGCGAGCAGCAGATCCGCAACAAGCGGGCGGAAGCCGACCTCAATTTCAGGCGCGTGGGCATCACGTTCGCCGTCTACGGCGCCAAGGACGAAACGGGTGTCGGCACCGAGCGCACGATTCCGTTCGACGTCATTCCGCGCATTTTCCCGGCGCACGAATGGGCCGCGCTCGAGCGTGGCCTGCGCCAGCGCGTCGGCGCACTCAACCGGTTCATCCACGACATCTACCACGAGCAGGCCATCGTACGCGCCGGCGTCATTCCGGCCGAGCAGATCCTCGCGAACGGTCAGTACCGCCCGCAGATGAAAGGCGTGGACGTCGCGCGGGACATTTACGCGCACATCGCGGGCATCGACATCGTGCGAGCGGGCGAGGGCGAGTTCTACGTGCTCGAGGACAATCTGCGCGTGCCCTCGGGCGTCTCCTACATGCTCGAGAACCGCAAGATGATGATGCGGCTCTTTCCCGATCTCTTCGCGCGAAACCGCGTGGCGCCGGTGGCCCACTATCCCGATTTGCTGCTCGACACGCTGCGCGCGGCCGCGCCCCAGGGCACCGAGGATCCGACCATCGTCGTGCTCACGCCGGGCATGTACAACTCGGCCTATTTCGAGCATGCGTTTCTCGCGCAGCAGATGGGCGTCGAGCTTGTCGAGGGGCAGGATCTCTTCGTCGAGAAGGGGCTCGTCTACATGCGCACGACGCAGGGGCCGCAGCGCGTGGATGTCATTTACCGCCGCGTCGACGACGATTTTCTCGACCCCGAAGTGTTCCGACCGGATTCGACGCTCGGCGCGGCCGGGCTCGTTGCGGCCTATCGCGCCGGCAACGTGACGCTCGCCAATGCGATCGGCACAGGCGTGGCCGACGACAAGTCGATCTATCCGTACGTGCCCGACATGGTGCGCTTTTATCTCGGCGAAGAGCCCATTCTCAACAACGTGCCTACCTGGATGTGCCGCAGGCACGAGGACTTGCGCTACGTGCTCGACCATCTGCCCGAACTCGTCGTGAAGGAAACGCACGGTGCGGGCGGCTACGGCATGCTCGTCGGTCCAGCCTCGAGCGCGGCCGAGATCGAGGCGTTTCGCGCCGCACTCGTCGCGAATCCCGACAAGTACATCGCGCAGCCCACGCTCGCGCTTTCGACTTGCCCCACCTACGTGGAGGCCGGCATCGCGCCCCGCCATATCGATCTGCGGCCCTTCGTGCTGTCCGGCAGCGAAGTGCGCATGGTTCCGGGCGGGCTTACGCGCGTTGCGCTGCGCGAAGGCTCGCTCGTCGTCAATTCGTCGCAGGGAGGCGGTACAAAAGACACCTGGGTCCTCGAACAATAGTGCGGCAGCCCGCTTTGCGTGCCGTCGCGCCCGCTGCGCCGCCGCGCGCCGCCATCGCGTGTCCGACCTTCGAGCCGCGGCTGCGGGGCAAACCGCTTCATCAACGACATTCGGGAGCCATCATGCTGAGCCGAACCGCCGACCATCTCTTCTGGATGGCCCGCTACACCGAGCGCGCCGAAAACACGGCCCGCATGCTCGATGCCAACTATCAGATGTCGCTGCTGCCGCAATCGGACGACTATGCCGCCCTCGGCTGGCGCGCCATGCTGTCGATCTCCGAGCTGGCCGGCATCTACGCGGCAGGGCATCCGAGCATGACTAGCCGCGATGTCATCGCCTTCATGTCGAGCGACCGCGACAACCTCTCTTCGATCGTGAGCTGCCTGCGCGCCTCGCGCGAGAATGCGCGCGCCGTGCGCGGCTCGATCACGACCGAGCTGTGGGAAACGCTCAATACGACCTGGCTCGAATCGCAGCGCATGCTCGCGGATGGCGTGCTCGAGCGCGATCCCTGCGAGTTCTTCGAATGGGTCAAGTTCCGCTCGCATCTGTCGCGCGGTGTGCAGCTCGGCACCATGGTCAAGGACGAAGCGTTTTATTTCATGCGGCTCGGGATCTTTCTCGAGCGGGCCGACAACACGGCCCGTATTCTCGACGTCAAGTACGAGATGCTCGAGCAGCGCGGCGGCGCGCTCGCGCAGCCGCTTGCCCAATCGCTCGATTACTACCATTGGGCGGCGGTGTTGCGCTCGGTGTCCGGCTTCGAGGTCTATCGCAAGGTGTATCGCGACGTCATCACGCCCGAACGCGTCGCGAGCCTGCTGATCTCGTTCGCCGACTGGCCGCGCTCGCTCGCGGCGAGCCTCGACGAGGTACGGCAGATCCTCGCGCGGGTGCGCAACCCGCGTTCCACAGAGGCCGAGGCGATGGCAGCGGGGCTGCACGCGCACGTGTGCGCGTCGCCGATCGGGGAGATCCTGCGCGCGGGCCTGCACGCCTGGCTCACCGATTTTCTCGCGCGCGTGAACGATCTCGGCAGCTGCATCAGCCGCGAGTTCCTCGTGCCGCTCGCGCCGGAGCCCGCGCCCATGATGATGCAGTCCGCGCACGCGGCATGACGCTTGCGCGGCCCATTTTTCCTCTTCACCGCATCGGGGTTCCTTCGTGTCGATTCGCGTCGCGTTAAACCATGTCACGCAGTATCGCTATGACCGGCTCGTGACGCTCGGGCCGCAAATCGTGCGCCTGCGCCCGGCGCCGCACTGCCGCACGTCCATTGTGTCCTATTCGATGCGTGTCGAGCCCGCCCGCCATTTCGTCAATTGGCAGCAGGATGCGTTCGCGAACTACCAGGCGCGGCTCGTGTTCCCCGAACCGACGCGCGAACTGCGCGTGACCGTCGATCTCGTCGCCGAGATGTCGGTCTACAACCCGTTCGACTTTTTCCTCGAGCCGTACGCCGAGCGCTTTCCGTTCGAATACGCGCCCGAGCTGGCGAGCGAACTCGCGCCCTATCTCGTCAGGACGGCCGAGCCGACACCGGCGTTCGCGGCCTTCGTCGAGCGCATCGACCGCACGCCGCGCGCGACGATCGATTTTCTCGTCGCGCTCAATCAGCGGCTCGCGGGCGATATCCGCTACCTGATTCGCATGGAGCCCGGCGTGCAGACGCCCGAGGAAACATTGACGAACGCCTCGGGCTCGTGCCGCGACACGGGCTGGCTGCTCGTCGAGACGTTGAGGCAGTTGGGGTTTGCCGCGCGCTTCGTGTCGGGCTATCTGCTGCAGCTCACCCCCGACGAGAAAGCCGTCGACGGCCCGAGCGGCACCGAGGTCGACTTCACCGATCTGCATGCGTGGTGCGAGGTCTACCTGCCGGGTGCGGGATGGATCGGGCTCGATCCGACCTCGGGCCTCCTGGCGGGCGAGGGGCACATTCCCGTCGCCTGCACACCGCAGCCGGGCAGCGCCGCGCCGATCTCGGGCGCGCTCGACGAGTGCGAGGTCGAGTTCTCGCATTCGATGTCGATCGCGCGCGTGCACGAAACGCCGCGCGTCACCAAACCGTACAGCGAGGGCGCGTGGGCCGGCGTGGCGCGCATGGGAGCCCAGGTCGATGCCGATCTTGCGGCGATGGACGTGCGGCTCACGATGGGCGGCGAGCCCACGTTCGTTTGCGTGCGCGATCGCGACGCGCCGGAGTGGAACACCGATGCGCTGGGCCCGACCAAGCGCGGCTACGCCGTCTCGCTGATGGACAAGCTGCGCGCACGCTATGGCCACGGCGGCTTCCTGCACGTTGGCCAGGGCAAGTGGTATCCGGGCGAGCAGTTGCCGCGCTGGGCACTCTCGCTTTATTGGCGCGCCGACGGCGAGCCGTGCTGGCAGGATCCGTCGCGCTTCGCCGACGAGCGCGAACCGATGCGCTACACGGCCGAGGACGCCGGACGCTTCATCGAGCATCTTGCGGGCAAACTCGGGCTCGATACCGCGCACATCCAGCCCGGCTACGAGGACGTCTGGTATTACCTCTGGCGCGAGCGGCGGCTACCCGTGAATGTCGACCCGTTCGATTCGCGGCTCGACGACGAACTCGAGCGCGTGCGGCTGCGGCGCGTGTTCGACGCGGGTCTCGCCACCGTGACGGGCTACGCGCTGCCGCTCGCGCGCGAGCGCGACGCGGCGGCGGATGGGAGCCCGCTGGCCGGCCCTCGCTGGGTCACGGGGCCCTGGTTCTTTCGCGACGAGCGCATGTATCTGATTCCCGGCGATTCGCCGATGGGCTACCGGCTGCCGCTCGATTCGCTGCCCTGGGTATCGGACGCGGATTACCCCTGGCTGCACGAGCACGATCCGTTCGCGCCGCCCGTGCCGCTCGCAAGCGCCGCTCGACTGCGCTGGCAGTATGCGCCGGGAACAGGCGGCGACGCCAGCGAGAGGGGGGCGTCCGGTACGGCGCGCGCGGCGGGTGCCGCCGCGGACGGTGCCGCGGGTGGCACCCCCGACGCGCGTATTCCGGCGCGCGGCGAGTCCGCTCCGTGGCTGCGGCGCACCGCCTTGTGTGTCGAGGCGCGCGACATCGCGCGCGCCGCGGGCCCGAAGGTCGAGGCCGCGTCGCTCGACGACGGCGAGGCGAGCCAGGCGCTCTACGTGTTCATGCCGCCGCTTGCGGCGCTCGACGATTACCTCGACTTGCTGGCGGCCGTCGAGGCCACCGCCGCCGAACTGGACGCGAGGATCGTGCTCGAAGGCTACCCGCCGCCGCGCGATGCCCGGCTGCGGGTGCTGCAGGTGACGCCGGACCCGGGCGTCATCGAGGTCAACATTCATCCCGCGTCGAACTGGGAGCAACTCGTCGACCAGACCGAATACCTCTACGAGGCCGCGCGCGAATCGTATCTCGGCCCCGAGAAGTTCATGCTCGACGGGCGCCATACGGGTACCGGCGGCGGCAACCACATGGTGCTCGGCGCGGCCGCGCCGGCCGACAGCCCGTTCCTGCGCCGTCCGGATCTGCTCGCGAGCCTCATCGCCTACTGGCACAACCATCCGTCGCTCTCGTATTTGTTCTCGGGCCTGTTCATCGGTCCGACGAGCCAGGCGCCGCGCGTGGACGAGGCACGCAACGATCAGGTCTACGAACTCGAAATCGCGCTGGCCGAGATCGAGCGCCAGCTCGCGCGCCTCGCACCGGATGCGAACGGCGGCCGGCCGATTCCACCGTGGCTCGTCGATCGCACGCTGCGCAACATTCTCATCGACGTCACCGGCAACACGCATCGCGCCGAGTTCTGCATCGACAAGCTCTATTCGCCCGACGGGCCCACCGGGCGGCTCGGCCTGCTCGAGCTGCGCGGCTTCGAGATGCCGCCGCACGCGCGCATGAGCCTCGTGCAGCAGTTGCTGCTGCGCGCGCTCGTCGCGCGTTTCTGGCGTACGCCTTATACGGCGCGGCTCACGCGCTGGGGCACCGAGCTGCACGATCGCTTCATGCTCGGCACGTTCGTGCAGATGGATTTCGACGACGTGCTCGCCGAGATGCGCGCGGCAGGCTACGCGTTCGAGCGGGAATGGTTTGCGCCGCACTTCGAGTTTCGCTTCCCGCTCGTCGGCGAGCTCGAGACGAGCGGCATCTCGCTCACGCTGCGTCACGCACTCGAGCCGTGGCACGTCATGGGCGAGGAGGGCACCGGCGGCGGTACGGTTCGCTTCGTCGATTCGTCGCTCGAGCGTATCGAGGTGCGCGTGCTCGGCATGAACGAGAGCCGTCACGTCGTGACGGTCAATGGCCTGCCGTTGCCGCTGCAATCGACGGGGCGCGCGAGCGAGTACGTCGCGGGCGTGCGCTTTCGCGCCTGGCAGCAATCGGCATCGCTTCATCCGACGATCGGCGTGCATGCCCCGCTCACGTTCGACATCGTCGATACCTGGGCCGAGCGGGCGATCGGCGGATGCCAGTATCATGTCGCCCATCCGGGCGGACGCAATTATCAGACGTTTCCCGTCAACGCCTACGAGGCCGAGAGCCGGCGGCGTGCGCGCTTTTTCACCATCGGCCATACGCCCGGGCCGGCGGCCGTGGGAACGCGCGTGCGCAGCCTCGAGCTGCCGTTTACGCTCGATTTGCGGCGTGCCGGGTCCGATGATCGACCTTGAACACGGATCAACTTGCCTTTTCAATCGACTTTGCCGTTCGGTGCCGCGGCTGATGTGCCGGAACTGCTTGCGCATGTGCGCGAGGCGCCGGCTCCCGCCGGCCATTGGGACGAGCTGCGTGATGCCTCGGGCGCCCTGCGCGAGCCGTGGCGGCGTTTTTTCGCGCTGGCCGGCGACGAGGGCGGCACCGATCTCGATCATGCCGCCGCATCCGTCGCCCGTCAGGTCCGCGACAACGACATCACCTACAACGTCTACGCCGATAACGGCGAGCCGCGGCCCTGGGCGCTCGATTCGCTGCCGTTCATCGTCGACGAGGCCGAATGGGCGGTGATCGAGCGCGGAGTCGCCCAGCGCGCGCGGCTGGCCGAAGCGCTCGTAGCCGACGTGTATGGCCCGCAGACGCTGCTCGGGCGCGGCCTGTTGCCGCCCGCTCTCGTCTTCGGGCATCCCGGCTACCTGCGCTCCATGCGCGGCCACACGCCGCCCGGCGGACGCTATCTGCAGATCGTCGCGGTCGACCTCGCGCGCGCGCCCGGCGGCGAATGGACCGTGACCGGGCACCGCACGCAGGCGCCGTCCGGGCTCGGCTACGCGCTCGAGAACCGGCTCATCGTCTCGAGCCTGTTCGCCGAACCGTTCCGCTCGATGCGCGTGAGGCGCCTGGCACCCTCGTATTCGCAACTGATCGCCACGCTCGCGCAGGCAGCGCGCACGACCATGACCGACGACGAGCGGCGCGCGCGCGCGGATTCGCCCCATATCGCGCTGCTGAGCCCGGGGCCCTTCAGCGAGACCTATTTCGAGCACGCCTTTCTCGCGCGCTATCTGGGCCTCACGCTCGTGGAAGGCACCGATCTCACGGTACGCGCCGACAAGCTTTATCTGAAGACGCTGGCGGGGCTCGAACGCGTGCACGGCGTGCTGCGCCGGCTCGACGACAGCTTTTGCGATCCCGTCGAGCTGCGCGCCGATTCGACGATCGGTGTGCCGGGCCTGTTGCAAGTCATGCGTGCCGGCAACGTGGTCGTCTCCAATGCGCCGGGTGCCGGGTTCGTCGAGTCGCCTGCGCTGCACGGGTTCCTGCCCGGCATCGCCGAGGCGCTCTTCGGCGAATCGCTGGCGCTGCCGAGCGTGGCGACCTGGTGGTGCGGCGAGGCGGCGGTGCGCGACGACGCCCTCGCGCGGCTCGAGGCGGCATGGCTCCTGCCGACCTGGGCCGGCCCGGCACAGCCGCCGCCCGACATGCCGCCCGGCTTCGCCGCAGGCCCCCAGAGGCTGGCCGACTGGCGCGCGCGCATCGAGGCAGCGCCCGACGCGTTCACGATCCGCTCGCCGCTGCCGTATTCGTGCGCGCCGCGCTACGAGGACGGCACGCTCTACCGGCGGCCGTGCACCCTGCGTGTCTATGCGATCGCGGGCACCAACGGCAACTGGCACGTGCTGCCGGGCGCGTTCACGCGCTTCGCCGGCGAGCGGCAGGCGAGCGTGTCGATGCAATCGGGCGGAAGTAGCGCCGATACCTGGGTGCTCTCGCGCCATCCGGGCTCGGCCTTCTCCCTGCTGCCTTCGCCGATGAAGCCCGGCGATCTCGCGCGGCGTCATCGCACCGTGTCGAGCCGTGCCGCGGAAAACCTCTTTTGGGCGGGCCGCTACAGCGAGCGTGCCGAAAACAGTGTGCGTCTCACGCGGCTCATTCTCGGTTCGCTCGACGGTCACGATGCCGACGAGATGTTGCCGACGCTCACCGAGCTTGCCGCACGCTTCGAGCTGATTCCGAGCGGCGACACGCCCGCGCGCAGCACGCGCCACGCCTTCGAACACACGCTCGTCGCGAGCCTGCACGAGCATTCGGGCACCGCCAGCGTGGGGCAGGTCATCGCAAGCCAGGCGCGCGCTTGCGGTGAAATCCGGGCCAGGCTTTCGAACGATCACTGGCGCTCGATACTCGCGGCGCGCAACGATTTCCGCGACGCGCTGCAGGCGTTGTCGCTCGCGCCGGCCGCGGCCGGCGAGGCGCGCGCCGAGCGGCGCGAGTCCTATGACCGGCTCGCATTGATGAATGCGCTCGAAGCATTGGCGATGCAGCTTTCGGCCATCAGCGGCGCGCAAGGCGATCGCATGGTGCGCGACGAGGCCTGGCGGCTGCTCTTCGTCGGCCGCCATATCGAGCGCGTGGTCGCCATGACCACGTTCTTGCACGTGGTGGCCGAGGGCGGGATGCTCGCGACACCCGCGGGCTTCGATCTGCTGCTTCAACTCTTCGACAGTACGCTGACGTATCGCTCGCTCTACCCGGGGCGTCTGGAAGTGCCGGCGCTGATCGATCTCGTCGTGGTCGATCCGACCAATCCGCGGGGCATCTACGGTGTCTACGAGCGGCTTTCGAAGAAGCTCGACGAGATCGCCGCGGCAGCGGGTGGCCCCAACCGGCGGCCGTTCCATGAACTGCTCGAGCCGCTGGCGGCGCTGCCCGCGCTCGAACAGCTTTGCGAAGCGGACGCATCGGGCCGCTATCCGGCGCTGCTCGCCGTATGCGAGGATCTCGCCGCACAGGTCGCGGCCGCCTCGAACGAAGTCAGCGCCCGCTACTTCATTCACGCGGACAACGGGCTTTCCTCGAGGGTGTCGTCATGAGCCGCGAAATCACGCTCTCGGTCTCGCATGCGACGACCTATCGCTATTCGATGCCCGTCGAAACGGCGCAGCATCTCGCAACCATCAGGCCGCTTGCAAACGCATGGCAGCGGATCGTCTCGCACAGCGAGCGCATCGAGCCTGCGCCCGCGTACGAGACTTCTCATATCGATGCTTTCGGCAACGAGGTGCTGTACTTCTCGTTCGATACGCCGCATGAAAGCCTCTCGCTCACGAGCGAGACCACGGTCGTGCTCTCGCCGCGCTGGCAAGGGTTCGATCCCGGCGCCACGCCGGCGTGGGAGGAGGTCGCGCATGCGCTCGGCTATCGCGCGGGTGGGCAGTACCTGCCGGAGACCGAATTCGTCTTCGCGTCGCCGAACGTCGCACTGGGCCCGGCGCTGCGCACCTATGCGCTCGAGAGCTTCGTGCCCGGCGCGCCGCTGGCCGCCGCCGCGATCGATCTGATGCACCGCATCCACGCGGAGTTCGCCTACGATCCGCAGGCGACGGCGTTCGATACGCCGGCGCTGCGTGCGTTCGAGGCGCGGCATGGCGTCTGCCAGGATTTCGCGCAGGTGATGATCGGCTGCCTGCGCTCGCTCGGCCTCGCAGCGCGGTACGTAAGCGGCTATTTGCGCACCGAGCCGCCCAAGGGGGCGCCGCGGCTCATCGGCGCCGATGCCTCGCATGCCTGGGCCTCCGTGTTCTGCCCGGGGCTCGGCTGGATCGATCTCGATCCGACCAACGATGTGCTTGCCGATCTCGATCACGTCACGCTCGCCGTCGGGCGCGACTACACCGACGTTTCGCTGTTGCGCGGCATCATCCTCGGCGGCGGCGAGCACAGTGTCGACGTGGCGGTGAGCGTCGTTCAGCGCTGAGCCGCCCTCACCAGGGCATGCGGTACACCTGCTGCCCCCCGGCATTGGCCCTCGGGTCCTTGAACGATTCGCGATAGACCGCCTGGGCGGCGTCTTGCGGCGTGTTGGCAGGCGCATTGCCTGCGTCGGCCGGCATCCGCACGCGCGGTTTGCGCCCCGCGGCGGGCGGCGCATCGTAGCCGTTGCCTTCGAGCGCCCGGTTCGGCATGCGCTCGGCTCTCATCAGATCGGTCTGCTGCGTTTCGTGTGCGTCGAGTGCCGCACGATAAGGATCGCGTCCGGGCGAAGGGGCGCCGAGCAACGCCCGTTCGTCCGCGACGCCTTGCAGACGGCGATCGGCGGCTTTCGCGGCGGGCGCGGCCGCGGGCGCCGCGGCCTGCTCGGGTGGTGTACGCGCGAGTCTTTCATCCGCAGATGTTTCGTCGCCACCCGGGGCCTGCGCGGCAGCCGGTGCCGGTACCGGTGTCGACGCTTTTTGGGCCGCGACGGGCGCAGCGGCAACGAGCGCAGCGAGCGTGGCGAAGGCGGCGCAGGCCGCTATGGCGCTCGCGCGTGCGACGCAAGTCGAACGCCGGCCCGCGGGGCGCGCGCCGGCTGAGCGCACTTCAGTGCAGCATGACGGTGGCACGGGTCCCTCCTGTCGAGTATGTCGGACACGGCTTTATCGTCGCGCCCGCAGGCCGTCGCCAGACGCCAAAACCCGGCCGAGAGCCGCCATCCGTCGCTCATCCGGCATCGCACTTCCGGATCGCGCTCGATAATCGCTTACGAGAAGACATAAAGCGAATCGAGGGCAAGCGACGATGGACCATCCCATTGAGCACGATCTCGTCGATCGGCGCGACGCGCGCGATCGGCTCGGCGCAGACGGACGCTCGCACGAGGTGGAGGCCCCGAGCGGACGCGTCATCGATCTGTCGCGGGCCGGCAAGGGCAATTGCGTTCGCCGGCCGAGCTTGCTGACCGAGGCGACGTGGTTCGTGCTCGAGGCGTGCATCGTCAACAACAAACTCGTGCCCAGTTCGGCGCTGCGCGTCGCGCTGCTGCGCATCTTCGGCGCGAAGATCGGCATCGGCTGCCGTTTCGTGCACCCGCTGCGCGTCAAGGCGCCGTGGAATCTGGAGGTGGGCGACCACTGCTGGTTCGGTGTCGACGTCTGGATCTACAACCAGGCGCCGATTCGCATCGGCTCGCACGTCTGCATTTCCCAAGGGACATTTCTTACCGCCGGCTCCCACGACATGAGCACGACGATGGATCTGCGCGTCGCGCCGATCGTCATCGAGGACGGCGTCTGGATCACGTCGAAATGCGTCGTGCAGATGGGCGTGACGATCGGCCGTTCGGCCGTCGTGACGCCGCTGTCCGTCGTGCACCGTTCGCTCGCGCCCGAGGGCGTCTACGGCGGCAATCCGTGCCGGTTTCTGCGCAAGCGCTTTGCGCCATGACGGCGCCGGCCGCCCGAGCGTTCGATGCGTCGACCGGATGACCTGACAAGTGGAACCGTCGGGCGAGAGCCGCATCGCCCCGACGGCATGTTGCGTTGGCTGCAAGCGGCGTCATGTTGGCCGACAGGTTGCCATCGCCGGCTCGAAGATCACAAGAAAAGGGGAAAACGATGTTCATCGATACACGTACCGTCGAAGAAGGCCATACGGTCGATACGACGGTTTGCATCGTCGGCGCAGGGGTTGCCGGGATCACGTTGGCGCTCGAGATGAGCCGGATGGGAATCGACACCTGTCTGCTCGAAAGCGGCGGCTACAAGGCTGACGACGAGACGCGCGATCTGTATCGGGGCGAAAACGTGGGACTGCCCTACACGTTCGCCGATGGCAGCCGCAGCCGCTATCTGGGCGGCAGCAGCAATTGCTGGGGCGGCTGGTGCCGGCCGCTCGATCCATGGGACTTCGACAAGCGCGATTGGGTTGCGCACAGCGGCTGGCCGTTCGGACTCGACGAGCTCGCGCCTTACTATGCGCGCACGCATGCGTGGCTCAAGCTCGGCCCCAACAATTTCGATCCCGCGTTCTGGGAGCAGGCGATCGGCCGTGCCGACGTGCGGCGCGTACCGCTCGTGACCGGTCTCGTGCGCGATACCATCGCGCAATTCAGCCCTCCCGCGCGTTTCGGCAAGCTCTATCGCAAGGATCTCGCACGCTCGACGAATGTGCGCGTCTTTCTCCATGCGAATGTGGTCGACATCGCGAGCGACCCCGACGCCGCGCGCGTGAGCCATGTCGATGTGGCCACGCTGTCGGGCCGGCGCATCCGCATGCGGGCCAGGCACTACGTGCTCGCGGCGGGGGGCATCGAGAACGCGCGTCTTTTGCTGGCTTCGAACCGCACGCAGCCTGCGGGGCTCGGCAACGGACACGATGTCGTCGGCCGCTTTTTCATGGATCATCCGCGCATCATGTCGGCGAGCGTGCGCTTTTCCGACGCATGGGCGCGCAACAAGCTTCACGACATCAAGTTCCACTATCAGAACGCCGCTGTTTCCGCGCACGGCACGATGATCTCCTCGCAGTTCGCGCTGACGCCCGAGGTGCTTGCCCGCGAACGGCTACTGAACGCACGTGTCTGGTTTTTTTCGATGTTCTACGGCGAAGGCAGCGCCGCGGCCGAGGCGCTGATCCGTTGCAAGCAGGCATTGCTGAAAAAAGACCAGCCGGGCTGGCGCCTGGGCGACGATCTGGCGACAATGGCCGCGCATCCGGTCGATACCATCGGCTTCGGCCTCACGCGGCTTTTGCAGCCCCGCGCGCTCATCACCGATGTGAAGCTGCAGGCGATCGTCGAGGCAGTGCCGAACCGCGACAGCCGGGTGACGCTCTGCACTCAGCGCGATGCGTTGGGTATGCCGCGCGTGAGCGTGGCGTGGCGGCTCGACGAGCTCGTCAAGCGCACATTCGATCGCACCTTCTCGTTGGTGGCGCAGGAACTGGCGGCAAGCGGCGTTGCGCGCGTGACGCTCGATGCCCCGCTCGAGGGGCGGGCGTGGCCCTCGACGCTCGAGGGCACATGGCATCACATGGGCACCACGCGCATGCACGATTCGCCGAAAGAAGGCGTGGTCGATCGCCACTGCAAAGTGCATGGCATCGAAAATCTGCACATCGCCGGCAGTTCGGTATTTCCCAGCGTCGGTGCGAATTTCCCCACCATTACGATCACGGCGCTGGCCCTGCGGCTCGCCGAGCGACTTGCGCGCGTGCTCGGCAAGACCGTGCCCGCCGGCGCGGCGAACGACGCGCGTGCCGGGGCCGCCGTCGATACGCTGCCCTTTGCCGCGGCCACGCTTTCGCGAGCGGCGAAGGAGTGATTCGAGATGGCGCATGGCCGATCGCGCGCCCGCCAGGCGTGCTGTCGGCCACGCGTGCGCTTTCGGGCGCCGGGGGGAGGTCTCGCAGAACGTAGCGCTTATACGACAGCAGCCTTGAGGCGGCTCACGGCCGCTTGCCGACGAACGATCGAGCCTGCTTACCCGTGCACGCGTGGCCGCGCCGGCTCGCCGGTTCGTTGCACGCGCAACGTGGGCAGTCGACGTGCTTCGGTCTCGAGGACTTCGACGAGGCGCCGCGTATGGGCCTCCATCGTAAAGCGGGTGCGAAACGAGTCGACCGCTCGCGCGCGCATGGCTGCGCGCTCGGTATCGCGTGCGTCGAACCAGCGCCGCAGATTCGACTGCGTGCCTTCCAGCGTGTCGGGCGCGACGAATCCCGCGCCATCGGCGGCGACTTCGCGCCAGATGTTGACCTTGTCCGAGATCAGAACGGGCACGCCGCAGCCGAGCGCTTCGACGACGGCAATGCCGAAGTTCTCCTGATGCGAGGGCAACACGAACGCATCGCTTGCATGGAAAGCTCCCCACTTGACGTCGCCGCTCAGCATGCCGGCCCACGTGATGTGCCGCGCGATGCCGGCTTCGTTTGCCGCATCGCGCAGCGCGCCGAGCATGGCGTTGCTGCCCGGGCCGGCGAAGAGCAGATGCGCATCGTCTCGCTCACGGCATGCGTGCGCGAACGCGTGTATCAACAGGTCGCAGCCTTTTTTCGGATGGATTCTGCCGAGGAAGGTCAGCAGGCGTTTGCCGGCCAGCGCCGGGTGTGCCGCGAAGAACGCCGTGCGCAGGCGGTCCCCATCGGCGGGCGGTGCGGCCGTGCCGTAAGAGACGACGCGCTCGTTCGCGCGATAAAGCGAGAACGAGCGCCGCGCGAGCCGGCGTTCCTCCTCGGTCGTGAACAGCACGGCACGCGCGTCGCGCAGCGTCCGATAGTCGGCCCACGGCCAGTAAAGCCACTTTTTCAGGTGCTTGAGCGGATACGTGCGCTTGAACCAGGGGTCGAGCATTCCGTGCGGGAAGACATAATAGGGAACATCGAGACCATGCAGCGCCTGTCTTGCCGCGAAGCCATGAAATTGCCAAAGGCCGTTGACGATGACGGCATCGAACGCAGGCCCGTTCGCGCGCAGCCATGGCACTGCGTGCGGCGTATAGCCGTACCTGCCGCGCGACGGTCCCAGCGCCGTCACGGGCATGCCAGTGCCGACCAGAAACGGCGCATCCGGTGCGTCGAGCGTGGCCGCTTCGACTTCATGCCCCTGGGCGGCGAGTGCCGCCGCGCTTTGACGTACGCCTTCGGCCGGGCCACCCGCGGCGGGATCCAGTGTGGCGGTGAGATGGAGAATTTTCATGGTGCTCGAGCGGCCGCTGCGTGCTGCGCAGCGTCGTTGTGCTTCGGTCGGGTTCAGTCGGGTTCGATGCTTCCGTCGCGCGTGGCGTCCGGCAACAGCCGGGCCGGCGGCGCGGCCAGCGTGGGTTCGCGGCGCGGCCCGTCGCTGCCGGCGGCGGCGACGGGGTGGAAACCGGGCGCGGTGCGCGGGCCGAACGGTTCGCTGCGCGGGGGCGGCGGTGCCATGCGAGCACCGAGCCGGCGCAATTGGATGTGCATCGCGACCATGAGGCCGAGCGAGAGTCCGAAGACGAGCCCCGAGAATCGCGGCCCGAGCGGATTGCCCCCGATCGACGTGGCGGGCAGTGCGGCGGTGAGCAGGATCGCGCGTCCGAGAACGGGAAGATAGGGCGCGTGCGGCATCGTCACGCGCCAGCGGCGATAGGTGAGTGCGCAGCGATAAAGCGCATAGAGAATCGCGGCGGGCATGGCGATGCCGAAGAGCAGGCCGCCGGCGAAGAACTGATAGACCCAGAAGTTGTGGCCGGCGGACCAGTCGTGCATCGCGTAAAAATCTTTCTTGCTCATCTGCCCGCGCAAGTCGGGCAGATAGGCCGGGGAATAGCGGTAATCGTGCCCGTAGCCTTCGCCGACGAGCAGCGCAAGCGGCGACGACGTGACCTGATCGTATTGATCCTTCATCTCGGCGAGGCGTGTGATCGTGGTCGGATCCTTGCCGGTCGCCGTGGATTGCTCTGCGAAGAAAAGGCGCTGCGCCCAGTGCTGGGTCACCCCCGGCATGAACGAGGCCGCGCCGAACGCCATCGCGCCCAGCAGGCAGACCGCGACGGCCGCGCGCATCAGCGCGCGCACGAGGTAGCGCAGCGACGGCGCGCTCATCCAGATGGCGAGCGCGAAGAGCAACGCGGTGCCGACGAGCAGGCTGCGTGTCACGCTGAGCAACTCCACCACGATCGTCGCCAGAAAGAGCGAGAGCGTCAGGACGTTGAAGCGCTTCGCTATCACGAACTCGTGCAGCAGCACGCCCTGCAGCCCGAGAAACGTGGCCGAGACGATGCGGTAGCGCACTTCTTCGAGCGGACCGCCCGTGGCGAGGCCATAGACGAAGGTGAACGCGAGGCTGATCGCGTTGGCCCAGAAGATGGCCTTTTCGATCTGCTCGATGCGTGCTTCCTGCCACGGCCGGCAGGCCACGATGAAGCCGATCTGAAAAAGCGCAAAGGGCAACAGCACCCGCAGATACTGCCCGAACGGGTTGCCCTGCAGCGCCTGGGTGAAAAGGCTCGCGGGTACCGCGAGCGCCAGCGCGAACCATACGAATGCGCGCAGGCGCGAGCGCTCGGCAAAGCGCGGGCCGATCAGCACGAGCATGGCGCCCGCGCCGAGCGCCGGTACGGCCAGCAGCACCTGGGCGAGATGGCTCGCGTTGTCGGTCGCGGCCTTATAGTCCATCGCGAGCGGACAGACGAACAGCCAGATCCACAAGTTCGCATACCGGTTCCGTCGCGTCGCGTGCGGACCGGCCAGCGTCGATTGATACGACACGGTTGCCATCGAACGATTACCCCCTCGTCGTCGCGCGGCTTGGCGGTTGCTGCCGCGGCGATGCTCTCTTCGAATCAGGTTTCCCGCCGACTATAGCGCCGCGCCGGGCGGGCGAGCCGGTCGCTGGCGGCTTGGCACTAGCGTTCGTCGGGCGTGTGCTGTTGCCGGCGCGACATGCCCGCGCGCCGGCTGGCGCCTGTCGCCGATCGCCTGAGTATTGGCGGATGCGACGCGGTACGCCATCGCACCATCGGATCACCACCTTGCCACGGCGCGGGTGGCCGGCATCCTGGGCGCGAGCCCGCGGGAAGAAGAGGCGAGATGATGAGCAATCTGTTCGCGGGAGCCCAATCCGTCGTGCGGGGTCGGACAATCGAGCTCGATTTCCTGCGCGGAATCGCCATCATCGCGGTGATGGGCTATCACTTTCACACCGTCGATACCGGCTTCAGGCTCGTTCCGATCATTCAATATCCCTTCACGCACTTCGGGCGCGAAGGCGTCAACCTCTTCTTCACGCTGAGCGGATTTCTCGTCGGCGGGCTGCTGTTACGCCAATACGCGGATACCGGTGCGATCGACGCGGGCCGTTTCATCGTGCGGCGCATCTTCAAGATCTGGCCGGCGTATTACGTGCTCATCGTCTTTCATTTCTTTGCCGGCCGGCACCCGACCAGCACCTTCTTGCTGCAGAACCTCACCCATCTGCAAAACTATCTGGGTACCTCCATCTCGCAGACATGGAGTCTTGCGGTCGAGGAGCACTTTTATCTCGTTCTGCCTGCGCTGCTGCTCCTTTTCGCGCGCTGGCGGCTGCGCGCGAACGCGATCCTGGCGCTGCTCGGCATGCTGTGCCTGCTCGTGCTCGCCGCGCGCTCGGTCGTCGTGGCGAAGGGGGATATCGACGCGGCGTTCTTTCAGACGCAGTATCGAATCGACAGCCTGCTCGCCGGTGTCATGCTGGCGGCTGTCTATTGGATGAAGCCGGCGCTTTATCGCCGGCTCGCGCAGCGCAAGGGATGGCTCATGGCGATGGTCGTACTGCTCGTCGCATGGCTGGCGTTCGCGACGAGCCATGTCGCGCTCGACGAAAGCATCGGCTATACGATTCAGGCCATCGGCTATGTCGCGCTCATCGTGCTGATGCTCGAGCATGCGGGCACGGCGGCGCAGACCTGGCTCTTTCGAGCGGTGGCCTGGGTGGGCGTCTACTCCTACGGTATCTATCTTTGGCATTCGCTCGCGTTCGCACCCGCCGACATCCTGATAGCGAAGGCCGGCGCGCTCGGCATACCGGCGCTCGTCGTGTGGGCTGTCGCGCTCGTGTTCCAGACGGCGATCGCGATATCGGCCGGATACGTCACGACGCGGCTCGTCGAGTTTCCGTTCCTGCGCCTGCGCAATGCGCTCTTTCCCGCTCGCGGCGCGGCCGGGGCAGGGCCGAGCGCACCCGTGCCCGTCGTTCCCATGCCCGAGCCGGCCGCGGCGGCCGACAACGTGCCGCCCGTTGCCGGCGGCCAGCCGCTTTGAGCGCTATCGGGGCAGGGCAGACCATCCCGATGCCGGCATGCGCGGCGAGTTCGTCTTCTATGCGATCGAGGGCTGCCGCGGTTCCGCGGTACCCATGGCTTCCCGAAGCGTGCGCTTGAATTGCTCGAGTGTATTGCGTTCGAGCAGGCACTCGTGTTGCGTCGACTCATCGTATGCGCCCGCGGCGGTGCCGTGCGGCACCGGCACCGGCAACGGCAATGACAGGGCCCGATCGATGGCGCGCGCGATCGATTCGGGCGATAGATCGTCGATAACGGGGCCCAGCGAGCCGTCCCGGCAAAACCAGCCGATGAGCCCTTCGGCTGTGGCGATGACGGGCCTGCGGAACCGGTACGCCTGCACCAGCACGCCGCTCATGCCGTAGTGCCCCTTGTAGCCGAGCCACACCGCATCGCAGGCGGAGAAAAGATCGAGCTCTGTTTCGTTCGTGACGAAGGAATCCATGACTACGGGCGCGGGCGTGAGCCGCCCGGCATGGACGCCAAGAAACTCTCGTATCTGCGCGTCCTGCTCCCCGGCGACCACGAGGGTCGGGGCTTCGTCCATGCACTCGAGCGCGGCAACGAGTTCCCGTATGCCCTTGCGGTCGGTGATGGCGCCGTAGACGAGCAGATACCGCCCCGGTGGCAGCCCGAGGCGGGCCCGCGCGCGCGCGGGATCGTCGGCGCGCGCGTCGGGAAACGGGTCGGCCAGATAGCGCACGCTGGCTGCACGCGCGCCGAGCGCCCGGGCGCTCCATTCGGGCAGTGTCGGATCGATCGACAGCAAGGCCCGTACGCCTGGCGCGCGCACCGCCTGCCGGAAAAGACAGGCTTTGACGGCGTTGACGATACGTCGGTCGGGGGCCTTCACGCCGACGCTGCGGTGGTGGAACGACGAGCGCATCGTGACGCCGATCCAGGGTGTCGAGCCGAAGGGGGAGCCCAGGAATGGCACAGCATAGAGAAAGTAATCGACGTACGGCACGGCCACGAGCGACACCGGTGCGAATTCGGTGACGAGCCGATAGGCGTGCCGGAAGTAGCGGTGGTAGCGCCAATACGGGATGCGGTCGAGCGCCGCGAACACGCCGCCCGACGGGGCGGGCGGATCGACGAATGCGATCTCGAGGTCGCTGCGGCCCGCGGCCGCGATCCTGCGTGCAAGACGATGGTCTTCGTTACGCGATTCCGTCACGAGCACGCATGCGTGGCCGGCTTCGACGAAGGCTTCGGCCGCCCACTGGGCATAGCGCCATCGGTGCCCGCTGAAATTCGGCTCGATGAGAAGAACCGTTTGGGCGGCGGCGCTTGCGGCCGGTGTCGCGCGGGCTGCCGCGTCGATCGTTGCGGCGCCGTGCCCCGCCGCGGGAGAAAGCGTTGCGTTTGCCATGGTCGGTCGGGGTCGCAGCCAGGGCGTACCGATGGCGTCGACGATAGGGTCGGGCTGTCAACAACGAGACCCTAGCACCTCCCGTCGAACACGCGCCGCCAATTTTCCGTGCGCCGCTGGCGGAAAAAGCCAGGACCTCCGCGCGCATGGCGGCGCGCGCCTACTAGATGGCGCGTCCCGACGCCGGCGACAAGGTACTTTGTTCCTCAATCTTCATCAGTGATGCAGGTCGTGCGAACGTGAGCGCATCGTGGGGCAGGGACGTGAAATCCGGCAGGCTGACGGCGCGCTCGTGGCGCGCGGGCTTCGGCGCGAGCGCCGCGACCTGGGTGTTGCTGCAGCAGGTGGCGGTGCGCGGCCTCGTTGCGCTCAAGTTTCTCGCGATCGGCCGCATTCTCGGCCCGACGGCGATCGGTAGCGTCAGCGTCGCGCTGCTCGCGGTCGCGATCGCCGAGTCCCTCTCCGATACCGGGCTCGCCCAGGCTGTCATCCAGGGGCGCGAGACGCCGAGCCGCAACGAGCTCGGCGCTGTCTGGACGACGCTCGTCGCGCGTGGGCTTTTCGTCGCGTTGCTGCTGCTCGCCGCCGCGCCGCTGCTGCGCAGTCAGTTTCATCTGCGCGACTCGCTCTGGCTCTTGCAGTTGGCCGCATCGCTGCCGCTCATTCGCGGCCTCTGCTCGCCGGCCTACTTCGTCGTCCAGCGCGAGCGGCGCTTTCGGCACGTTGCCGCCATCGAGATCGCCGCATCGCTCGTCGATTGCACGAGCGGCATCGCGCTCGCGGTCGCGGGCGCCGGCGCCTATGCGGTGCTGATCGGCATGGCGCTCGGCGAGAGCCTCAAGAGCGTGCTCAGCTGGTTGACGATGCGGCCACGTCCGCCGCTGGCGCCGCGGTGGTCCGGCATCGGCCATTACGTTGCGTTCTCGCGGTGGATCTGGGCAAGCAGTGTCGTCAATCTCGTGCTGAACCAGTTCGACAAGATCGTCGTCGGCAAGATGCTCGGGCCGGCACAGCTCGGTGCCTATCAGATGTCGTCCCGGCTCGCGCAGATGCTGTTGGCCGATGCGGCCATCGCCATGTCGCAGTACCTCTTTCCCACTTTCTCGGCGCACTACCGCAGCGACGCCGCGCGGGCGGCCCGGCTCTTCAAGCGGTACCTGGCGGTGGCGGCAGGGGGGCTCGTGCTGATCGTGCTGCTGCTGCGCTGGCTTGCGGCACCCCTCTTTGCGCTTGTGCTCGGCGCGCAATGGATGCCGGCCGTGCCGCTGTTTCGCATTTTCGTCATCAACATGGCGCTCGGCGCCATCATCGCCGTGCTCGTTGCGTATCTGCGCGCGCTCGGCGATGCGCGCGCCACCACCCATGCGTCGATCATGCAGGTGATCGTGCTTGTGGCGGCGGTGCCGCCCGCGATGCATTACTGGGGCGTGACCGGCATTGCCTGGGCGATGACGGCCGGCCTCGGTACGGCGCTCGCCTGGATGCTCTATAGGACTGCGGGAGATCGCTGATGCGCATTCTTCATCTCGTGCTCGCACCGCGCCTGTCGGGTGCCGAGGTGCTCGCCAAGGAGCTTGCCGTTCATCAGCGTGGCGAAGGCCACGACGTGTGCGTGGCATCGCTGTTGCCGCAGCACGACGATTTCGCGCATCTGCGCGGCGAGCTGGCCGCGAGCCAGGTGCCGTGCCGGTTTCCGCGCAAGCGCCATACCATGGCCGGCAAGCTCTGGCACCTCTATCAGGTCGTGCGCGGCACGCGCCCCGACGTCATCTTCGCGCATGCGACGATCCCCGCGTTCTATGCGCGCGCGTTGCCCATTGCCGCGCCGATCGTCTACGTCATGCACTCGGCCACGAACGACTTCCAGCGGCGGCTTTTCCGGCGCGTCGAGCGCATTCTGTCGGCACGTGCCCGCGCCGTGATCGGCGTGTCGTCCACGAACGTCGACGATTACGTGGCGACCGTGGGCCCGCATCCGCTCATGATCGTGATTCCCAACGGCGTGGATCTGGCGCGTTTCCGGCACCCGGATGGTGATGCCGATGCGCACGCCAGCCGTGCGGATGGCTTGCCGCGCGCGCAGGAGATCGTGCAGATCGGGCGTTACACGGCGGTGAAGAACCAGTTGCAGACAGTGCGCGCGTTTTCGCAAGTGATGCGTCGCGTCGATCATGCGCGCCTCGTGCTGTGCGGCGTGATCGAAGACCCGGCTTACCACGCCGCTGTGATCGCGCTCGTCGAAGCGCTCGGGATCGGCGGCAGCGTCGTCATCGAAGGTCCGCGCAGCGACGTGTCGCGCATGCTCTCGCAAGCGAGTGTGTTCGCGATGCCGTCGCACTCGGAGGCTCATAGCATCGCGTTCCTCGAAGCGCTGGCCTCGGGCATCCCGGTCGTGGCGAGCCGTATTGCGCCGTTTTCCTTCGCAAGAGATTTCCCCGGCGTGCAACTCGTCGATACCGACGATACGTCGGCTTATGCCGATGCACTCGTCAAGGCGTTGGGCCAGGCGCGCGTGCTGCGCGAACTGAAGGGGCTCACGCTTCAGGACTCCGCCGAGCGCTATCTCGCCGTAGCCCGGCAGATCATTCGATAAAGCACTGCACAAAGCGCGACCGAGCGGACGCCCGCGACCCGATGTCGCGGTTCGCGGGCGGCTTTCGCGCGCAGCCCGGCGCGCTTAGCCGATTGCGAGGCGTATGCCGACGAACACCAGCACGGCGGCGAGGAGGTTGCGCAGCAGCGCCTCGGGCGCGCGCGAGGAAAGATGACTGCCGAAAGCGATGCCGGGCAGCGAGCCGATGAGCAGCGAGAGCAGCATGGCGCCGTCGACCGAGCCCAGCAGCCAATGCCCCATGCCGGCGACGAGCGTGAGCGGTACCGCGTGCGCCACGTCGGAGCCGACGATCCGCGCCGTCGGCAGCGTGGGGTAGAGCAACAGCAGGACCGTCACGCCGATGGCGCCCGCGCCGACCGACGTCAGCGAAACGAGCACGCCGAGCACGGCGCCCGTGAGCACGGTCAAAGGCACCGTTCTTGCCGTGGTTGCCGTGGAATCGTCGCGCGGCGCGCGCGATGCGAGCATGGCGAGTTGCGGGCGGAAGATGAGTGCGAGCGAGGTGATCAGCAAGGCCGCGCCGAGGATACGCTGCAATACGTGGGTGGCCGCCGGCGATTGCAGGCCGTAACGGTGCAGCAGCCAGAGCGTGAGCGTGGCGGCCGGCACGCTGCCCGCCGCCAGCCGGCCCGTCACGCGCCAGTCGACGGAGCCCTTCAGACCATGCACGAGCGTGCCCGTCGCCTTGGTGGCCGCGGCATAGAGCAGGTCCGTGCCAACGGCCGTTGCCGGATGCACGCCGAACAGCAACACGAGCAGCGGCGTCATCAGCGAGCCGCCGCCGACGCCCGTCAGGCCGACGAGAAAGCCGACGGCCAGGCCGGAGGCGGTGTACAGGAGATCGATGTGTGGCAGGGCCATTGTCCGATTGCTCGGGCGCCGTCGCGCCTCGACGAGTGAGTGGAATCGACGACGCCGGCCGTGCGTATGGCGCATGGATGGCGTCCGAAAGCGGTCATTGTCGCAAAACCTGCGGTCGAATGCTCGTTTGTGTCGGCCCGATGCTGGCGCGAACCGGGCGAGCGCGGCGGATGGCGGCTGGAACTTGGCGGGCGCAGGTGTGACGGCCGGCGGTATTTTGGTGCGCGGGCGCTTTGGCTCGCAACCCGCCGCCGAGCGGGCCACGCGGCTACCCGAGAGTCCAGACGTCCGGAGCCTGAGAACAAGACCATGCGTATTTTTCAGCTGATCCTCGCGCCAAGACTTTCGGGCGCGGAAATGCTCGTCAAAGGCATCGCCATCGACCACCAGGACAGCGGGCACACTGTCTGCATCGCGTCGCTGCTGCCGCCGCACGGCGATTTCGCGCCGGCGGCCGGCGAGCTTGCGGCGCATCGCGTGTGCTGCGTCTTTCCGCCGCGCCGCTACGACAAGTTGGGCCGGTTGCTCTTTCTCTACCGGGCTATTCGGCGCTTCAAGCCCGACGTCATCTTCGCGCACGCGACAATTCCCGCGCTCTATGTCCGGGCCTTGCCGTTGCGCGTGCCGATCGTCTGGGTCATGCATTCGGGCGTCAACGACTTCGAGAACAACGTGCTCCAACGCGCCGAGCGGATCCTGTCGCTGCGCGCGAAAGCCGTCATCGGCGTGTCGCAGAAAAATGTCGACGAGTACCGGCGCGCCATCGGACTGCATCCGTCGCTGATCGTCGTGCCGAACGGTGTCGATGCGAGGCGCTTCGGCGCGCGCGCGCTCGCCGATCTCCGGCGCGGCGATGCGCTCGCCCGGGCGCGCAGCGGCCCGGGCGAAGCGAAGCGCATCGTACAGATCGGCCGCTATATTCCGGAAAAAGGCCAGCTCGACACCGTGCGCGCGTTTCGGCACGTCGTCAGCGCCGAGCCCGAGGCGCGGCTGCTGCTTTGCGGCGTGATCGAGAATCGCGCCTATTACGCCGAGGTCCTCGCGCTCGTCCGCGCGCTCGGACTCGGCTCCCGCGTCGACATGACGGGCCCGCAGGCCGGCGTTGCCGAGATTCTCGCGAATTCGCGCGCGTTTGCGATGCCGTCTCGCTTCGAGGCGCACAGCATCGGCTTTCTCGAAGCGCTGGCCTCGGGTATCCCGATCGTCGCGAACGCGATTACTGCGTTTGGCTTTGCCCGAGGCTGGCCCGGCGTGCGGCTCGTCGACACGGCCGCCGATCCGGCGCGCTACGGCGGAGCGCTCGTGGCCGCACTGAACGAGCCGCGTGCGCAGCGCTCGCTCGATGGCCTGACGCTCGAAGATACGGCGGAGCGCTATCTGGATATTGCACGGCAGGTGATGGGCTGAGCCCGAACGCCGTCATGCCTGACGCGCGCCGGCCGCGCATCGCACCGGCGGGCTGCGTCAGTGCAGTCTGTCGAGCCGCAGTGCCTCGCTGTAACGGCCCGGCAGAACGCCCCAGCGCACGCACGCGCCGAGCGTCCGCCCACCGGCGCGCAGCGGGCAGCCGGCCAGGATCGGAGCGCCGCCCGTGAAGTGGTATTCGTCGAGCGGTGCGTCGGCGCGTTCGAACAGCGCGAGCACCGTCTGGGACGCATCGTCGACGAGTGCGGGCAATGCGTCGGCCCAGGCCACGTCTGCGATCGTTCCTGCATGCACGGGCGCGCCGAAGGCCGGGCCGACCGCGATCGTCCAGACATCGATCAGCGCCGGATTCGCCGGGTCCGGTTCGCGCAGGCTCAGCGCGACGAGGCCATCCGTCCTGGTCATGCCGGCCGTCCCCCTCGGGCTGGCCGCGCCGGTGTTGCCGAGCCGGCCGGACGCGAGCCGCGTGAAACCGGCCCGCAATGCGTCGAGTCGCGCCGCGCGCAACGATGGATCGAACGCACGCCCTGTGCTGGCGAGGCGCGAAAGCCAGAGCGCGGAGCCGGTACGCTCGGCGGCGACCAGTCCCGCTCGCGGCGACGAATCGACGTGCGCCGCCAGAAACTGTGTGTCCGGCGCGAGTGCGACGTTCGCGCGCCAACGCGCCGGCGCGTTGCCCGCCGTGCCGCGGCTCGTGAGTACCCACAGGTCGAAGGCCGCGCCGCCGTCAGTTCGTTCGGCCGCCATCAGATCGGTGCGCCCGTCGCCATCGAAATCGGCGGCCACGTACTGTTGCGTGCGCGCCGTCGACGCCGCGCGCGCGCTTCGCTGCCACAGGCGGGGAGCCGCGAATGCGCCGCCCGTGTTCGCGAACAGCCAGAACGCCGTGCCGCCGTCGTCCGTCGGCGCGATCGCCATCAGGTCGGCACGCCCGTTGCCCTCGAAATCGCCGAGCACGAAGCGCGTGGCGTCGAAGCAAAGCGTATCGTGGCGGCAACTCGGAAATGACGCGTCCGGTTCGAACGGTACGGCGTTCGCATACCAGCGCGACGCACGCGTGCCGGCAGCGAGCCTTGCGACCCAGACGTCGAAGCCGGGCCCGTCGCCTCGGCGCATGACGTAGACGGCGCTCGTGCGGCCATCGCCGGTCACGTCGCCGTAGAGCGCGCCTGCGGTGCGCGGGTCCGTCCACGGGGCCAGCGCCGACGACGTCCAGCGATAAGCCGTCGTGAGCGGCCCGCAGGCGCTGAGCGCGATGGCGCCTTGGCGTTCGCCCAGGCAGTGCCCGCGCGGTGTGCGCACGATCCCGAAGTCCCAGGGCGTGAAGCGCTGCGCGAGATCGCCGTCGTCGCAGCGCGCCTCGACGAGACGCCCCGCGCGTTCGGCAACGCACTGCGCCGTCGCGGCGTTCACGAGCGCCGCGCCGTGCGGGTTGCCGGGATAGCCGGGCAGCGATGCCCAGCGCCAGCGCTGCGCCGGGCCGCCGTCGCAGGGCGCGAGCCCGATGCCGGCGGTGCCGGGCGCGGCCGCCGCCGTGAGGCAGCGGCTCGTGCGCGCGTTCACGAGCGCGGTGCCGGGGCCGTTGCCGCCACGATGCTCCGCGCCCGGCGCATCGAACGCATAGCGGCGAGCGACCCAATCGCCGTTCCATTCGTATTCGCCGAAGATCTGCCCGATGTCGCCACCGTCGAACGCGAAGTAGCTGGCAGCCTGATCGCGCTTGGCCTGCGTGGCTGCGGGCGACACGTTCGCGGGCATGCCGGCCGTCACATACGTGAGGTGATAGCGGACCCGCTTGTCGAGGCCCGCCGCGCTCGCCGCTTCTCGTGCGACGCGTGCGGCATAGATGTGGTCGGGGTGCTCGAGAAAGGCAACGGTGTCGGGGTTCAGCGTATAGATGAGCGTGGCGGGAGCGAGCAGGGCGCCGACGGTCGCCTTCAGCGCCGCCCGGTCGTAGCGCGTCGCGCCGCTGCCGTCGCCTGCCATCGGGTAGGTCGAGATGGTGGCGCCTTCGTCCCAGACGAGACCGAGCGGCACGCGCCCACCGCGGACTTCGCCGCCCGGCAGCCGCAGCTCGTAGAGCGTCACGCGCGGCGCCGCGGCGAGCACCATGCGATGCACGGGTCTGCCGGCGACGACGGCAGTCGACTCGTGCCACGCATTGGGCACTCCGGCCATGCGCGCGTAGGCCTGGCGGATTGCGCGCTCGCGCGCGAGCACGTAGTCGAAGCGCGAACTGTCGGCGCCGCCGATCAGATGCACGGTGACGATGCACCAGCCGTCCCGCAACCGCTCGCTGATGCCCGGATTGACGAAAAGCAGATCGTCGTCGAGGTGGGCGACGAGAGTGACGAGGGTCCCGGCGCGGCATTGCTCGGGCGAAGCGGGCATGGCCGACGCGGCTGGCTCGGCCGACGAGCCTGGCTGGCCTGACGAGGCGTGGCCGGGAAGTGGCGCGGCGAAGCATGGCGGCACGGCCGGCGACACGGCGAGCGTCCCAACGAAGGCCAGTGCGAAGATGCGCACGCATAGTCGAGCGAAGACCGTGGCGCGGATGCGCGCGGCGCCGCACCGGCTGCGCGAGCCTGCGCTCGCGCTGGCTCGGCCTTGCTGCCCCGATCGCCCTTCGTTCGACGGCCTGCCCATGCGCGTTCCCCCGCGGCTCGTGCGGCCGCCAAAGCCGGAAGCTTACCGGCTCTGGCGGCGTGCGGTGGCCCGATCGAAACCGCTGTGCGCGCGGGACCTCACAACGACTGGGTTTGAGACTGGCCCTGCGTACCGGGTTGGGTGAGGGCGCTGACGACGACCAACACGACGATGTTGAGCGACAGCGCGACGAGGCCGATGTTCAGATCCTTCAGGTGATCGGGAAGGAACGGAAACCACTGGCCGATGGTGGCGTGCGTGAGCGTGGTGACGGCAACCACGCCCACGCCTGCGACGATGCCGCAAAAGGCACCTTGCTTCGTGACCCAGCGGCGCGCCGCGAGGCTTGCCACCACAGCGGGAAAGAGCTGCGTGACGAAGCTGTAGCCCATGAGCAGCAGCGCGACGATCGTCTCGCCGCCGTGCAGCGTGAAGCCCACGGCCACGAGCGCGATGACGGGCACGAGCACGCGCGCGAGCCCGGTGACGCGGGCCTCCGGCGCCTGCCGCGCGAGCGCGCCGCGATAGATGTCGTTGGCGATCAGCGTGGCGGCGGCGTTGAGGATCATCGAACCCGGCACGAGCGCGGTCAGCACGCCCGCCGCGCCGATCACGCCGACGAACCACGGATCGAAGGCCTGCAGCGAGAGCCGGAAGAGCGAGAGATCGATGTCGCTGCCTTTGAGCCCTGGCACCTTCAGCGTGGCGGCAAAGCCGACGAAGAAGACGAAGAGCAGGATCAACTGATAGATGGGCAGCACGGCTGCGTTGCGCCTGAATATGCGCTCGTCGCGCGCGGTAAACACCGAGCCGAACGTGTGCGGCCACATGAAAAAGCCGAGGGCCGTCAGCAGCACCGTCGATTGGAACCAGGTGACGCTCGAGCCTTTTGCGGGGAACGTGAGAAAGCCGGGCTTCGCCTCGTCGATGGCCGTGAACATCGCGCCGAGCCCGCCGTAAAAGTGGATCGGCAGATAGATGCCGAGAAAGACGACGACGCCGAGGATCATCAGGTCCTTCATGACCGAGTTCCAGGCCGAGCCGCGCACGCCCGAGACGGTGACGTAGGCCGTCACGACGATGGCACCGATCCAGATGGCGGTGGTGGACGAGATGGCGCCGTAAGAAGCGGTCGCGACGATGATGCCGAGCCCCTTGAACTGCAGCACGAGATAGGGAATGAGCGCGACGACATCGACGATGGCCACGAGCACGCCGAGCCCCGGGCTTGCGTACTTGCTCGCGAGAAAGTGCGGCTGCGAGACGAGGCGATGTGTCTTGGCATAGCGCCAGATCGGCGGCAGCAGCCAATACGAGAGGATGTAGGCGAGCGTTGCGTAAGGCAGGATGTAGTAGACGGCCGCGCCCTTGCCGTAGGCGAAGCCGCTGCCGCCAAGGAACGTGAATGTCGTATAGATTTCGCCGGCCATGAGCAGGAACACGAACGCGGTGCCGAAGCTGCGTCCGCCGACGGACCATTGCTCGAGATTCATGTCGTGCCCGCTGCGCGCGCGCACGCCGAGCGCGAGTGCCAGCAGTGTAAACACCGCGATGACGATGAGCGCGCTGCTCATGGGCGGACCTCCTCGGCGCGATCCTGCGTGCCGCGATTGGTGGGATCGAGGGCGTAGACGATGGCCATGATGATCGCCGTGAGGACGACCCAGGCAACGATCCAGGCCAGTACGAGGGGCATGCCGAGCACGAGCGGCTCGACGCGGTTGACGAAGGGAACGCCGAGCAGGATTCCGACGAACGGCAGAGCGGCGAGCAACCGAAGGACCATATGGACGCACTCCTGAAGGGGGCTGCAGGGTGGATGACGGTCTAGCGCCACGACTCTATGCCCGATCGCGGTGCGGCGTAAAGGTTTTCAAAAATAGGGGGAGAGCAGCCGGCCTGTGCCGCGCTCGCCGGGGAGGGGCATATTGCGGTGCCGCAACCGCACTTGCGTCGAAGCGCTTCGCATCCCCCGCGACGCGGCACCGGCCCTAGACGGCAAGGCTCTGCATCCGGCGCGCGAAGCGGGCGCGCTCGGCCTGATCCATCAGCGCGAGGAACTGCTCGGTGTCCATATGAACGAGCGCCTCGTGATCGCCCGCCTCGAAGTAGACGTCGGGCTGCCTGGCGAGGCTTTCGTCGAGCCACGTCTGCATCCCGTAGGCCGTGCACACGGGGGGCAATGCGCCGACGTCGCAGTCCTTGAAGAGTTCGCGGATGTCGGCTTCCTTGGCAAGCGTCAGATGACGCCCGGTTTGAGCCCAGAGCTCGGCGAGCCTGACCGCATGGGTGGACGGCAGCACGGCCGCAACGTAGCCATGCTCGTCCTCGAGCAGCACTGTCTTGGCGAGCCGTTCGCCCGGCACATGGGCGGCCACGGCCGTCTCCGCGCTGGAATGGCTGTAGGGATGGTGCACGACGTCGTAACGGGCGCCCTTGGCGCTCAGGCATTGCTGGAGAGTGGCTGACATGGACATGACGCACCTCCTTCGGTGGAACGGTTGGGCCGTGTGCAAAAACGCCGACGGCTCTCTTAGGATAGGTCGTTTGCGCGCACAGGGTTGCGCTGCCGCCGAAACGCGGCGGCCCGCGCCGGGTCCGCCGGCGTGCCTCGTCCGTTCACCGGCGGCGTGCGCCCACGGGCAACGCGCTGATGCGCCGCACTTCGGGGGCAGCGAGCCAGTCGGGATGCGCGAGGCAATGCGCGAGCATGCCGGTGGCATCCTCGCCCCAGAAGAGTTCGCCCTCGACGACGAACGTCGGTACGCCGAACACACCCAACGCGATCGCGCGGTCGGTATTCGCGCGCAACGTATCCTTCACTGTCTGAGCTTCGACGGCGCTTACGCCCTCGGGGTACCCAAGCGCCTCGCACAAGGCGGCAAAGCCCTCGGCCGACGAAACATCGCCGCCTTCGCGCCAGATATGGCGAAAGATCGCGCGCACGGTGTCGAGCGAGCCGCCCATGGCGATCGCGAGCCGCAGCGCCTTGATCGGATTGAACGGATGCGCGGGCGGCATGACGAGCGGGATACCGAGCTGCTGCGCGCGAAAGAGCGTGTACCGATAGGTGAAGACGCGCTTCGTTTCCATTTCGGCCGGACCCGCTTTACCCCAGTGCGTGAAGAGCGCGCCGAGCAGAAGAGGGCGCGGCTCGATCGTCAGCGTGTCCGGCAAGCGGTCGAACTGTTCGAGTTGAAGATAAGAGAAGGGGGAGACGAAATCGAAAAACCACTCGGCGCAACGGGCTGGGTGCATGGAATCGTTACTCCTCGGCAGGTCGATGCGGCACATGTGTGCCGTGCTCGAAGTGTCGCATGGCGCGCCGCTCGCGCGGAGGCGACGCGCGTCCGGGCCGGCGCGGGCGCCGGGTACGGTCCATGCTTGAGCGCAGGCAACGCCCGTCGGGAGGAGTAAGCGCTCAAGCGTGCACTCCGACCGATGCCCCATTGGCACATTGCACGGGCGCTGCCTGGAGTGAGGTGATCGTGAGTAATGCAAACGCATCCGCCATCCACCGGGATCGGGCGACCGCCGCATGTTCGCGGCCGGCTCTGCGCCCGGGCGGGCCGATATGACGATCGGATGTCCCGAATGCGGCGCGCTCGAAGACATCCCGCCGCTCACGCGGCGCACGCTCGCGCGTTGCCGCATATGCCACTACCCGCTCGAACGCCGCAGCGGGCGCAGCGTGAACGCGGCGCTCGCCTGCGCGCTGACGACTTTCGTGCTCCTGATACCGGCCAATCTCGCGCCGCTCATGACCGTGCACATGCTGGGCGCGCAGCGCGAGGCCGTGCTCGCTTCGGGCATCGTGCTGATGTGGCGTCAGGGCTGGGAGGCGCTTGCGCTGCTGCTCGGCGTTTCGGGCATCGTGCTGCCGTTGGTGCGCTTCGGTGGCCTCACGCTCGCGCTGGCCGCCGTGCGATTCGGCGTGCGCACCCATGCGATCGGGCCTCTTTTTCGCTGGACCCGCGCGCTCGACCTCTGGGCCATGCCCGACG
This sequence comes from Trinickia caryophylli, assembly GCF_034424545.1. Classification (NCBI taxonomy): domain Bacteria; kingdom Pseudomonadati; phylum Pseudomonadota; class Betaproteobacteria; order Burkholderiales; family Burkholderiaceae; genus Trinickia; species Trinickia caryophylli. The sequence goes on along the minus strand of NZ_CP139970.1, from coordinate 1,145,457 downwards.
TGTTCCTCGTCGGCTGCTTCATCGGCTATGTGCGCGTCACGCAAGATCTCACGGGCACCATCGGCGCGGGCGGCTACTGCTTCATCGCCGCCTCGCTGATGTCGATGCTCACACGCGCAACGCTCGACAGCCGAACGATATGGCGGGCGATCGCGCCCGAGCGACCACTGCCTCCGGGCGACCGCGCACTGTCGTGCACGGCCTGCGATCTCATTGCGCCGCTCCGGGACGAAGGCAGCCCGTGCGCGCGTTGCGGGCTGAGGCTGCGCGCGCGCAAGCCCGACGCCCTCGTGCGCGCCGGCGCGCTTTCGCTCGCCGCGCTCGTGCTGGCCTTTCCGGCCAATTTCTATCCGATGACGGTCTCCACGCAGCTCGGCCATGACGTTCCGCAGCGCATCGTGGACGGCATCCACGAGCTCTTTCGCGCGGGGCTCTGGCCGCTCGGCATCCTCGTGTTCTGCACGAGCATCGTCATTCCGTTCGGCAAGCTCGGCGGCATGCTCTGGTTCATCGTCTCGATCAAGCGGCGCTCGCGCCGGCATTTACGGGTGAAGGCGCATCTCTATCGCTGGATCGACGAGCTCGGGCGCTGGTCGAACGTCGACGTCTTCACGATCGCCGCGTTCGTTCCGCTGATCCGTTTCGGCGGCCTCGCGTCGGCGCGGCCGGCCCCCGGCGCGACCGCCTTCGCACTCGTCGTTTTTCTGACGATGCTGGCTTCCCGCGCGTTCGATCCGCGGCTGATGTGGGACGCGCATGCGAGAGGCCGGCCATGAGCGATACGCGGTTGCGCCGCACGCAGGCCGAGATCCGGCGCAGTGCCTGGCCCGGATGGATCTGGGCGGTGCCGGTCGCCGCGTTCGGGCTCGCAGGCTGGCTCGGTATTCGCGCACTCGTGCATGGCGGCGAAACGGTGACCGTCACCTTCGACGAAGCCTACGGCATGAAAGCGGACGACACGATCGTCACCCTGCGGGGCGTGAAAGTCGGCGATGTGACCGATGTCGCCCTGGCGCGCGACGGCCGGCACGTCGACGTCGAGCTGCGGATCGAGCGCGACGAGGAGAAGTATCTGCGCCGTGGCACGCAGTTCTTTCTCACCGGGGCGCGGGCCGATTTCAGCGACCCGTCGTCGATGAAGGCGCTGCTTGCGGGCCCTGAAATCGTGATGGAGCCGGGGCCCGGCGAGCCTGTGCGGCGCTTTGCCGGCAGCACGCATCGTCCCGCGCTGCCGGCCGTGCACGGTCCGACCGTCGCCTATGTCGTGCGCTTCGATGGCGCGGCAGGCGAAATCGAAGACGGTGCCGAGGTGGTGCTGCGCGGCTTTCGCGTCGGCACCGTGACTGGCGTGCGGCTTGCCTACGACGCGCACGACGGTACGCTCAGTACCCCTGTGCGCGTCGAGCTCGAGCCGGACAAGCTCGGGATTGCCGGCGTCGCACCGCCTGCCGACGGGAACTGGCGCGGCATCGTCGATGCGATGATGCGGCGGCTCGTGGCCGAGGGGCTGCGCGCGAGGCTGGCGCAGGATCCGCCGCTCATCGGCGCGCGCAAGGTCCAGCTCGAGTTCGTGCCCGGCGCGGCTGCGGCGGAGCTGGCCGACGACGCCGGCGTGCCGGTCATCCCGAGTGTGGCGTCGGCCGACGTCGATGCGATCGCCGCAAAAGCCGATCAGGTCATGACGAAGCTCAACGCATTGCCGATCGAGGAGACCGGCCGCGACGTGCGGCGTATCGCGGCGCGCATCGGAGCGTTGGCCTCGTCGCCTGAGCTGGCCGACAGCCTCGCCCACATCGACCGTGCCGTGACCGAGATCGACCGGACGCTGCGGCAGGTCTCCCCGCAGATCGGGCCGCTCGTTGCCCAACTGCGCGAGACGGCCAAGGCGGCGGACAGCGCCGTTGCGGCAGCCAACCGCACGATCGGCGGCGATGCCACGAGTCAGAACGATCTGCCGGGCGCGTTGCGCGAGCTGACCGACATGGCGCGCTCGGTCCGTGCGCTTGCCGACTATCTCGATCGCCATCCCGAATCGCTCGTGCGCGGTAAGCAGAAGGAGGGGAGATGAGCACCTCGACGTGGTGGCGCCAGCCGGCGCCCGGCGCTGCGTGCAGCGTCGCGGCGGCGATGCGGACGATGCGGACGATGCGGACGATGCGGGCGATGCGGACGATGCGGACGATGCGGACGATTGCGCTGGCCGCCTCGCTCGCGGCGCTGGCCGGCTGTGCCCATAGTCCGCCGACGCGTTATTACGCGCTGGAGGCTATCGGGCCGAGGGTGCCGCCGGCGGCGGCGCCGGGCGGCGCGATGCCGGCCGCTCCGGTGCAACTGACCGCCGTGCATATCCCAGCCATGCTCGACCGGCCCGAGGTCGTCACGCGAGTGGCGCCCAACCGTCTCGACGTTGCCGACGACGACCGCTGGGCCGCGCCACTTGCACAGATGATGCGCAGCGTGCTCGCTCAGGATCTGCTCGGGCGCCTGCCGTCAGGCAGCTTCGTGTTGCCTGACGCGCCGGTACCCGCAGGCACGCATAGTCTGGTTGTGACCGTTCTTGCGCTCGACGCCGATTCGAACGGCAGGCTCTCGCTTCAGGCGGGCTGGAGTCTATCGGCGCCGCACGCCACGCCGTCCTCGTCCTCGTCCCCGCACGCGGTCACGCTCACGGCGCAAGGCACGGGCGGTGGCGCGAACGATCAGGCCGCCGCACTGAGCCGGATCCTGGCGGCGCTCGCGGACGATATCGCATCCGCGCTCGCCCGGGAGGGCGCGCCGCGCCGCTGATCGCGCGGCACGCTCCTTGCGCATTGCTCGAAAGTCGTCGATGTCCGGAGAGCCGAATGGCACTAGCCAGCCGCGCACTTCGCCCGCCGGACGAAGCAGGCGGGCATGTAGTGCGCTTCTATCACGAGCAGTCGTTGCTAGTCGACGAGGTGGTCGAATTTGCATGCCGCGCGCTGCGTGCGGACGGCTCGGCCATCCTGATCGCGACGCGCGCGCATCTGGCGGAGATTGTGCCGCGGATCGAGCGGCAGCATGAGATCTCGCCTGTCGAGAGGGGCGGGCCGGCCCCGCCGCGCGGCAAGTTCGTCTCACTCGAGGCCGAGGAGGCGCTCGCCGGCTTCATGGTGGACGGCTGGCCTGACGAGGAGCGCTTTTACGCGACGATCGGCGCGGTAATGGCCGATGCCGTGTCCGCGGCGCGGCCGCGCCCCGTGCATGCGTTCGGCGAAATGGTGGCCGTGCTTTGCGAGGCGGGCGGCTACGAGGCGGCGCTGCGACTCGAGCTGCTTTGGAACGGGCTCGCGCGCCGCCACGCATTTGCGCTTTTTTGCGCTTACCCGCATGCGCTCTTTTCCGAGACCGAGCGAAGCGGCGTATTCGAGCGGATTTGCGGGGCGCATTCTCGCGTGCTGCCGAGCGAGGTGCTCGATCGAGCCGGCGATTCGGGTACGCACCGCCTCATCGCCCAATGGCAGCAAAAGGCGGCGGCGCTCGAGCGCGAGGTCGAACGCCGCAAGCAGGCCGAGGCCGCGCTGCGCCGGCGCGAGCGCGAACTCGCCGACTTCGTCCTGAACGTGCCCGTTGCCGCGGCCCTGCTGGCGGGGCCGCAACATGTTTTCCGGCTCGCGAACCATCGTTACCGCGAACTTGCAGGCTGTCCGGAGCCGATCGGACGCGTCTATGCCGAGGTGTGCCCCGACGCCCAACACGGCGGCGAAATCATCGAGCTTCTGACGAAAACGTACCAAAGCGGCGCATCGATCCAGCGCGAGGAATACCGCATCGACATGACGCGCGCCGACGGCGCATTCGAGCCGCGCTACTTCACCTTCCGTTTTCAGCCGACGCGTTCGGACGGCGAAGTTGTCGACGGCGTCATCGCTGTCGCCGTGGAGGTGACCGAGCAGGTGCGCACGCGCGCGCGCTTCGAGAAGTCGCATGCGGAGCGCGAGCGGCTCGTGGTCGCCCTCGAACGGGCGAGCCGGGCCAAGGATGAGTTTCTTGCCATGCTGGGCCACGAGCTGCGCAATCCGCTCTCGCCGATCGTCACCGCGCTGCAGTTGATGCGCATGCGGCAAGACGGCGGCGTGTCGCCCGAACAGGACATCATCCAGCGTCAGGTGGATCACCTCGTGCGGCTCGTCGACGATCTGCTCGACATTTCGCGCATCACGCGCGGCAAGATCGAACTCAAGAAGCGAACGGTGAGCGTGTCGGAGGTGCTGACCAATGCCGTGGAGATGGCGAGCCCGCTACTGGAGCAGCGCGGTCACCGGCTCACGGTCGAGATGGTCGAGCCCGATCTCGTCTGGCACGTCGACGTCACGCGCATGGCGCAGGTGGTGTCCAACCTGTTGACGAACGCGGCACGCTATACGGCCACTGGCGGGCAGGTTCGGCTGGCGGCGTGGCGCGAGGCGGACGGCCTCGTCGCCATTGCCGTCAGCGACAACGGCATCGGTATCGCATCGAAGATGCTGCCGCGCGTGTTCGATCTGTTTTTCCAGGGCAAACGCGATCTCGACCGGGCGGAAGGCGGCCTCGGCATCGGGCTCGCGCTCGTCAAGAGCCTCGTCGAGCTGCATGGCGGCACGGTGGCCGCGGCGAGTGTCGGACCGGGGCGGGGCAGCGAGTTCACGATTCGCGTTCCGTCGGCGGTACCCACGCTGCCGATGGCGAGCGGCGCGCCCGCGGCGGGCAGCGATCGCACCGGTGGCGAAGCCGTCGGCGCCGCTTCGTTGTCGCGCTCAGCGCAGGGCCGGCGCATTTTGCTCGTCGACGACAACGTCGACGGTGTCGAAGCGCTTGCCTTGCTGCTCACGGAATGCGGACACCAGGCGGAGGCCGTCTACGATCCCGCCTCGGCGCTCAAGATCGTCAATCGCTTTTCGCCCGAGATCGCCGTCATCGACATCGGCCTGCCGGTGATGGACGGCTACCAGTTGATCGGGCGCTTGCGCGCCGCGCTCGGCGGCCGCGCCTGCCTCTTTGTCGCCCTCACCGGCTATGGGCAGGAGGCCGACCGCGATCGCAGCCGGGCGGCGGGCTTCGACTATCACCTCGTCAAGCCGCTCGATCCGCCGCAGTTGCTGCGGCTCGTCGAAACATTGCCCGAGCAGGCGGCCTCCGGCGAGAACGAGCATGTTCAGCCGTGAGTGCGCTGGACCGTCACCGCGGCACCGCCATAAAGCGCTGAAGCGCTGACTCATGCCAACCCGGTGCTGGCGGCATGGCGGGCTGCGGCGGCGCTCACGCATTGCGGTCGGCCGCACTGCCCGGCCGAGCAGCGCCGAGCCGGGCGTCGAGCGCGGCCTTCAGGGCCTGCAGCGCCTCGGGCTGCGCATCGCTCACCGCCCACCACACCATGCCCGCGGAGCGCCAGCGGACGAGCGCATAGCCGTCGCGCACGCGCACGCTCGCACCGTCGTTTGCATCGTCGCTCGCACGCGAATCGGCGCTTTGCTCCGGCATCACGTAGACATCGATTACGTGCAGCCTGGAGCGGTAGACGAGTACGGCAACGCGGCGGTGCCCGATGTAGTCGAGACGCCCCCCGGCGAGCGGGAATCCCTGGGCGGCGAGATCCTCCACCGGCGGCGCGTAGTCGAGCCGCCCGTTGAACCACGGTTTGACGGTATGCTGATCGGACGAGATCACGTCGATGTCGCGCCCGGACAACTGCGCGCGCACGTGGCTCGTGACGAGTTCGTCGACGAAACGCTCGGAGTGCATCTGGCCGCGCAGCAGCATCGCGGAGCCGATCGCGAGTGCCGCCAGGGCGGTGGCAAGCATGGCGAAGCGGCCGGCCACAAGTGCGCGGCCCGCCGTGGCGGCGGACCCGGCTGGGGCGGCTGAGCCGAGCCCGTGATGCGCGCCGCTTGCTCTTTGCCCGAGACGCAGCCAGGCAAGCAGCGCTTGCCATGCATTTCGCCGCCCGTGCTGCACGCGCTCGCGGGCGACGCCGTCGGCCAGGCCGGCGACGATGCGCTCGCGCAGGTGCGCGGGGGCACGGTGGTAGTCCGTCGCGCGAACGGCCCGGCTCAGCGCGGCGATGCGCTCGCTTTCCTGGCGGCATGCGGCGCAGCCTTCGATATGCCGTTGCACGCGGGCGGCCTCGAGCGCAGAGAGTTCGCGGTCGACGCTTGCGTCGATGAGGGGCCGCGCTTCGTTACAGTCCATCGGGCATCTCCTGCGGGTTGGCGCGCGGGGCGGGCGCGGCCTGCGAATGTTCCGATGCGGCGAGCACGGCCGCCAGCTTGCGCCGCGCTCGCGCGAGGCGGGACATGACGGTGCCCACCGGCAGATCCGTCACGAGCGCGATTTCGCGGTAGCTCATGTCCTCGAGTTCGCGCAGGATCAGCACCTCTCGGAACGGCACGGGCAATTGCGCCAGCGCCGCGTGTACGCGATGGGTTTCCTGCTCGCGGATGAGGAGCGCTTGCGGATCGGTCGGCCCGGCCCACCAGCCGTCGATCGGCATATCGTTGCTCTCGTGGCTCGCGTCGTTTTCGTCATCGAACGCGGCGACCTCGTGCGCGGCTGCGCGGCGCTGCCACTCGGTGTACCAGGTGCGGCGCACGATGGCGAGCAGCCACGGCCGCGCGCTTTCGCCCCGGAACGAATCGAAAAAACGCAGGGCGCGCATGAACGCTTCCTGCACGACGTCCTCGGCATCGGCGGGGTTGCCGGCGAGCCAGCGTGCAAGGTTGTACGCCGCATCGAGATGCGGCAGGACCACTTGCTGAAAGCGGAGGCTGCGCTCGGCGTCGGCGCGCTCCCGCGTGCTGCGTCTGTCGGTGTCGGCCACCGTGGCTCTCCATGCTTTGTCGCACGATAAGCTCGATACCGGCGACACGGCGAGTTTATTCCTCGTCATCCGATCGTTCCCGTGAATCGTACCAAGCGCACCAATCGCATCATTCGCATCACTCGCATCACTCGAGCCGATCACCGTACGACGAGGGTGCCGACCATCATCGGATGAATGCTGCAGAAATAGCGATAGGTGCCGGGCGTATCGAGAATCACGGCATAGGAATCGTTCGTGTCGAGGGCCGGCGACGCCTTGAACGCACCCGTCGAACTGACGATGACATGCGGGTCCTCGTCGTCGTTGGTCCAGACGATGCGGGCGCCGGCCGGTACGCTGAGCGTCGGCGGTGCGAAGGCGAATTGCCGGATGTCGATGCGATAGTCGCGCCGGGCTCGCCCCGATTCGCTCGTGCCGGCGGTATCGGTGCCGGCTTCCCCCATACCGGCCGCGTGCGCAAGCGGGAGCGCGGAGCGGCCAAGCGCGGCACCGAGCAGCGTGGCGGCGAACGCGCGTACGAGCCGCCGGCGGCTGCCGCTGCCGGGTGCGGGCGTGGTGTGCGCGGCGAGCGCGGATCGTGCGATTCGTGCGATTCGTGCGACGACCCGCAGGCGGTAAGCGGATGAACTCATGACAGGGTCTCGTCGTCGAGAGTGAGCGTGCTCGCCGCCTGCAGGTGATGGACGGTGCGCACGCCAAGATAGTCGGCCAGCCGGCCGGCCGGCAGTGTCTTGAGCGGCCCGGGCGAAGGTGCGGCGCCGGGCGCGGGCTGGGGGTAGGCGGTCGAGCGCGCCGTGTGAAATGTCACGTTGCCCTCGATCTTCTGTTGAACCTGATGCACGTGGCCGTTGAGGACGGTGACCGAGCCGAAGCGCCGCATCAGTCCGAGGGCCTGGGCGGCATCGTCGGTGCCCCATCCCCACGCGGGGTAGAGCGACCAGAGCGGCATATGCGCGAAGACGACGAGCGGCGTCTCGGGCGATCGGCCCGCGAGGTCGTTCCTGAGCCAGTCGAGCTGGTCGCTGCCGAGCGAGCCGAGGCCACCGGCCTTCAGGTTCCGCACGTTCACGAGCGAGACGAAATGCACGCCGCGATGATCGAAGCTGTACCATCCGCCCTCGTGGCCCCGTTGACCGAAGCGCTCGAAGAAGGCGGCGCCGTTGTCGCCGATCACATCGTGTTCGCCGGGCACATAGAACGTCTGCGTGCGCACGGCGCGCATGAGTTCGGCAACGGTATCGAATTGCGCGGGCTGCGACAGATGGGTCAGGTCGCCGGTGTGGACGACGAAATCGGGCCGTGCCCGCGCGTTGCCGATGCGCTCGAGCGCTGCCTTGAAGGTGCCGGCGACGTCATGATTCGGATCTTTGTCGAAGCCGATATGCGAGTCGCTGATCTGCACGAAGCCGAAGCTGGCATCGGCGCTCGCCGTGTCGTCACCGATGGCGTGGGCCTGCGGCACACCGCCCTTCACCAGCCAGAGGGTTCCGGCGCCCGCCAGTGCCATGCATTTGAGAAAGCTGCGTCTGCCCGAGGGTGGGATGCTTTCGTCGCCACGATCCATGATGGCCTCTTCTGTCGAATGCGGCGGCATGAGAAGCGGGCCGCCTTGCGCGAGGGCGGCGTGCGTGCCGTCCTTATCGAGCAGTACCGCCGTGCAGGGGTGTTTATTCCCGAGGAATGCGATGCGTGGCGCTTCGTGCAGGCGTAAGCGAGGCGGCCCGGTTCAGGCGTTCAGGAGCGGGCCGCGTTCGGGATCGAATCGGTCAGTCGAGCCAGCCCCGTTGCCGGGCGTCGTCGAGGAAGCGGTAGACGTCCGTGGCGAGTTCGGCCGAACAAAAGAGCGCTTCGAGTTCGGCAATGATTTCGTCGAGGTCGCGTGTGCCGTCGCAGCGCTCGAGAATCTGGCCGGCGCTCGGATTCAGCGTGACCCTGCCCTCGGGGTGGACCAGCATGCACGCGTCGTGCATGGGCTCCCATTGCAGGCGGAACATGGTTTTCAGGTGCGGGCGCAGCGGCGCGCCGGCTGCGGTCGATTCGTCGTTCATGCGGGTTACGCCTTTTCGATCGCCTCGAGCATGAGTACGGGATGTCGACTGGGGCGGAGCAATGGGGCAATGAGGCAATGGATGTTTCGGCTTCGACAGGCGCCGCGCGAGCGCGAGGAGGACGCACGCGCGGCCGCTCGTCGCCGCGTCAGCGCGTGGCGACGTACATCGTGATTTCGAAGCCGAAGCGCAGATCGGTGTAGGCGGGCGTGCTCCACTGCATGGTGTGTCTCCTGAAGAATGGTCGGTTTCGCTGAAATGGCCGCGCGTATCGCGGCGGGTGCGAACGAAGCAAGGCGCATGCCGAGCGGCACGCGAGCGGATGCGGCCCGCCTTACAGTCGCGCGCGGCATGGGAAATCGATCAGGCGATGGAAAACGGACGCGCGCGCAGGCGGTCCTCGGTCGTGCGGATCTCGGTAGGGCAACCCAGGAAAGCTGGGCTGTTCCGTTTTGGAACAGTGCTGTTTCGGCGTGCGACAACGCGTCGCCGCGGCGGGTGTCGCGGCCCCGGCGGCTCGCTGGGGCCAGCGGCGCTCACTCGTCGTTGGAGGCGCGCGTCATGCCCATCGTAGCCGGCAGCTTCCGGTAGATGGTCGTGCGCGATACGCCGAGCGCGCGGGCGGCGGCGGATACATTGCCGCCATGCTGGGCGACCGTTGCCGCGATCACCGAAATGGCGACGTCATGAAGCCGCGTGCCTTGCGCCGATGCGGTGACGGCCGTCGGCTCGTACGCCGCGGGCGCGGCCGCGGCGTACGAACCGGCGGTGGCGGGGAGGTCCTCGAAGAAGTCATCCGGCAGATGCTCGCGCCGGATTTCGCCGTCGGCTTCGACCATGGCGGCGGCCGTGCGCAGCAGGTTGCCCAGTTGCCTGAAATTGCCGGGCCACGTGCATTGCGAGAACAGCGCCATGACCTCGGGCGCGACAGCGAGCGGCTTGTCGCCGGCACCCGAAAGCGACTCGCGCTCGAGCATGCGCGCGATGACGACGGCGAGGTCCGTGCGCTCTCGCAGCGGCGGCAGCTTCACGACGAGGCCGTTGAGCCGGTAGTAAAGGTCTTCGCGGAAGCGGTTTTGCGCAATCATCTCGCGCAGGCTGCGGTGCGTAGCACAGACGACGGCGATATCGACGGGTATCGACTTCGTCGACCCGAGCGGGTTCACCACGCGCTCCTGTAGCACGCGCAGCAGCCGCACCTGGAGCGGATAGGGCATGTCGCCGATCTCGTCGAGAAAGAGCGTGCCGCCGTTGGCCTGCAACAGCTTGCCGAGTGCGCCCTTGCGGCGCGCGCCCGTGAAGGCTCCTTCCTCGTAGCCGAAGAGTTCCGATTCGATCAGCGTCTCGGGAATCGAGGCGCAGTTCACCGCCACGAACGGCGCGTCGCGTCGCGGTGAGTCGTTGTGAATCGCCTGCGCGAGCAACTCCTTGCCCGTGCCCGTTTCGCCCGTGATCAGGATCGGGATGTCCTTGCCGATCACCTTGCGCACCTTCGTGATGACGGCGGCCACCTGGGCGTCGCCCGTATCGAGTTGCGCGAGCGTGACCGGCGCGGCGCTCGGTTGCGCCGCGGCGCGCGGCTCGGCGCGGGCGGAGGAAACGGTGGAGCGGGCCTCGGGCCGTGCGTCGTCGCGCTCTTGCTGCGAGAGCGAGGGGCGCCGCAGCGCGACGTGCGCGCAGACCACGGCGCCGTTGTGCAGGTTCAGCGGCACCACCTGGTCCGCCTGGCCGCGCGCGCGCTCGACGAGTTGCGCACTCGTCACGCCGAAGAGCGAGCCGAGCGTATGCGCACGCAAGGCGGCCAGCGATAAGCCAAGCTGGAACTGGGCGCTGCGGTTGGCCGAGAGGAATCGCCCATCGAACGTGAAGGCGGCGATGCCCTCCATCAGCGTGCCGAGGAACTCGGGACGGCTGTGAAATGCGATCCGCAGCGTATCGCGAAACTTGCTCGCGAACAGATGATTCTCGATCATCTGTACCGACATCTTCGCGAGCGCCATCGTGTGTTGATGGTAGCTGCGATAGTCGCCCGTCACGTCGAGCACGCCGGCAACGTCGCCGTAGGGGTCGAGTATCGGCACGCTCGAACAGGTCAAAAAGCGGTTCGCGGCCAGATAGTGCTGATCGCCATGGACGACCGTGGCGTTGCGCTCGGCGAGCGCCGTGCCGATCGCGTTCGTGCCTTGGCGGTCCTCGGCCCAGTTCGCGCCCGGGCGCAGCGCGACTTTCTCGGCACGCCGCAGAAAGTCGTCGTCGCCGATCGAATGCAGGATCAAGCCTTCGGCGTCGGTGAGCACGATCATGCTCTGGGTGTTGACGATCTGCTCGTGGAGCGTTTCCATGACGGGCAGCGCGTGCGCCGTCAGCACGCGGTTCTGCTCGAGCTTGAGTGTCAGCTCCGCACCGGTGAGCACGTCATAGTCGGGCCGCGCCGACGCGACGAGACCGAAGCTTTCCGATCGTTCGTGAGCCTTCTGAATGCAGGGCGTCAGCCAGCCACCCTCGTTCGCCGTCAGCGGGTGGGCGGCGCTGCGGACGTCGTGAACGTCGCGGACCTCGTCGCGCATGTCTCCTCCTTTTCGAGCGGCGACGCACGCGCTGACGCTCTTTTGATGCCGCATGAGAGCAAGTTCTGCGCCAGAAACGCCCTTTGCCTGCCGGTTCGGTCGGCCATACCGCAGGTATCGCGCGGGTATCGCGCGGGTTCGGCCATATCGTTTACGATGGCGCCGTCACCTTGGCACCGATATCGGGTGTTCTCCGTAGTTCCCCGATATCGTTCAGGTTTTCTTGATCTGCGGCAATTTTCGTCCGTCGGGCGACCGCCGCCTCGTTGCCGCTCATGAGCCATTGGTCTTCGATCCGTCATCCGCGGACGTCCGGCACGCCCGAACGCCGATACGAACGCCGATACTTTACGCGCGACGGCCAGCGCATCGCTTTCACGCTCGCCGGTGCGGCCTCGGGCACGCCGGTGGTCGTGCTGCACGGCGGCCCGGGCAGCGGCAGCCAGATCGGTACGCTGCGGTTATTCGACCTTGCGCGGTTTCGCGTGGTCCTCGTCGACCAGCGTGGCGCGGGTGCGTCGTCTCCGCGTGGAATCGTACGGCAAAACCGCACCGATCGGCTGATCGGCGACATGGAAGCCATTCGGCGGCACCTCGGTATCGAGCGCTGGGGCGTCGTGGGCGGGTCGTGGGGAGCGGCGCTCGCGCTGGCCTATGCGGGCACGCATCCGTCGCGCGTGTCGGGCGTTGTCCTGCGCGGTCTTTTCCTGGCGTCGCGCCAGGAGGTCAGGCAGCTTTTCATCAGGTCGCGCTCACGCGCGCCGCGCGCATGGCGGGCGCTTTGGCGCGCAGCGGGCGGCGGCCGCGCTTCTGTCCTGGCGCGCCGGTGCGCCGATTCGCTCGCGGCCGGCGCACCGGCGGCACGGCAGCGGGCGGTCGCGGTGGCGTGGCGCGAGTACGAGCGGGCGGTGCTTGCGTCCGCTCATCGCCGTCGCGTGCGTGCCCACCCACGCGTGTCGAACCGGGATGCGACGGCGCTCGTCGCGAAATACCGCGTGCAGGCGCACTATCTGTCGCACGACTGCTGGCTCGGGCCGCGCCGCCTGCTGCGGCTTGCGCAACGGGCCGCATCGCACGGCGTGCGGATCGCGGCTATTCATGGCTCGCGCGATCCCGTCTGCCCGCCGGCCAATCTCGATCGCCTCGCGAGGGCGGTGCCGGCCACGCGCGCGGAGCGTGTCGCCCGCGCCGGGCACCTCGGCAGCGAGCCGGCGCTGGCCGACGCGCTGAGGCGCGCAGTCGAGGCGATGTTCGGCTGAGGCAGCGCATCATTCGAGTCGCGCATTGGCGGCGGCCAGCGATACGCCGTCGGTGCCCATCGCGGGCCGCGGGCGCGGTGGCGGAAAGACATGCCAGCAACCGTCGCCGTGCCTGAAGAAGTGAAGGCAGGCCGTACCTTGCATACCGCACACTTCAATGCGCACGCAGCGTCCGTCGCGGCTCGCCGCGCGTCCCAGCCGCTGCACGCGCAGCGATCCGATGGATGGGTCCGGCAGCGGCACCAGCCATTTCTCCACTATCGAACGTAGACGTCCCATCCGCTTGTCCTCCTCTCGATCGCGACGGCCGTGCGCCCGTGTGTCCGTGTGCAGCGGCCTTCGAAGCCCCATTCAGCGAGAACCATGCCATTGCGCGACGTCATATCGAAGCGTGTCGCAGCAGCCTGCGGCCGAACAACGATGAGATGACCGTGGAACGCAACGGGTGTTGCGTTGCTGTACAGCCAGGCGGGTCACCTGTCGCACTTTGAAACAGCGCAACGCGAACGAGTGCATTCGTCGCGCAGCGCGCGCAACGCGCGCATTTGACACATTGCCGTGCTGTCCGGGCAGCGCTTACGCCGATGGCATACGACTTGCGTCGAGCCCGCCCGCCGCGATGCATGCGACTGCCTGGTCGACATCGCCGCGATAGATAGATAAACCCTCAGCTTTGGCATGGGATCGGCCCACGCGCCGAAGTGCCAGGTTCGAACGCTCTCCTTGCATCCGATCGAGCAGACGCTGACGCGCCGATTTCGATCGATTGTCTCGGACGGAATCGGGCCGGGTGCCGACGCGTCGAGTCCGACCGATAGGAGACAGACATGAAGAGACGTACGGCTTCGGCCTTCCTGATGACGGCGCTTGCGGGCGCGGTAGTCGGCGCCCTGGCATTCGATGCATCTCGCGCGAGCGCCGCCGACGGGTATCAGCCGGTCACCTACGAGCGATTGGCGGGCGCGCAAGACGACGCGGGCTGGCTGACCTACTACCGGAGCTACGGCGGTCAATCGCACTCGCCGCTCAAGCAGATCGATGCGACCAACGTGAAGAGCCTGAAGGCTGCGTGGACCTACAAGTTTCCCGCCGAGCTGCAGCAAGGCTTCGAAGCCACGCCGATCGTCAACGGCCGCTATCTCTTCGTCACCACGCCGAAAGACAACGTCTATGCATTCGATGCGGCGACGGGCAAGGAACTCTGGCGGTTCGAGCCGAAGCTCGGCGCCGAATCGTTCAAAACCGCATGCTGCGACGTGATCAACCGAGGCGTCGCGCTTTATGGCAAGAACGTCTACGTGGCGATGCTGAGCGGCGAGGTCGTCGCGCTCGATGCACAAACGGGCAGTGTGGTCTGGAAAAAACGCATGTTCGACCCCGGCGTCGGCTACGCGTTCTCGCTGGCGCCGCTGGCGCTCGACGGCTCGATCGTCGTCGGCAGCTCGGGCGGCGAGTATGGCGCGCGCGGTTTCATCGCCGCGTTGAGCCCCGACGACGGCAAGGTGCTATGGAAGCGCTTCACGGTGCCGGGCGCGGGCGAGAAGGGCGGCGACACCTGGCCCAACGGCATGCAGGACCATGGCGGCGCACCGGCGTGGCTGACGGGCACTTACGACGCTGCGACCAAGACGCTTTACTGGGGTGTGGGCAATCCCGGTCCCTGGCTCGCCGATCTGCGTCCCGGCGACAACCTCTATTCGGACTCGCTGCTGGCGCTCGATCCGAAGACGGGCGATCTCAAATGGCACTTCCAGTACACGACGCACGACACCTGGGATTACGACGGCGTCAACACGCCCGTGCTCGCGAAAATCACCTATGAAGGGAAGGACTACGATGCGATCGTCCACGCCGACCGCAACGGATACTTCCATGCGATCGATCGCAGCAACGGCAAGCTCATCTATGCGAAGCCGTTCGTGAAGGCGACTTCGGTGACCGGATACACGGCCGAAGGAAAGCCGATTCAGGACGGCGCGAAGTACCCGAAAGTCGGCTCGACGATCAACACCTGCCCGAGCTTTCTCGGCGGCAAGAACTGGTGGTCGATGTCCTACGACCCCGAGCGCCATCTCGCCTTCGTGCCGGCGCTGCACGCCTGCATGAGCTTGTCCGGCAAGTCGGTGAGCTACATGGAGGGGTTGCCGTATCTGGGCGAGGGTTTCGAGATCAAGGCCGAGCCCGGCAGCCGCGGCTATGGCGAACTGCAGGCCATCGACGTCAACACGGGCAAGAAGGTCTGGAGCCACTGGAGCAAATTGCCGTGGAACGGCGGCGTGGCGAGCACCGCGTCGGGCATCGCGTTCAGCGGCTCGCTCGACGGCTACCTCTATGCGTTCGACGCGGCCACCGGCAAGGTGCTCTGGCAAAGCCCGAAGCTCGCGAGCGGCATTGTCGCGCAGCCTTCGGTCTTCGAGGTGGACGGCAAGGAGTACGTGGCGGTGCTTGCCGGCTACGGCGGTGCCAATCCGATCTGGGGCGGCCCGATGGCGAAGATCGCTGACAAGATCCCGCGCGGCGGCACGCTCTACGTTTTCGCCCTCGGCCGCGGGTAAGCGGTCGACAACGGCCCCTCTCGGCCTCCAGCCGCCTTATTGACCGCCATCGGTCGCCATGGCCCCGCTTGGCGATCGGTCCGGCGGTCATGGCCGCGCCTGCCACGTCGGCCGGCGCGGTCGTGACCGTGCTCGAGCATTCAGGTTCAGGAACAGCCTCATCATGAACACAAACCTTACTCGTCTCGCGGCGACCAGCATCGTCGCGCTTGCCGCCACGCTGGCCGACGCGCCTGCGAACGCCGCCGTCCGCGTGTGTATGTTCGACGGCAGTCCCTCGTCCGTCGTGGATCGCGCCGTCGCACGAGAAGCATTCAAGGCCGCGCGCATCGATGCATCGTTTGTTGCCGACGCCATCGCCGGCGGCGATGACGACGGCGTATCGCTGAAGGAGCTGCGGCGCGCACTGACGCGGCGCTGCGACGTCATCGCGGGCTTTCCGCGCTCGTCGGTGGCCGACGCCACGAGCCCCGATCTCGTCTTTTCGCGCGGCTATTTGCGTGCGGGCTACGTGAGCGTGCAGGAGGCGAGTGCGGGCAACGCGCCCGGCGCCGCCGGCGCGCGCGAGGGCGTAGTGGCGGCCACATATGGCAGCCCGGCGCAACTGATCGCCGTGCAGGCGCGCGGCGTGAAGCTGGACCTCGAGAACACGCCGGCGCTGACCGTTGCCGCCGTGGCCGAAGGCCGGGCTCAGCGCGCAATCGTTTGGTATCCGGCCGTCGTGGCCTATCGGCAGGCGCATCCGCAACTACGGTTCGACGTTGCGGCCACGCAGTCGCCTTATGCCGACTGGCATCTCGTCTTCGCGATCGCGGCGCGGCATGCGGCGCTCGGCGCCCGCCTCGATCGCGCGCTGAGCGCGATGCGGGCCGATGGACGCCTGGCCGCCCTCACGCGCGAATGGGACATGCCGGTGGGCCTGCAAGCCGCTGCGAGCCACGCAGGCCGGGCGCAAGCGGTGCCGGGCGACGGCCTGCCGCGGGCAGGCATCATGCCGGCCGTATTGGGAGCCGGGGGGCGCGGCGCGTTCGTTCGAGTGTCGGCGCAGCCGCCCTCGGAGGCGCCGTCGTTCGATGCCGTGCAGGTGTCGCACGGCAAGAAGCTGTATGCCAACGCCTGCGCGAAATGCCACGGGGCGAAGCTCGAGGGCGTGACGGCGCCGGCGTTGACAGGGCCGGCGTTCGCACCGGCCAGCAACTCGCACCTGACGATCGGCGGGATCTTCGGCTACATGTCGACGAACATGCCCGCGGATCGTCCCGGCAAGCTCAAGCCGCAGGACTACGCCGACATCATGGCGTTCCTGCTGAGCTCGAACGGCTATCGGCCCAAGGCCGAGAAGCTGACGGCCGACGTCGCGAAGGCATCGGCAACGCCGCTCAACGCGGGCCCGCAACAGTGAACGCCGGCACGCGCCGCGCGAGGCCGTCCCATGGACAGCAACTGTTCAGTATCGCTACAGGAGTGATGCGAATTGGAACAGTCTTGCGCGGGCGTGCGGCTCCGGTCACGGCGCCTGCCGCTACCGAGCGTGTGGCACACATGTTGCCTTGATGGGTGCCACAGCCGGCTGGCGCTGTGAACAAATTTTCGATTCAAGGAGACACGCGATGGATATGTTCGACCTCAAGAGCCTGGGACTGGACATCGAGTACCCGTACGTTCAGCAATACGAGAACTATATCGGCGGGAAGTGGGTGCCGCCCGTGGCCGGTGAGTATTTCGAAAACGTCTCGCCGATCAACGGCAAGCCGTTCTGTCGCATTCCCCGTTCGGCCGCGGCCGATGTCGAACTCGCGCTCGATGCCGCGCACAAGGCGCGCCGCGCCTGGGGCAAGACGTCGACGACCGATCGCGCGAATCTGCTGCTCGCGGCAGCCGATCGCATGGAGAGGAACCTGAAGCTTTTGGCCGTGGCGGAGACGATCGACAACGGCAAGCCGCTGCGCGAGACGATGGCGGCAGACCTGCCGCTCGCCGTCGACCACTTCCGCTACTTTGCGGGCTGCCTCCGCGCGCAGGAAGGCGGGATTTCGGAGATCGACGACAACACCGTCGCCTATCACTTCCATGAGCCGCTGGGCGTCGTCGGCCAGATCATCCCGTGGAACTTCCCGCTGCTGATGGCGGCGTGGAAGCTCGCGCCCGCGCTCGCGGCCGGCTGCTGCGTCGTCATGAAGCCGGCCGAGCAGACGCCGGCCTCGATCCTCGTGCTGATGCAGATCATCGGCGATCTGTTCCCGGCCGGCGTGATCAACATCGTGAATGGCTTCGGCCGGGAGGCGGGCGAGGCGCTCGCCACGAGCAAGCGCATCTCGAAGCTGGCGTTCACGGGCTCGACGCCCACGGGCAAGCACATCATGCGCGCGGCGGCCGAGACGCTGATTCCGACCACGGTCGAGTTGGGCGGCAAGAGCCCGAACATCTTCTTCGCCGACGTGCTCGATCGCGACGATGCGTTCCTCGACAAGGCGCTCGAGGGCCTCGCGATGTTCGCGCTGAACCAGGGCGAAGTCTGCACGTGCCCCTCGCGCGTGTTGATCCAGGAATCGATCTACGAGCGCTTCATCGAGAAGGCGATCGCACGCGTGCAGAACATCAAGGCGGGGCACCCGCTCGATCCGTCGACGATGATTGGCGCGCAGGCCTCGCAGCAGCAGCTCGACAAGATTCTCTCCTACATCGACATCGGCCGCGGGGAGGGCGCGCAGTGCCTGACGGGCGGCGAGCGCCGCAGCCCGGCCGAGGGCCTCGGCAGCGGCTACTACGTGATGCCGACGATGCTGCTCGGCAACAACAAGATGCGCGTGTTCCAGGAGGAGATCTTTGGGCCCGTCGCCTCGGTGATGACGTTCAAGGACGAAGCCCACGCGATCGAGCTTGCGAACGACACGTACTTCGGTCTGGGCGCCGGCGTGTGGACGCGCGACGGCACGCGCGCCTACCGCATGGGCCGCGAGATCGAGGCGGGCCGGGTGTGGACCAACTGCTACCACCTGTATCCCGCCCACGCGGCGTTCGGCGGCTACAAGCAATCGGGTATCGGGCGCGAAACGCACAAGATCGCGCTGTCGAACTATCAGCAGACGAAGTGTCTGCTCGTGAGCTACGACGCCAAGCCGCTCGGGTTCTTCTGAGCGCGCGCGGAATCGGACGGTAGAACGCGTTCCCTCCAGTCGACGATTCGTCGCCGGTTTGACGGTTGCGGGAAGATCCTGCAACCGTCTTTTTTGTTGCTGGCGGCGAGACGCTGAAGGAAATGCGGCGGGAAAAAGAAAAACGCCAGGGGCGTGAGACCCTGGCGTTCAAGTGCTCGTACCGAAGTTCGAGCAGCGCGGCTTCGGCAGCGATGCCGCGCAGTCGTTGTTGCTTAGAAGCGGTGGATGATACCGGCGCCGACGGCAACTTGGTTGGCGCTGCTCGACGGGTTGCTGTTGAAACCGTCGCCGATCGAAGCCGTCGCGTTGATGATGCTCGTACCGTTCGAGCCGATCGTCTTGCCCTTCGCGTGCTGGTATGCCTCGACAGCATACAGGCCCGTGCGCTTCGACAGCGCGTAGTACTGCGACAGGTTGAACTGGTGATAGCGCGCGGCGTCGCTGATGCCGTTGGCCTTCGACGAAGCGGTGTAGCTATAGCCAGCAGCCAGATCGAGCGTCGGCGTTGCCTTCCAGTGCAGCACGGCGCCGGCCGTGTTGAAGATCACTTCGTTGCGGAAAGACGACGTTGCACCCGGAACGTACTGCACGTTCGTGAACGATGCCGAGACGTCCAAATTCGGCGTGAACTGATAGCCGGCCGTCACGCCGATGCGCTGTTGACGGGTAGCCGACCGGTAGCCATTGTTGACTGCCGACACAGCTTGCTCGCCGGCGTACGTCGTGGCCGAGCCGGGACCGCTGATTGCCGACGAATTCCACAGTTGCGTGGTTGTGGTCGCATTGTTGATGTGCTGGTAACCGACACCGATGCCGAACGGACCGTTCTTGTACTGTGCCGCCACGCTCCACACCGAATCGGCCGCCATGCTGCCGGCGACGCCGCCGAACGCATAGCCACCGCTGAACGTGAAGCCGGAGATCGTCGGCGACGTGTAGACGACCTGGTTGTTCGTGCGGAAGCTGGTGTCCAACGAGTCGATATCGCCCGGATGTGCGCCGTATGCGCCGGTCAGCCACGTCGTCGGGCTCCACGGCGACAGCAGCGTGTAGTACGGCGTGTACTGACGGCCAGCCGTCACCGTACCGTACGTCGCGTTCGAGATACCGACCCAAGCCTGACGGCTGAAGCCGAGGCCCGAGAACTGCTCGGCGCCCGTCGCGCTGTTGAAGCCTTGTTCGAGGGTGAAGATCGCCTTGTTGCCGCCACCGAGATCTTCGCTACCCTTCAAGCCGAAACGGCTGCCGGCCCAGATGCCTTGGTTCATCTTCACGAGCGACTTGCCGCCCGAGGTGGAACCCACCGACGTCGAATTGTTCTGCCAGCCGATGCCGGTGTCGACGATACCGTACAGCGTCACGTTGCTTTGCGCTTGCGCGGCGCCGGCGGCGAGGCCTACAACCGAGGCGGCCACCATCGTAGAAATCACCCGTTTTTTCATTAGATCTCCATGCATGCTTGGTTTGGTGCGAAAGGCGCTGAGTTGCTACTCATATGTCATCGTACAACTGTGATGCCATTAAAAATTCTCGGGGCAGTGAATTGCTGGAGATACTAGGGAAATTACTACGCGCAATCTTGCTGGATGCGTGTTGTAAGACAACGTATGATGTGCGCGGCGCGTTTTGGCCTACAGTTCGTCGCCGGACGGCCGTTATATAGAACGATTTGAAGACCAACCGCCGGCCCGTGTCCGGCATGGACGAACGGGGTGTCGGCGCGATGGGTAATTTGTCGGTGAGGCGCAGCCTGCTTGCTGTATTGGCAGTGTTCGCAGCCATGATGGTGCTGGGGGGCGTGCTGGGTGTCGTGGCGCTCAGCCGCGCGAACGCCGCGGCGGCGTTGCAGCAGGAGATCGCCAGCCAGGTGATTCTCGTCAACGACGGCTACAAGGACACCACGCGCACGCGCTCGGCATTGACCCGTGCCTACGCCGCGCTGAAAGAAGCGGGCGATACGGCCACGCGCGACTCGGCGCTCAAGAGCGCGCAGACGACGATCGACCGCGCCGCCTCGGAAACGGACGCATTTCGCCGCGCCGCGCGTTTCGACGGCCAGGATGATGCGTTAAAGCAACAGTTGCTCGACGCCTCCGAGCGCCTTGCCTCCTACCTGAAAGCTGCATCCCAAGCGTTGCGTAATGGCGACACTCCTGCCTACGTGACGATCAACGACAAGGACATCCGAACCGCCGGGATCGATTATTCGGCGGCGGTCGAGAAATTCCAGAAGCTGGCGGGCGGGTTCGCCCAGGTATCGGCTGCGGGCGCCGCGCGCGATTACCAGTGGGTGCTCGGCCTCGTCCTGGTGGGCGTGTCGTTCTCGCTCGTACTGATTGCGTCCACCTACTTCGCGTTGCGCCGGATCGTCATCGGGCCGCTGCACGAAGCCGTGAACATGCTCGATCGGATCGCCGCGAACGATCTCACCGTTGAAGTGCCCCAGGCCGGCGCAAATGAAATCGGCCAGCTTTTCGCCGCGATGAGCCGTATGCGCTCCGGTCTCTGGCAGGCCGTCTCGGTCGTGCGCGAGAACTGCGACGCAATCCATACCGCCGCGCGCGAAATTTCGGCGGGCAACCTGGACCTTTCCAGTCGCACGGAGCAGCAGTCGGCGTCGCTCGAGGAGACGGCCGCGAGCATGGGCGAGCTGACGTCCACGGTCAAGCGCAATGCCGAGCACGCGCGTACGGCGAGCGACCTTGCCGCCAATGCGGCGCAGGCGGCGGAGCGTGGTGGCGATGTGGTCGGCCGCGCCGTTCAAACGATGAGCGCGGTGTCCACGAGCTCGCAGAAGATCGCCGACATCACGGGCCTCATTGACAGCATCGCGTTCCAGACCAACATCCTGGCGCTCAATGCCGCAGTGGAGTCGGCCCGGGCAGGCGAACTCGGCCGCGGGTTCGCCGTGGTGGCGGGCGAGGTGCGCTCGCTCGCGCAGCGCAGCGCGGCGGCGGCGCAGGAGATCAAGACGCTCATCGGCACCTCGGTCGAAGACGTGAAGAGCGGCAATGCGCTCGTCACCGAAGCGGGCCGCGCGATGGGCGAGATCGTCGCATCGGTGCGCGAGGTCGCCTCGATCATGACGGAGATCACGGCTGCAACGGCCGAGCAAAGCCTCGGCATCGAGCAGGTGGGTCAGGCGGTGAGCCAGATGGATCAGGTCACCCAGCAAAACGCGGCACTGGTCGAGCAGTCGGCGGCCGCGGCGAGCGCGCTCGAGCAGCAAGCGCAGGCCACCGCAACGGCAGTGGCGGCGTTCCGCTTGAGCGCGCGCTGAAAGAAGGCAGCGGCCGCCGCCGAGCGGCCGTTCGTCTGATTGATCCGTCGTGGCGCGCCGGCGGTATGCCGCACGCTGAACCGGGCACGCGCCCGATGCACGGTCGCGGCCCCGGTGCGTACCCGGTTACGCGATCGTCAACTGTGCGATTCCACTGCCATGGCAGTTGCATTCGCGCGCCGCAATCTCTCCCGGCTGTTCGACAGATGCATGCGCATCGCGGCACGCGCGCTTTCCGCATCGCGCCGTGCGATCGCATCGTAAATGCTCTCGTGCTCGCCATTGACGGTCGAAAGATAGATGCCGGGATCTTCGTGTGCGATGCCAGCCGAGTCTATCCGCTCGCGCGGGATCAGCGCGGTGCCGAGCTGCGTGAGGATGTCGACGAAATAACGATTGCCCGTGGCCTGTGCCACGGCGATGTGGAAGTGCAGATCGGCTTCGACGCTCGCCGGTTCGTCGCTATGGGTGGCGATGAGCGTATCGAGCGCCGCGCGCATGCGCGCAAGGTCATCGGGCTGGGCGCGCTGCGCGGCGAGCCCGGCGCATTCGGTTTCGAGGCTGATGCGCAACTCGAGGATGTGAAGCACGTCGCGCAGCGTCGTGCCGGGCGCCACGTTGAAGCCGACGCTTTTCGCGGCCGGCTCGAGCACGAAGCTGCCGATGCCGTGGCGTGTTTCGATGACTTTCGCGGCCTGCAAGCGTGAGATAGCCTCGCGAATCACGGTGCGGCTGACGTTCATGCTTTCCATCAGCTGCGATTCGGTGGGCAGCTTGTCGCCAGGCTTCAGCACGCTCGCTTCGATCTGCTCGACCAACTGATTGACGACGAATTCCGCGAGATTGCGGGCGCGCCGCGGCGAAGCGGCGTTAAGGGGCGGCGCTGACATCGGGTACCTCTTGCGACAGCGAACGGTCGATTATTTATTCATTATAGCTAGCGGTTCGCGCGGTCATCCGACAACTGACCATGGCGGCCGCGCGTAGCCAGCTACCGGGGAGTGCTTACTCGAACGTGACGGATTCGACCCAGTTCGGATTTTTACCGGTGGGGTAGCGTCCGACGGCCGAGAGCGTGCCCGTTTTCGCGTCGATGCGGTACACCGAGAGGTGGTCGCTCAGTTGTCCGGCCGCGAGCAGGTAATGGCCGGACGGGTCGATGCCGAAGCCGCGCGGCTGCTTTTCGGTGGGCCAGGTGCCGATGCGTTCGAGCGTGCCCTTGCGCGAATCGACGCGGTAGCCGGTGAGCGTGCTCGATGTCCGTTCGGATACGTAGACGAAGCGGCCATCGAGGCTTTGGTGGACGTCCGCCCCCCACGGCTTGCCGCTGCCGAAGTCGGGCGGCAGGATGGAGACGCTCTGGATGGGCTTGGCGCGATCGGTGCGGCTATCGAAGGACAGCACGTGCAGTTTTCCGTCCAGTTCGTCGATCAGATAGACGAAGCGGCCATCGCCCGAGAAGATGAAGTGGCGCGGGCCCGACTTTGGCGGCAGCGAGTAGGCCGGCTGTGCGTCGTTGGCGAGCGTGCCGGCATCGGCGTCGAGCTTCAGGCGCAGCCATGCATCGGCGCCGAGTACCGACGCGAAGGCATAGCGGTTGTCGGGCGAGGTGCGGATCGAGTGAGCCATCGGGCCCGTCGGCACGGTCTGGAAGGTCTGGGCAGCGATTCCGCTTGCGTCGATGCGGTTCACGGAGAGCATGTTGCCGCCGTACGACGCGCCGAACAGATAGCGCCCGGAAGCATCGGTCGAAATGTACGCCATGCTTTCGGGCAGCGCGGCGGAGCCGATTTCGGTGAGCCGGCCGTCGAGCGGATTCGCGAAAAGCGTGACGACGCGGTACGGCTTCGAGCGCAGTGCGACATAAAGATGCGGGCGGTTCGGCGAGCGAGCGATCGGCATGGCCGTGCCGCCGAGGGGGAGTGTCTGGATGGGGGCGAGCGAACCGGAAGCCTCGTCGAGTTCGTAGGCGGAGATGTCCTGGCTGTCTGCGTTGGAGACGTAAACATAGGTGCGGCTTGCGTGGGCCGGCATCGACCAGATCGTGGCCATGGCGCCGAGCGCCGCGGCGAGGCGGGTCCACTGCTTGAGGCGCGAGCGTGCGGGTGCGCTCTGGGAAAAGCCGAGTGTCATGTCTCCTCCGTTGTTTTATGGAAACTGTAAGGTACGTCATCCTACGTCTGACGAGAATAGGCGATTACCTGGAGTATTCGGCGTACCCACCGCGGGGAGCAGGAGGCCTCGCAGCCCCCCACGCTCACCACCGATAGTTCGCACCCGCGAAAACCTGCCGCCCATAACCGAACCAGCACCAGGTCGTATAGCTGCAAGACGCGACATAGCGCCGGTTCAACAGATTCTGCGCATTGACGTACACCTCGCTGCCTTTGAGCGAGGGCGAGAGCCGGCCGAGGTCGTAGCGCAGCGTGGCATCGAGGAGCACGAAGCTGCTGAGCTTGTAGCTGTTGTCGTAACTGTACGTCTGCCCCGTGTAGCGTATGCCCATGCCGCCGGAAAGCCCCGCCAGCGCACCGCGGTGCTGCGTGTAGTACGCCCAGAGCGACGCCTGGTTCTGCGGCACGGCCGAAAGGTATTTGCCCTGTAATCCGCTGCTGTCCTTCACGTATTTCGTGTCGAGGTAGGTGTAGCTGGCAGCCACGTCCAGCGCATCGCCGAGACGCGCTTTTGCCTCGAGTTCGAGGCCGCGCGAGCGGGCTTCGCCGGCTTCCGTCTGAAAGCCCGGATTGTTTGCATCGACGGTCAGCAGATTGCGGCGCGTGAGGTCGAACCAGGCAACCGTAAACAGCGCATCCCAATTGGCCGGCTGATACTTGATGCCCACTTCGTACTGCCGTGCGCGCTCCGGGTCGAAAGGCCTGCCGGCCGCATCGGTGCCCGACTGCGGCGAGAACGATTCGGTATAGCTCGCATAAGGGGCGATGCCGTTGTCGAACCGATACGTGAGGCCCGCGCGCTTGGTGAACGCCCGCGCGGACTGGCTCGTTTGTGTCGCGTTGTCGACGTTGCGCGTGGAAGTGTTCATCCAGTCCTCGCGGCCGCTGAGCGTGAACACGAAACGGCCGAAGCGGATCTGGTCTTGTGCGTAGACGCCGTATTGATTGCTGCGCACACGAGTGAGCGTGCGAGCCGGATCGGCGATTGCCGCCGAATAGTCGGGCGCGAAGATGTCGAGCGTGGGTGCCGAGCCGTATCCGAGCAGGTACGAGCTCGCCATGTGCTGATAATCGAAACCTGCGAGCACCGTATGGCTGAGCGGGCCGGTCGCGAACTTTCCCTCGATCTGGTTATCGAGTTCGACCGTGTTCATGCTGTCGGTCGACGCGATCGAGTACCGGTCGAGCGTGCGATAGTCGCTTTCGAGGCCGCTGCCATAGACGCTTGCGTAGTCCTGGCTGATATGGAAATAGCGGCCGTTCGAGCGTACGGTCCAAGCGGGATTCAGCCTGTGCTCGAACTGGTAGCCCACGGACGCCTGTGTGCGGCTGAACCGTTCGAAGGCGGTGTCGCCGTCGTAGAAGTCCGACGGCAGCTTCCCATAAGGATTGAAGAGCACGGAGCCCTCGGGCGGCACGCTGCCGTAGGACGTGCTGCGCGGGTCGCGCTGATAGAGCGCGAACAGCGTGAGGGCGGTCGTATTGTCGGGGCGCCACGTGAACGACGGGGCGATCGCGATGCGTTCGTTGCGCGTGGTGGCGACTTGCCCGTCTTCGCTGCGCGCGAGCGCGGCGAATCGATAAAGGTAATGCGCGCCGGCATCGAGCGGCCCCGAGAAGTCGAACGTTGCCTGCTTGTGGCCGTAGTTTCCGAACTCGACGCCCACTTCGTGCAGCGGCTTTTGCGAGGGCTGTTTGCTTTGCTGGTCGATGACCCCGCCCGCGGATGCCTGGCCGTATAACACCGAAACCGGTCCCTTGAGAACGTCGACTCGTTCCATCAGGTAAGGATCGAGCTGCGGAACCGAATACATGCCGTTGCCGAGCAGCTTGAGACCGTTCCAATAAGTGTCCGCGTCGAAACCGCGTACTTTCAGCAGGTCATAGCGCGTGGCGAGGCCGCCGCGCGATTCGGCCGTCACCCCGGATGTGTAACGCACGGCGGCATTCAGGGTCTGCGCGTTTTGTTCGGTCATCTGCTGGCGCGTGATGACCGAGATCGACTGAGGCGTGTCGACGATGGGCGTGTCGCTCTTCGTCGCCGTCGTGCTCGAATACGCGACATAGCCATCCGTTTCGTCGTCCGCGCCCGCGCCGGCCGTTACGTGCACGGTGGGCAATTGCCGGGCTGGCTGCACGGATACGGGGCCGGAGGTGGGCCGCGCGCGCACGAGGTAGACGCCGTTCGCCGTCTCTATTGCTTCCACTGGCGTGCCCGCGCTCAAGGCCGCGAAGCCTTCGTGGACGGTGAAGCGGCCGTCAAGGCCGGGGCTTGTCAGACCATCGACGAGACGCGGGTCCATCTGGACGCTGACGCCGGCCTGGCTCGCGAATTCGGCCAGCGCGCGGCCCAAGGGGCCGGCGGGGATTTTGAACGTTGGCCGGATCGTCGCCGGCGCCGAGTTGGCCGAGGCCTCGGCGGCACCGACGTTTGCCGGCGCGGCCGCCGTCAATGCGAAGCCCGCGCCGAGGCAGGCGAGCGCGAGCACGGCCGGCCGTGGGGCAACGCGCAGAGGCAGGGTTAAGCCGCGTGCGGCGGCTGGCGTCCGGCGGAATGGCCGTCGGGTCATCGGTGGCTCCTTTGTCGAAATAGCGGTGCGGTTATTCAGGTAGGACACGCGAGCCGCTAAAAGGGGACATCGGGGCATCGAATGGACACCCTCCGATCGAGGGGCGATGCGGCATACCGCTGCGTTGGGACCGGTGCGCAGGTTGGAGGGCTTGCGGCGGGCTGCGCGTGCCGGGCGCAGCGGGGCTGGAGTGCGGCGCTGAAGCGCTGACTCCCGCTGGCACTCGCAAGCGGCGCCGGTGAGAGCGCAGGTTCCGCTGGTTCTTCAGATGCCTGCTGCCGTCACGCCGATCCAGTAGCGCGTGCGCGAGACGATCCGGACGGGGAGGGTCTGCGGTAGCGCCGCGAGAATGTCGTCCGCCCGATCGAGCCGGAAGACACCGGAAATACGGAGGTCGGCCACGGACGGGTCGCACCGCAGCAGGCCCGGCCGGTAGCGGCTCAACTCCGACAGGAAATCGGCCAACCGCATGCGTTCGGCGAACAACGTGCCGTGTGCCCAGTCGGCCACATGGGGGTCCACAGGCACGGCCTCGCCTATCGACGAGGCCGTGAAGCGCAACTGCCGCCCGGCCGGGACGATGCGCTTGAGCGGTGCCGCTTCCGTCGCGGCTTCCACTGCGCCGTGCAGCACGGCTACGAACGTGCCGGCGCTGCCGTCATCGCGCACGACGAAGCGCGTGCCGAGTGCGCGGAGCATTCCTTGCGCCGTTTGTACGACGAGCGGGCGGTAAGGGCGGGCATGACCCGCATCGCTACCCGTCGTCACCTGAATCGCACCGGCATACAGCGTGAGGCGGCGCTCGCCGTCGCCGAACCGGATGTCGAATGCGGTAGCCGTATCGAGATCGACGCGTGAGCCGTCGGCCAGGGTGACGCTCCGGCGTTCGCCGATCGTAGTCCGTTCGTCCGCGGCCCATTCGCGCCAGGGCGTGGCGCGATATGCGGCATAGCCGATGGGCCCTGCCGCGAGCATCAGAGACAGGGCCTTGACGGTCGTGCGCCGGGTGGTGCGGACGCTGCGCCCGAGTACGGGCATGCCGACGCTGGCCGGCACCGCATCGAGCCGGGCCGTGAGCCGCAATGCGCGCTGCCAGGCGCGTTCGTGCTCGGCGTCCGCGGCGCGCCAACGCCGGCACGCTTCCTCGTCTTCGCGCGAGCCGCCGCCGTGCAGCCGCACGAGCCACGCCGCGGCTTCGCGCGCGACGGCACGCGAGAGCGGGAGCGCGTCGTCGGCGGCGCGCTCGGCGGCCGCGCGTTGCGCGTCGATTCCCGCGCCGTTCACGGAGCCGCCAGCAGGCAGGCTTCGTACGCGTTCGCCATGTAGCGCTTCACCGTGCGAACGCTCACTTGCATGCGCGCTGCGATATCCGCATAGGCCAGCCCTTCCAACTGCGCCAGCAGGAACGCGGTTCGAACCTTGGGCGGCAGGCCGTCGAGCATGGCGTCGATCTCGTGAAGCGTTTCGAGGATGGCAAGGCGTTCCTCGGGGGAAGGCGCCTGCGCGTCGGGCAGATGCGCGAGCGTGTCGAGAAAGACTTTTTCGAGCGAAAGCCGCCGGTAGTGATTGAGAAGAACGTGGCGGGCGACGGTGGCGAGATAAGCGCGCGGCTCCAGCAACGCTGGTGGGCCCAGCCGCGCCCAGGAACCGATGATACGCACGAACGTGTCCTGCGCGAGGTCGGATGCGTCGAACGCGTTTTCGAGCTTTCGGCGCAGCCAGCCCTGCAACCAGCCGTGGTGGTCCCGGTAGAGTGCGTGCACGTCCTGTCGCACGTCTGAAGGCACGGCGGCCATCGAACGATCCCCTTTCGCGTCGCGCGCCGGCTACCGGCGTTGCAAATAAGAATGATTTGCGTTTATAACTCGACCGGCCGCGTTTGGCAACTGGGGCGTTGCGGGGGCATTGTCGCAATTGTCCCTCGGTCCCTTCTTGAATTCGCCCACACCGGTCCATATAATTAGCACTCGCTGCACGTGAGTGCTAACAAGTTCCGTCCGGGTCGCTGGGCGGCCTAACCTAAGCGTTCTTCAGTCTCAATCAAGAGAGGAGTGTGTATGAACCTTCGTCCTTTGCACGATCGCGTCATCGTGAAGCGTTTGGATCAGGAAACCAAGACCGCCTCGGGCATCGTGATTCCTGACGCCGCCGCCGAAAAGCCGGATCAAGGCGAGGTGCTCGCGATCGGGCCGGGTAAGCGCAATGACAAGGGCGATCAAATCGCGCTCGACGTCAAAGTCGGCGACCGTGTCCTGTTCGGCAAGTACGCCGGCCAGACGGTCAAGGTCGACGGCCAGGAATTGCTGGTGATGCGCGAAGAAGACATCATGGCAGTCGTCCAGAAGTAACTCGTCTCGATCCTATTCCACAAGATTTCAAGGAGTTAGAAGATGGCAGCTAAAGACGTCGTATTCGGCGACAGCGCACGTGCCAAGATGGTTGAAGGCGTGAATATCCTCGCCAACGCGGTGAAGGTCACGCTGGGTCCGAAGGGCCGCAACGTCGTGCTCGAGCGTAGCTTCGGCGGCCCGACGGTCACCAAGGACGGTGTGTCGGTCGCGAAGGAAATCGAGCTCGAGGACAAGCTCCAGAACATGGGCGCGCAAATGGTCAAGGAAGTCGCTTCCAAGACCAGCGACAACGCCGGCGACGGCACGACGACGGCAACGGTGCTGGCCCAGTCGATCGTTCGTGAAGGCATGAAGTACGTCGCATCGGGCATGAACCCGATGGACCTCAAGCGCGGCATCGACAAGGCCGTGCAAGCTGCTGTGGAAGAGCTGCGCAAGGTCAGCAAGCCCTGCACGACGAGCAAGGAAATCGCTCAGGTCGGCGCGATCTCGGCAAACAGCGACTCGTCGATCGGCGATCGCATCGCCGAAGCGATGGACAAGGTCGGCAAGGAAGGCGTGATCACGGTCGAAGACGGCAAGTCGCTTGCCGACGAACTCGAAGTCGTGGAAGGCATGCAGTTCGACCGCGGCTACCTGTCGCCGTACTTCATCAACAACCCCGACAAGCAAGTCGCCGTGCTCGAGAACCCGTTCGTGCTGCTGCACGACAAGAAGGTGTCGAACATTCGCGATCTGCTGCCGGTGCTCGAGCAAGTGGCCAAGGCTGGCCGCCCGCTGCTGATCATCGCTGAAGACGTGGAAGGCGAAGCGCTCGCCACGCTCGTCGTCAACAACATCCGCGGTATCCTGAAGACCGTTGCGGTCAAGGCGCCGGGCTTCGGCGATCGTCGCAAGGCGATGCTCGAAGACATCGCGATCCTGACCGGCGGCCAGGTCATCGCCGAGGAAACGGGCCTGACGCTCGAGAAGGCGACGCTGCAAGAGCTCGGCCAAGCCAAGCGCATCGAAGTGGCCAAGGAAAACACCACGATCATCGACGGTGCCGGCGACGCAAAGAACATCGAAGCGCGTGTGAAGCAGATCCGCACGCAAATCGAAGAAGCGACCTCGGACTACGATCGCGAGAAGCTGCAGGAGCGCGTGGCGAAACTGGCCGGCGGCGTGGCCGTCATCAAGGTCGGTGCTGCAACCGAAGTCGAAATGAAGGAAAAGAAGGCGCGTGTCGAAGATGCGCTGCACGCTACGCGCGCAGCCGTTGAAGAAGGCATCGTGCCGGGCGGCGGCGTTGCGCTGATCCGTGCTCGCGCCGCGATCGCCAGCGTGAAGGGCGCCAACGCCGATCAAGACGCCGGCATCAAGATCGTGCTGCGCGCGATGGAAGAGCCGCTGCGTCAGATCGTGACGAACGGCGGCGAGGAAGCCAGCGTTGTCGTGGCGGCTGTCGCTGCCGGCAAGGGCAACTACGGCTACAACGCGGCCACCGGTGAATACGGCGACCTCGTGGAAGCCGGTGTCGTCGACCCGACGAAGGTGACGCGCACGGCGCTGCAAAACGCCGCGTCCGTCGCAGGCCTGCTGCTCACGACCGATGCGGCCGTTGCCGAGCTGCCGAAGAAGGAAGCGGCTGCTCCTGGCGGCATGCCGGGCGGCATGGGCGGCATGGGCATGGACATGTAATTCGGCGCAGGCCGGATTCACATGGGGTGCGCTTCGGCGCACCCGCTCGAAAAACCCGCAGAAATGCGGGTTTTTTTTCGCCGGTCAACAGCCTCCTGCCGATTCGGCGATGCCGGCACGCGTGCCGCCGCGATGCACCGCTCGCTCCATACTCGTTCTGGCCGTTCGGGGAATACCCATGTGAGGCCTTTGGCGGGCAGCATGTCGGGGTGTCCTTCATCGAGAGAACGGCTTTGACACCGCGAACACCATGCCCCTGTCCACTGAAGCGGCCCGCCTCCGCGTCAGCTTCCCTTCGTCCTAGGTTGGTGGGTTGTCGTTTGACAACCGCACCTGAACTTTGTATCTTGGGGCCCGTATGACTCGTCCTGTGCATCCGAGCAAGGAGATCGAAGAGGCGTTACGGCATGCCGAAGCGCACGGCTGGACGGTCAAGCGGGGCGGGTCCCATGCATGGGGAAAGATTTATTGCCCCTACAACAACGATGAATGCCGATGCGGCGACTTTTGCATCAGCGGCGTTTGGAGCACGCCGAGAAGCGCCGGAAATCACGCGCGGGCTATACGGCGGGTGGTGGACGGTTGCACGATGCACAAGCGCCTGGCGGCGGTCATGTCCCGGCGTGCTCCGGGCAGGAAGTGAAATGGAATATACGTTTACGTTGAGGTACCGCTTGCCCGACAGTTCGCTCGATCCGGACGACCTGATGGAGCGGCTCGGAGCGGCGGGTTGCGACGACGCCCTGGTCGGTACGGGGCTGCCGGGCCGTGTCGCACTGGAGTTCACCCGCGAAGCCCCGAGCGCGCGCGAAGCGTTTCTCAGTGCACTGGCGGATGTCCGGCGGGCGGTTCCGGGCGGTTGCCTGATTGAGGCCGTGCCTGATTTCGTCGGTCTGACGGACGTCGCTCAAGCAGTGGGCGTGACGCGGCAGAACATGCGCAAACTGATGATCGCGCACGCCGGGAGTTTTCCGGCGCCGGTCCACTGCGGGAGCGCTGCGATATGGCACTTGGCCGAGGTGCTGGCTTGGCTTCGTGCACGAGGCAGCTACGATGTTGGCGCGGATCTCTGGGAAACGGCGGCGGCGGCAATGCAGATCAACGTGGCGAAAGCGGCGCGGCAGGCGGCGCCGGCCTTCCAGGAGGCGTTGGGCGATCTCGTGGAGTAAGGCCGGCTGCGCCGCCGCTGTCCGCAATCACCGCGGAGGCTGCTTGTATCGCGGACTGGCCGCCCGCACTTCGTCGCTGTCGTCATCGCGGGCCCAGAAGAAGCGATCGGGCAGATAGGCACCCATACCTGGGCGAAAGGCGTTGCGTGTCGCCTGGTAAAGGTACTCCTGAGCCTCGCGTGCGGCTTCCGCGGGCTCCTGCCCGTTGGCAAGCAGTGCCGCAATGGCCGCGCCGAGTGTGTCCGTCGTGCCCATGATGCGGTGCGCGGGGCGATCCCACATGTCCTGACGCAACTGGCCGTCTTCGCTGAAAAGGGTGTTGACGAGCCGATGCGTGCCCGGCTCGGTGGCGAGGATATACTCCGTCCCCTGCGAGAGCAGTTGTGCGATGGCCGCATCCAGGCTCGGCGATTCGGCATCGCCGTCGGGCTGTGCGAGCGCGCACAGCGTGGCGTGATCGGCTACGAGCACCGTTGTTTGCGGCGCGAGCAAATCGGCGATGGATTCGCGCAGTTCATCGGCCGCAAGCACGTGTTCGTCGTCGACAGTGAAGTCGGGCGCGAGAATGAGCGGAATATCGTCGTAATCGGAAATGACTTCGGCAACCGCGCTCACCACCTCCGCTCGCGTGGCCGCTCCCACCTTGAAGGCGGCAATCGGCATGTCTTCGAGCAGCATGCGCGCCTGCGTTGCCACGACGTCGGGGTCGAGCCCCGTGACCTCCTCGCAGGTGGCCGAGTCTCGCACCGTGTAGCCCGTCAGCACCGAGACGCCGTGGCAGCCCATGCTTGCCAGCGTCAGCAAGTCGGCTTGCACGCCGAAACCACCGGTCGGGTCGGAGAGGCCGAAGGTAAGGACGATCGGAGGAGCGGCACTGGGCATGACGATGGGGGCTTGAGGCGAAGAGTATTGGCGGTGAGGGCGGCGCGGTGCGCCGCCGGCCTCAATTATGCGGCTTAATCGCAAGAAATGGCACGCCGGACGGCGAAGGATGAAGTCATAGCCACCGCACGGCCAAAACGGTACCATCATGGCTCTTTTGATCAACGGACCTTTCGACGCGGCAGAAGAATGGAATACAGAAGCTGGATGTGCCTCATTTGCGGCTGGATCTACGATGAAGAAGCCGGGCTGCCGGAAGAGGGGATCGCGCCCGGCACCAAGTGGGAAGACGTCCCCGTGAACTGGACCTGCCCCGAGTGCGGCGCGCGCAAGGAAGACTTCGAGATGGTCCAGATCTGAGCCACCGCCGTCACGCGGTCGCGCGGGCCTGCTGTCTGCTCGGACGAGCCGCACGCTGAATGCCTATGACACGTTCCGCTGAGTCGAACCTCGAAGCATTGCCGAACACTCGTGGCGCGGCTGTTCCATCGGCGGAACGG
Source organism: Trinickia caryophylli (assembly GCF_034424545.1). Lineage (NCBI taxonomy): Bacteria > Pseudomonadati > Pseudomonadota > Betaproteobacteria > Burkholderiales > Burkholderiaceae > Trinickia > Trinickia caryophylli. The sequence goes on along the minus strand of NZ_CP139970.1, from coordinate 1,112,447 downwards.
GCGGTGGCGGAGGCGCGCGAGGCCTGCCGGGCGGGTCTGGCAGCCGGCGCGCCGTTGCTGCGTGCGTCACAGGCGCTGGGCCAGGCAGGTTGGCTGCCCGCGCAACGCTTTGCCGATGCGCTCGTATTGGCGTCCCCGTTTGCGGCCGGCGAGCTCTCCGACCGTTTCCAGACGGCGCTCGACGATTTTCATGCCGCGCTTCGGCGCCGCAACCTGCGGGAGTTGGCCTGCTCGGGCACGCTCTTCGCGCATTACCGCGAATTCAGCGCACGCATTGCCGCGCATACCGGCGCACCGAGCGTCGTTGCCTTCGAAGATCTTGCGCTGGCCGCCCGCCCCATCGCTCCGGCAACCATGCGGCGATTGCCCGCGGCGCAACTGGCGCGGCTGCGTGCCTGCTACGAAGCGGCGCTGCTCGCAGTCCTGCGCGAGCCGCATGCCTCGGGCGCGGTCGACGAACTGGAGCGTTGCGCGTCCGAACTCATCGGGCCCGATCCCTACGATGTTTGGCGGCTCGTCACGTCTTGCGCAAAGGCGCTGCGGCTGACGGGCAGGGCGGTGTCGGCCGATGCCGAAGCCAAACGGTTCTATGCGCGCTCGAACCTGCTTCTTGCCGATCAGGCACGCGGTGCGACGAGCGCGCCGCGCTCGTTCGTCCGGGCAGCGCTTGCCCTGCTCTGGCGCGACTACGCGCTCTATGGCGCGGCGGCGGAGGATGCGGATCACGTCGCGCTGCTCAACGATTACGGATTGACGGTCGATTGGCACGTTGCCGGCACGTCCGCCTCGGAGGTGCTTTGGGAAGCCGGCGCCGAGCGTGCTGCGGCAGACGACGGCGGTGGCACGCGCGTTCTCGGCGTGCTTTCGATCAACGTGCGGGCCTACGAGGACTTCCTCCAAACGGCGGATGCCTCGATGGCTGCGCTCGTGGCACAAAGCGAGCATACCGCCGACGGGGAGGCTGCTCGGCGAGCCTCCGAAGCGGGTTATCGGCTCGGCGCGGCCGCCTGCGCGGTTGGCTTTGGGCACGTTGCCGTGCTTGCCGATGCATTGGGGCTGGCGTGGCGGCTCGGCAGTTATGCGCTAGACGAAGGGGCGCCCGGCCGGATGCCTGACGCGAAGGCGGTAGAGGCCGGCAGCGAGGCGCTGCGCGCGATGCTGCTGCGCGTGGCGGCCGGCGTCGCGCCGCCGGAGTCGGCCAAGCCGCTCGTCGATTTGACGCGCGCCATCGAACGGGCGGCGCCTGCTTATCCGGCACCTCCAGTCTGAGCCTTCCCAACGGCGGCCACCGGATGGCCGCGTGCCTGCCGGGCGCGCGCTCCATGCCATGTTAGAGTGTGCGGTAAGTGCGGCGTGCCGCCGGCCGGTCGCGCGCCCGTGGCGCGCTTCGTGCGAGGCCGCCCGCAAAGCTCCGTACTCGAGGGGCGATCCCGCACCGTCTTTGCTAGAATTCGAACCATGCCCAAGAGTAACGATCGCATCAACCTGACCAACCAGTTCCTGATCGCCATGCCGAACATGGCCGATCCCACTTTCTCTGGGACCGTGGTCTACCTTTGCGATCACAGCGAGCGCGGCGCGCTCGGCCTGGTCATCAACCGGCCCACCGACATCGATCTCGAGTCGCTGTTCAGCCGCATCGATCTGAAGCTCGAGATCGAACCATTGCTGCACGTTCCCGTTTATTTTGGCGGCCCGGTCCAGACCGAGCGCGGCTTCGTCTTGCACGAGCCCGTCGAGGGCAGTGCGTACACTTCGTCGATGGCCGTCACGGGCGGGCTCGAGATGACGACTTCGAAAGACGTTCTCGAAGCCGTGGCGAGCGGCAAGGGGCCGCAACGCTTTTTGCTGACCCTGGGCCATGCCGGCTGGGGCGCCGGCCAGCTCGAGGAAGAAATCTCGCGCAATGGCTGGCTCACCGTCGAGGCCGATCCCCGGATCGTGTTCGAGGTGCCGGCGGAGAACCGGTTCGAGGCGGCGCTTGCGCTGCTTGGCGTCACGCCCTCGATGCTTTCGGGCGACGCGGGACACGCATGAGCAAGCCCGTCGGGCCTGAGGCGACGCTGCTTGCATTCGACTACGGCGAAAAACGCATCGGCGTGGCAATTGGCAACGCCTTGACGCGTCACGCGCGTGCGCTGGCGGTCGTGCCCAATCGCAACCGCGAATTTCGCTTCGAAGCACTCGGCAAACTGATCGGGGAATGGAAGCCGGATGCCCTCGTGGTCGGCCTTCCTCTGCACCCTGACGGCACCCCTCACGCGCGCACTCAGCTTGCCAAGCGTTTCGGCAATCAGTTGAACGGACGTTTCAATCTCCCCGTGAGCTGGGTCGACGAGCGTTATTCGTCGGTCGAGGCGGCGGCCGATCTGCGCGAGCGCGGGACGGGCGACGACATGCTCGACGCCGAGGCCGCACGCGTCATTCTTCAACAATACCTGGACGGACTTACCGATGAGTTGCATTGATGCCGAAGCGTCTTATCGCGCTTTGCTCGATCAGATTCGCGACGCGTACGGCCAATCGTTCGGCGCGCACGATGCGCCGGTACTGGCGGGCGTGTACAGCGGCGGAGCATGGCTCGCCGAGCGGCTCGCGCGCGATCTCGGCATCGCGTCTTTCGGCGTGGTCAACGTCGCATTGCATCGCGACGATTATGCCAAGAAGGGCCTGCACAGCCAGGCGAGCCCGACATCGCTGCCGTTCGAGGTCGACGGGCGGCGCATCGTGCTCGTGGACGACGTCCTGTATACGGGGCGCACGGTGCGCGCCGCGATGAACGAACTCTACGACTACGGGCGTCCCGCCGCGATCGAGCTGGCAGTCCTTGCTGAGCGCGGCGGGCGCGAACTGCCGATCGCGGCGCGCTTCGTCGGTGCGCGCACCGAGGTCGATGCCGACACCACGCTCGTGCTCGAACGCGGCACCGACGGCCGCTTTACGTTTCGCACCGAACCGCGCGTCGACTGAGCGTGCATCGGGGCGGCGGGCGAGAGAAACGAACGCATGCGCACGAGGCTTCTCCTGGACTTTCGAGGCGACTGGCCGGGGCAGCGCGCGGCGTGTGCGTTTCGCGCAACTGAACCAACGTTTGAATCAGGCAGAACATGAACATCGTCACGCCGGGGCAGGCCGGTCTTGCCGGCGAGAGCGGATCGCCGGAACGCTTCCGCTATGGGTTTCTGAAGGGTAATCCGCAGCTCACGAAAAGCGGCGAACTCAAGCATTTGCTGACGATCGAGGGCCTGCCGCGCGCGATCGTCACGCACATCCTCGATACGGCCGAGCAGTTCGTGAGCGTGACCGACCGCGAGGTCAAGAAGGTGCCGCTGCTGCGGGGCAAGTCGGTCTTCAACCTCTTTTTCGAGAATTCGACGCGTACGCGCACGACGTTCGAGATCGCGGCCACGCGTTTGTCGGCCGACGTGCTGAACCTGAATATCAACGCGTCGTCGACGAGCAAGGGCGAATCGCTGCTCGATACGATCAACAATCTGTCGGCCATGCACGCGGACATGTTCGTCGTGCGTCATGCGTCGAGCGGCGCGCCGTATCTGATCGCCGAACATTGCGCGCCGCACGTGCACGTCATCAACGCGGGCGACGGCCGGCATGCGCATCCGACGCAGGGCCTGCTCGACATGTACACGATCCGCCACTACAAGCGCGACTTCACGAACCTGCGCGTGGCGATCGTCGGCGACATCCTGCATTCGCGCGTGGCGCGCTCCGACATCCATGCGTTGACGACGCTCGGCGTACCCGAAATCCGAGCCGTCGGCCCTCGTACGCTGCTGCCGGGCGGGCTCGAGCAAATGGGCGTGCGCGTTTTTCACAATCTCGACGAAGGGCTGCGCGACGTCGACGTGATCATCATGCTGCGGCTCCAGAACGAGCGCATGAGCGGTGCGCTGCTGCCATCGGCGCAAGAGTACTTCCAGAGCTGGGGGCTCACGCCCGAGCGTCTCGCGCGCGCGAAGCCCGATGCGATCGTAATGCATCCCGGGCCGATGAACCGTGGCGTGGAGATCGACTCGCAGGTGGCGGACGGCCCGCAGTCGGTGATCCTCAACCAGGTCACGTTCGGTATTGCCGTGCGCATGGCCGTGATGAGCATCGTCGCCGGCAACAATGATTGACGGCGAGCACGTCGAGCTGGAACTGACGAGACGCAAAGACGAAACGAACAGAAGGCAAGGCAGCGCATGAAGATTCATATCGCAGACGGCACGCTCATCGATCCGGCGGCCGGTACCGAGCAACGAACGGACGTGTTCATCGCCGACGGCCGGATCGCGTCGGTCGGCGCGGCGCCCGAAGGCTTTCAGGCGACGAAGAAGATCGACGCAACCGGGCTGTCGGTCGCGCCCGGTTTCGTCGACCTTTCGGCACGGCTTCGCGAGCCCGGCTACGAGCACAAGGCGACGCTCGAATCGGAGACGGCTGCCGCGCTGGCCGGCGGTGTAACGAGCCTCGTTTGCCCGCCCGATACGGACCCTGTGCTCGATGAGCCCGGCCTCGTCGAAATGCTGAAGTTCCGTGCTCGCAACCTCGATCGTGCGCACGTCTATCCGCTCGGCGCGCTGACGGTCGGCCTGAAAGGGCAGGTGATCACCGAGATGGTCGCGCTGACCGAAGCAGGCTGTGTCGGCTTCACGCAGGCAGACGTACCCATCGCCGACACGCAGGTACTGCTGCGCGCGCTGCAGTACGCGAGCACGTATGGCTATATGGTCTGGCTGCGTCCGCAGGATGCGTGGCTTGCCAAGGGTGGGGTGGCCGCGAGCGGCGCGGTGGCCTCGCGTCTCGGCTTGTCGGGTGTGCCCGTGGCGGCCGAGACCATCGCACTGCACACGCTTTTCGAAGTGATGCGGGTGACCGGCGCGCGCGTGCATCTTTCACAGTTGTCTTCGGCGGCGGGCATCGCGCTCGTGCGCGAGGCGAAGGCCGAAGGCTTGCCCGTTACCTGCGACGTTTCCGCCAATCATGTGCATCTGATCGATATCGACATCGGCTATTTCGACGCGCATTTCCGGCTCGATCCGCCGCTGCGGCAGCAGCGCGACCGCGAGGCCATTCGCGCGGGGCTCGCCGATGGCACGATCGACGCGATCTGCTCGAATCACACGCCTGTCGACGACGACGAAAAGCTGCTGCCGTTCGGTGAGGCCACCCCGGGTGCGACGGGGCTCGAACTGCTGCTCTCGCTGACCGTCAAGTGGGCGGACGAAGCGGGGGTTCCGCTTGCGAAGGCGCTCGGGCACATCACGGCGAGCCCGGCTGCCGTGCTGGGCTTGCCGGCGGGAAGCGTCGCAGTCGGCGCACCCGCTGATCTGTGCGTTTTCGATCGCGCGGCACATTGGCGCGTGGAGCCGCGCGTGCTGCGCAGTCAGGGGCACAATACGCCTTTTCTCGGGTATGAACTGCCGGCACGTGTGCGCGCGACGATCGTCGGCGGCCGCGTGGCCTTCGAGCAGTCCTGATCGCAACGCGTCGACATAGGTGGATCGCACGCAATGAAAGTCGCGCTCGCCAAGCTCCGGCTCGGGCTGCATCTGTTGCACGGCATGTGGGTCATTGCCGTGTATTTTCCGCGTCTGTCGCCGGCTCGCCGGACGCAACGCATTCGGGCCTGGTCGCTCAAGTTGCTGCGTCTCGCGGGAATGCGGCTCGTCGTGCATCACGACGAGCGGCGGCTCGAGCAGGGCGCACTCGTGGTCGGCAATCACATTTCGTGGATCGATATCTACGTCATCAACGCATGGCGGCCGACGCCGTTCGTCTCCAAAGCGGAAGTGCGGAAATGGCCCGTCGTGGGCTGGCTCGCGCATCGGCTCGGCACCGTGTTCGTGCACCGCGAGAAGCGCAAGGATGCGCATCGCACAATGCACGAAATGGCGGCGCGCCTGCAACGCGGCGAGGTCATGTGCATGTTTGCCGAAGGCACGACCTCCAACGGCCTCGATTTGCTGCCGTTTCACGCGAATCTTTTTCAAGCCGCCGTGTCAGCCGGCTCGGCGGTTCAGCCGGTCTGCCTGCTCTACGAGGACGCTTCCGGGCGCCAGACGACTGCCCCTGCCTATATCGACGAAATCACGCTGGGCGAATCGGTCAGCGCGGTTTTGCGCGCCGCGCCGCTGACCGCGCATTTGTACATCGGGGAGCCGATCGAGGCCGGCACCGACCGCCGCGCGCTCGCGGCGCGGGCGAGGGAGGCGGTAAACGACGGCCTCACGCAATTGCAAGGGCAATGTCTGCCTGCGCTGCAGCCGCGCCAGGAGCTCGCGCCGGTGGCCGCCGCGCCGTCGGCGGAGCGCACCGGCAGCGCTTGAGCGCCGCTCGCCCTACGCTTGTTCGATACGTAGCGGCTTGATGCGCTCGCGCACGAAAGCATGCAGTTGCGCCACGGCGCTCTCGACGGATGAATGCGCCGTATCGATTTTCAGTTCGGGCGTGGCGGGCGGCTCGTAGATCGACGAGACGCCGGTGAATTCGGCGATCTCGCCCTTTCTCGCCTTGGCATAGAGCCCTTTCGGATCGCGCGATTCGCATACTTCGAGACTGCTGTCGATATGCACTTCGAAAAAGCGGCTGCTGACGATTGCGCGCGCGAGCCGCCGATGTTCCGCCGCTGGCGAGATCAGCGCGCAGATGACGATGAAGCCCGCATTCTTGAACAGGGCTGCCACCTCGGCCGCGCGCCGGATGTTTTCGAGCCGATCGGCGCTGCCGTAGCCCAGACCCGCGTTGATGCCCGTACGGAGGACGTCGCCATCGAGCACGATCGCGAGGCTGCGTTCCTGCGCGAGGCGTTCCTTGAGCGCGGCGGAAAGCGTCGACTTGCCGGAGCCGGACAGACCGGTCATCCATATCACGCCGCCACACGCGTGACCGGAAGCGAGGGGGCTGCCCTCGGATCGTGAGGGTTTGTCGTCAGTTGTCAAACTCGTTCCTTGTGCGAGTGCCTGCAGAGACGATTCTATTTCGAGGTGCGGATGGACGGGGCGCTCGTCGGGTTACGGATCGTTACTCGATGGGCCACGTGCGAGGGGGGCGCATCACACATCCCCTTTGTTGAAGGGTTTCCGGCACGCCTCGCACTCGACTTGCATGACGGTGCGGGCGGCGGGCGCCTCGGCCAAACGCACTGCCGTCAAGCGATTGCCCCACACGCAGCCCGAATCGAGCGCAACGAGCCGGTCGCGCATCATCACGCCCAGCGCGGCCCAGTGCCCGAAGACGACCGTGACGTCGCCGGTAAGCCGCTCCGGCGCGTCGAACCACGGCATGTAGCCGGGCGGGGCCGCGCCCGGGGCACCATTGCCCGAGAATTCCATCGTGCCGTCCTTCGTGCAAAAGCGGATGCGCGTGAACGCATTGAAGGCGACGCGCAAGCGCTCCGATCGCTTGAGATCGGGCGACCAGCGCCGCGGCTCATTGCCGTACCAATCGGCAAGCGTCTTCTTCCACTCGCGGGCTCGCAGCGCGCGTTGCAGCTCGTCGGCCAACTCGAGCACCAGCGTGCTATCCCATTGCGGAAGGACGCCCGCGTGAACAAGCAGCATCCCGTGGTCGAAATGCGCGAATGGCCGGTGGCGCAGCCAGTCGAGCAGCTCGCCGCTATCGGGCGCGGCGAGGACCTCGTCCAGCGTGTCGCTCGCCCGCGTGCGCCGGATGCCTGCCGACACCGCAAGCAAGTGCAGGTCGTGGTTGCCGAGCACGACGGTTGCACGCTCGCCGAGTGCCGCAATGTCACGCAACGTGGCGAGCGAGGCCGGCCCCCGGTTCACGAGGTCGCCCGCGAACCAGAGCGGCGCCGCATCGTGTTCGTTTGCCACTTGCGCCAGCAGGCGCTTGAACGGGCCGTGGCAGCCCTGGATATCGCCGAACGCGATCGGTACGTGCATGGAGGAAAAAGGCATGAGGGATCGATCAGATATCGAGTGGCGGCAGTGAACGGATCCGCGATTCGACGCATGGCGCGTGCCGGGCCCGGGCGCAGGCTCCGAAGCCGTTCGCCGCATCGGGTCGGGGCCCGCCTGCGGCCTCTATAATACGAGCCTTCGGGTCAGCCGAGGGGCCGGCCATGCGTGCGGCCGCAGCGCTTGCCCGCGTGCGCCGGTTTTGACGGCGCCGGCGCATGTGTGCCTGAACCCAACTTGATAGGACTGCCCATGATTCTCGTGACGGGCGGCGCCGGCTTCATCGGCGCCAATTTCGTACTCGATTGGCTGAGCGGGACGGACGAGGCGTTGCTCAACGTCGACAAGCTGACCTATGCCGGCAATTTGCGCACGCTTGCGTCGCTCGAGGGCGATCCGAGACACCTGTTCGTGCGCGCCGACATCTGCGATCGGGGCGCAATGGATGCGCTGCTCGAGCAGCACCGGCCGCGCGCGGTATTGCATTTTGCCGCTGAGAGCCATGTCGACCGTTCGATTCACGGTCCGGCCGATTTCGTTCAGACGAACGTCGTCGGCACGTTCACCCTGCTCGAAGCGGTACGTGCCTATTGGGCGGCTCTCGGGCAAGCCGAGCAGGATGCATTCCGGTTCCTGCACGTTTCCACCGACGAAGTGTTCGGCTCGCTCGCGCCAAACGACCCGCCATTCTCCGAGGCGACGCCCTATGCGCCGAACAGTCCTTATTCGGCGACCAAGGCCGGCTCGGATCATCTCGTTCGCGCCTACCATCACACGTACGGTCTGCCGACGCTCACGACCAACTGCTCGAACAACTACGGCCCGTATCAGTTTCCCGAGAAGTTGATTCCGCACATGCTTTCGAACGCACTCGCGGGCAAGTCGTTGCCGGTGTACGGTGACGGTCGGAACGTGCGCGACTGGCTCTATGTCGGCGATCATTGCAGCGCGATTCGTGAAGTGCTCGCGCGCGGCATTCCGGGCGAAACCTACAACATCGGCGGCTGGAACGAGAAGAAAAACCTCGACGTCGTCCATACGCTGTGCGATCTGCTCGACGCGGCACGGCCGAAGGCCTCCGGGTCATACCGCGATCAGATCGCGTTTGTGACGGACCGGCCCGGCCACGACCGCCGTTACGCGATCGATGCGCGCAAGCTCGAGCGCCAACTCGGCTGGCGACCCGCCGAAACGTTCGAAACGGGCCTCGCGAAAACCGTCCGCTGGTACCTCGACAACCGGCACTGGGTCGACGAAGTTGCCTCGGGCGAGTACCGCAAGTGGGTTCAAACGAATTACGCGCAACGCGCGTCGGAAAAGGACGGCCATCGTGACGCGCGATAAAGGGCGTAAAGGCATCATCCTGGCGGGCGGCTCGGGCACGCGCCTCTATCCGGTGACACAGGTCGTATCGAAGCAGTTGCTGCCCGTCTACGACAAGCCGATGATCTACTATCCGCTGTCGACGCTGATGTTGGCCGGCATTCGCGAGGTGCTGGTGATTTCGACGCCGCAGGACACGCCGCGCTTTGCGGCCATGCTCGGCGACGGCAGCCAGTGGGGCATGAACTTCCAGTATGCCGAGCAGCCGTCGCCCGACGGGCTCGCGCAGGCCTTCGTCATCGGCCGCGAGTTCATTGGCGGCGGGCCGTCGGCGCTGATTCTCGGCGACAACATCTTCTATGGGCATAACCTCGCGGAGCCGCTCGAGCGAGCGAATGCGCGAAGCGCGGGCGCGACCGTTTTTGCGTATCACGTGACGGATCCGGAGCGTTACGGGGTCGTCGAGTTCGACGCGGCGCTGCGTGCGATTTCGATCGAGGAAAAGCCGGCGCGGCCGCGTTCGAGTTACGCCGTAACCGGCCTTTACTTCTACGACGAGCAGGTGTGCGACATCGCGTCGCAGATCGAGCCTTCGGCGCGCGGCGAGCTCGAGATCACGGATGTCAACTCCTGCTATCTGGCGCGCGGCGAACTCAACGTCGAGATCATGGGCCGCGGCTATGCCTGGCTCGATACGGGCACGCACGATTCGCTGATCGACGCGGCAACGTTCATCGCCACCTTGCAGAAACGGCAGGGGCTCGTCGTCGCCTGCCCCGAGGAAGTCGCCTACCGCAAGGGCTGGATCGACGAACAGCAGTTGCTCAAGCTCGCCGCGCCGCTCGCGAAGAACGCGTATGGGCAATATCTCAAGAATCTTGTTACGGACCAGGTCGTATGGCAATCCAAGTAACGGCGACGGCGTTGCCCGAGGTGAAGCTGATCGAGCCGAAGGTCTTCGGCGACACGCGCGGCTTTTTTTTCGAGAGCTTCAATGCACGCGATTTCGCGCAGCATGTCGATGGCGAAGCTCGCTTCGTACAGGACAACCATTCGCGTTCGGGCAAAGGCGTGCTGCGCGGCCTGCATTATCAGATCGAGCACGCGCAGGGCAAGCTCGTGCGCGTGGTGGAAGGGGCCGTGTTCGACGTGGCCGTCGACATTCGCCGAGCCTCACCGAACTTCGGCAAGTGGGCCGGCGTGATGCTCTCGTCCGATAATCACCGCCAGCTCTGGGTTCCGCCCGGATTCGCGCACGGCTTCGTCGTGCTTTCCGATGCGGCGCAGTTCCTCTACAAGACCACCGACTACTGGTATCCCGAATACGAACGCAGCATTCTCTGGAACGATGCGGCGATCGGCATCGAGTGGCCCATCGATTTCGAGCCCATATTGGCGGCGAAGGACGCGGCGGGTAAATGCCTGGCGCAAGCCGAGGTGTACGCGTGAAGATTCTCGTGACGGGACGCCAGGGGCAGGTGGGGTGGGAGTTGCGCCGCGCGCTGGCGCCCCTTGGCGAAGTGGTGGCGGTCGATAGAAGCGTGGCCGATCTGGCGAAGCCGCAGACGCTGGCCGCCGTCGTTGCGTCGGTGCGCCCAGCCGTGATCGTGAACGCCGCTGCCTATACGGCCGTGGATCAGGCGGAGCAGGACGAAGCGGCGGCGCACGTCGTCAATGCGCAGGCGGTCGGCGTGCTGGCCGAACTTGCACGCGGACATGGCGCGCTTTTCGTCCATTACTCCACCGACTACGTTTTCGACGGATCATCATCGGTCCCCTACACGGAAAGCGATCCTCCGATGCCCATCAATGCCTACGGCCGATCGAAGCTCGCGGGCGAGCAGGCCATCGAGGCGGCGGGTGGCGACTGGCTCACCCTGCGCACGACGTGGGTGTACGCGCCGCGCGGGCGCAATTTTCTGCGTACGATGCTGCGGCTCGCGGGTGAGCGCGATACGCTCAAAGTCGTTGCCGACCAGACCGGAGCGCCCACGCCGGCGCGGACGATCGCCGATCTGACCGCACACGCCGTTGCCACGGCGCAACGCGAACGGGCAGCGGGCAGCTTCGAGTCCGGCATATTTCATATGACCGCGGCGGGGCAAACGACATGGCACGGTTTTGCGAGCGCTATCGTCGAGTCCGCGCGCGCCGCCATGCCCGAGACGATCAAAACGGCGGTTGTCGAGCCCATCGGCTCCGAAGCCTATCCGACACCCGCGCGCCGGCCGAAGTATTCCCTGCTCGACAACGGCAAATTCGAGCGTCGCTTTGGGTTGCATCGCGTCGATTGGCGCGACGGCCTTGCCATGACGCTGGAGGAACTGTGGGCGCGCTAGTGCCCGTTCATGCTCATCGCGACTTCCGCCGCGCGACCGTGACCGGCGACATTGGAAATGCGACTCGTTTCGTTTTGCTTGGTTTGGGCGCGGGCACTTCGGTGTTCGAAGGGCCCCGTAACGTTTCCAGGCTGGAAGAGTCGTTTCAAGATATGTCGGGTACCAGTTGACGCGGAGATTATGGCCGCCGAACGGTCGAATCTCGATACGCCCGCGATTACAATACGAGCTTCTAAAATATGAGCCCATTCGGACGGGCGGCGTATTCGTCCGATGCAGGTTCGCTACCGCTACTGATGGCGTCTTTGCCCCTGGAATTATCCGCCGCACAGATTTCGGAGCCCGAGGATCTGAGCGTCTCGATCGTCGTCTATCGACCCAACCCCACGTTGCTGGCCAGCACGCTCGAGAGCCTGGGCGATGCGTGCGCATCGCTGCTCCGGCGCTGGCCGGATTGGCGCATCCGCTGCTTTCTCATCGACAACGGGGGCATGCCGGACGTTTCCGCCAGCGTCGAGGCGTTGCGCGCCCAGGGCGTGGCCAGCACGACGATCGGCGGCCATGGCAACGTCGGATATGGCCGGGGCCATAACGTGGCGATCGAGCGCGCGCAAAGCGAGTTTCACCTGATTCTGAACCCCGACATCGAAATGGAGGCCGACGCGCTGGTGTCGGCCGTCGAATTCTGGCGTGCGCATCCCGAATTGGGCTTGCTAGCGCCTCGCGTACGTGACGACCGCTCGCAGTTGCAGTATCTCTGCCGCCGTTATCCCGCACTCGTGGACCTCTTTGCGCGCGGCTTTCTGCCCGCGTCGTGGCGCAAGCGATTCGAGCGGCGCCTGGCCCGCTACGAAATGCGCGATCTCATCAACGACAAGGATGTCGTCTGGAACCCGCCGATCGTCAGCGGGTGCTTCATGCTTTTCAGAACGGAGCTGCTGAAGCGCCTCTCGGGTTTCGATCCGCGCTATTTCCTCTACTTCGAAGACTACGACCTGAGCTTGCGCACGCACGAACTGGCGCCCGTCGCCTACGTGCCGCGGGTACACGTGCTGCACCACGGCGGCGGCGCCGCGCGCAAGGGCTCGGCGCACGTCCGGATGTTCGTCTCGTCGGCCATCAAGTTCTACAACCGGTTCGGGTGGAAGCTGATATGAGCCGCGTGGTGGTGACGGGGGCGAACGGTTTCGTCGGCGATGCCCTTTGCCGCACGCTGCTCGAGCGCGGCCATGCCGTAACGGGGCTCGTGCGCCGCGCCGGCACGTGCGCGCCCGGCGTCGACGAGTGGGTTTTCGATCGAGCCGATTTCGAAGGCATCGACGAAGCGTGGCCCGCGTCGCTCGAGGCTCGATGCGTCGTGCATCTCGCCGCGCGCGTGCATGTGATGCACGACAACGCGGTGGATCCGCTTGCCGCGTTTCGCGCGTCCAATGTGCAAGGTGCGCTGCGCGTCGCGCGTGCGGCGCAGCGTCACGGCGTGCAGCGGTTCGTGTTCGTGAGCAGCATCAAGGCGCTGGGTGAAACCGATCCGGGGCGGCCGCTGCGAGAGGACGATCCGGCCTTGCCGCAGGATGCGTACGGACAATCGAAGCGCGAGGCCGAGCTTGCGTTGCACCGCTTCGGCCGCGAGCAAGGCCTCGACGTCGTCGTCGTTCGCCCGCCGCTCGTGTACGGGCCAGGCGTCAAGGCGAACTTCTTGCAGCTGATGCGTGCGATTGCCGCGGGACTGCCGTTGCCGCTCGGCGCGCTCGCGGCGCAGCGCAGCCTCGTCTACGTCGGCAACCTGGCCGATGCGCTCGCCGAGTGTGCGCTCGATGCGCGGGCGGCACACGGCTGTTTTCATGTGGCAGACGGCGAAGATACGACCACCACCGAGCTTGCGCGCAGTATCGGCAGGCACCTGCGCAAGCCCGCGCGGCTGGTACCGGTGCCGTCCGGTTGCCTGCGTCTGATGGGCCGCATGACCGGCCGGGCGCCGCAGATCGAGCGCCTGACGGGCAGCCTACGCGTGGACGCTTCCCGCCTCCGATCGACGCTCGGATGGCAGCCGCCGTACTCATTCGAAGAGGGGCTCGCCGCCACCGCGCGCTGGTATCTGACGAGTCGCCGATCACGATGACACTGGACCGCAATCTTCTCTCGCTCACGCCGCTGGGCGAGACGTCCGCCGTTGCCGTTGCCGCGGCGCTGGCCTGCGCCGCAATCCTTGCCCTGCTGCTCAAGACGGGACTGGCTTGGCGGCTCGCGACCGACGTTCCCAACGAACGTTCGTTACATGAGCGCCCCACGCCGCGCGTCGGCGGCTGGGGCATCATGCCCGTGGCACTGCTCGCAATCGTCATCCTCGCACCCGGGCTCGCGGCCATCGCGGGATGCGCGCTCGCGCTCGCGGCCATGTCTCAGATCGACGACCGCCGTGGATTGCCCGCGCGTGTGCGCTTTGCGGGGCATCTCATCGCGGTCGTCATCGTCCTTGCGGTGTATCCCGCCGCGGTGCCCTGGTGGGCGCTCGCCGTCATCGGCTTTCTGATGATCTGGCTCACCAACCTCTACAACTTCATGGATGGCTCCGACGGCCTCGCGGGCGGCATGGCCGTCTTCGGCTTCGGCGGCTACGCGTTGGCGGCGCTCACGTCTTCTCAGCCGTCCATCGCACTAGCGCTCGGATGCGCGGCCATTGCGGGTGCCGCGCTCGGCTTCCTGGTCTTCAATTTTCATCCGGCACGCGTTTTTCTGGGCGATGCGGGTTCCATTCCGCTCGGCTTTCTGGCCGGCGCGCTCGGGTATTGGGGATGGAGCATGGGCGTATGGCCGATCTGGTTCCCCGCCATGACGTTCTCGCCGTTCATCGGCGATGCGTCGGTCACGCTTGCCCGGCGGCTTGCGCGCGGCGAGCGCTTCTGGCAGGCGCACCGCGAGCACTACTACCAGCGCATGGTCCGCTCGGGGCTTGGCCATGCGCGCACCGCGCTCTATTGGTATGCCCTGATGGGCACTGGCATAATGCTCTCGCTATGGGCGAGCCGCGGTTCGGCGCGCCTGCAGTGGACTGTCGTCGTCGTATGGGCTGTCGTGCTGATACTGGTCGGTGCCGCGGTGGATCTGCGCTGGCGCCGTTTCGAAAACAGACGGACAAGCTGAGAGGTGACGCCGATGTTCAAACATCACCAAGGCTCATGGCGCTCCCTTTGCGCCTTCGCCTTCGACCTGTGTGCCGTGGGCGGCGCGTGGCTGGCTGCCTACCTCATTCGTTTCAATGGGGCCATTCCCCACGACTTTCTTACGGGCGGCCTGAGGGCGCTGGTCTGGGTACTGCCCGTTTACGCCGTGATGTTCCGCGCTTTCGGGCTTTATCGCGGCATGTGGGTCTTCGCCAGCTTGCCCGATCTCGTGCGCATTTCGAAAGCGGTGGCGGTCGGGGCGCTCTTGACCATGGTGGCCTCCGTCATGGTGCAGCCCCTGCCCACGACGCCGCGCTCCGTGCTGGTCGTATCGCCCTTGCTGCTGTTTCTGGCGATGGGCGGCGCGCGTGCGGTGTATCGCGCAACGAAGGAGTTCTACCTTTACGGCGCATTGGTCGGTCAGGGCAAACCCGTGCTCGTGCTCGGCGCGGGCGGCGCGGGCGCCAGTCTCGCCCGGGAACTGGCACGCTCCAAGGAGTGGCGTCTCGTAGGCCTTCTCGATGACGATCCCGCCAAACGCGGCCGGGAGGTATACGGTCACAAGGTGCTCGGGCCCATTGGCGATCTCGCGCATTACGCCCAGGTGTTCAAGGCGGAGCACGCGATCATCGCGATTCCATCCGCATCCGTGGAGATGCAGCGGCGCGTGGCGACGTTGTGCGTGCGCGCAGGCGTGCGCGCCCTCGTGCTGCCGGCACTCACGGCACTCGTGCCCGGGCAGGCGTTCCTGTCCCAGGTGCGCCACATCGACCTCGAGGATCTGCTCGGCCGCGACCCGGTGAAGATCGACACGCCTCACGTCGAAGCGCTGCTGCACGAGCGTGTCGTCATGGTGACGGGCGCGGGTGGTTCGATCGGCTCCGAGCTGTGTCGTCAGATTCTGCGGTTTTCGCCCGCGCAGCTCGTGGCGCTCGACATTTCCGAGTTTGCGGTCTATCGATTGACCGAGGAACTCAAGGATCGATTTCCCGAATGCACAGTGGTGCCGATGATCGGCGATGCGAAGGACTCGCTGCTGCTCGACCAGATCATGTCGCGCTACGCGCCGCACATCGTCTATCACGCGGCTGCCTACAAGCATGTGCCGCTGATGGAGGAGCTGAACGCGTGGCAAGCCATGCGCAACAACGTGCTGGGCACCTACCGGGTTGCACGCGCGGCGATCCGCCATGACGTCAAGCGGTTCGTGTTGATCTCCACCGACAAGGCCGTCAACCCGACGAACGTCATGGGCGCGAGCAAGCGTCTGGCCGAGATGGTCTGCCAGGCACTGCAGCAAACGAGCGGGCATACGCAGTTCGAGACGGTCCGTTTCGGCAACGTGCTCGGCAGTGCCGGGAGCGTCATTCCGAAGTTTCAGCAGCAGATTGCCCGAGGCGGACCCGTCACGGTGACCCATCCCGAGATCACGCGCTATTTCATGACCATTCCCGAGGCGTCGCAGCTCGTGCTGCAAGCGTCGAGCATGGGGCAGGGCGGGGAGATCTTCATCCTCGACATGGGGCACCCCGTGCGCATCGTCGACCTCGCACGCGACCTCATCCAGCTGTGCGGCTACAGCGAGGAGCAGATCACGATCGAGTTCACCGGCTTGCGTCCCGGCGAGAAGCTTTACGAGGAACTGCTGGCCGATGATGAGACCACCAAGCGCACGCCGCATCCCAAGCTGCGCATTGCGCAGGCTCGCGAGGTACCCGACGATCTGCTCGATCAGCTGCTGCCGTGGCTGATGCAGCACCGCGTGCTGTCGGACGAAGAAGTGCGCCGCGATCTGCGGCGCTGGGTGCCCGAGTATCGCCCCGCCACTGCGCCGGTCCTGCAATCGGTCAAGCGGCCCGCGCTACGCTCCGTGTGAGCCGGTGCAAGCCGGTGCAAGCCGGCGTGAGCGCGGCGGCGCAATGCGTCAGAGGTCATGCTTGCGGACGACGAGCCATTTCGGCGAGCGGAAACGCACGATGCTCAGGTAGAGCCAGACGTAGGTGAACGCGAACAGCATCACGAACACGAAAAGGTGGACGGTGTGCTGCCAGAAGAGCGTCGCGGGAATGACGCCAACGAGGCACAGCAGCCAGAGGTAAGGCGAGGTGAGGGAGTTGCGCCGCGTCAACTCGTGTGCGGTTTTCGCTCCGACCGCCCAACGCATGAGGCGCTTGTAGACGAGCATGTGCAGGTGCACGCCATCGGGAATGCCCGGCGAAATGCCGCGAACGAACTTCTTGCGGTAGATCGAGAAGCAGGTTTCGAAGATTGGGTAGACGAACAGCAAAACCGGATACCACGCCGAGACTTCGCGATGCCGCATGACGAGCATGATCGAGAGTTCGGCGAGCATGAAGCCGATGAAATAGGCGCCGCCGTCGCCGAGAAAGATGAGCCCGGCCGGAAAATTCCAGATGAAAAAACCCAGCACGGCGCCCATCATGATCAGCGAGGCCGACAGCACGATCGGGTCCGAGAGCCGGAAGGCCACGTAGGCGAGCGACGCGAACATCATCATCGCGACCATCGAAGCGAGGCCGTTGAAGCCATCGATGATGTTGATCGCGTTGGCGAGCGCGGCTACGGCCAGTACGGTCACGACGGCCGACACGGCGGCATACGAGAGCAGAAAATCGAGCGGCGGCACGCTGATGCGCACGACGGCGATATCGAGTGCGACATAGGCAAGCGCGGCCGCACCCATGGTGGCGATGAGCCGTACGCGCGGCGAGACGCGCTTCGTCAAGTCTTCGAGGAGCCCCGAGGCAAGTGCCGGGATGCCGCACGCGACGAGTGCGAGTATGCCGCGGGAGACGGCGGGATAGGGGCCGTACAGCTGGATAGCGGAAGCGACGAGCCCGACTACGATGCCAATGCCCCCCACCCGCGGTACGGGCCGCGCGTGGAATTTCTGTACCCCGGAAAGATCCGCGTCGATCGAAAACTTCTCGTGCAAGTGCGCATAGCGCACGATCAGCAGCGTAACGAAGAGCGAAACCAGGAAACCGAGCGCAAAGCTGAGCATGATGATGGTCTTGGGACGGACGGCGAATTATACAAACGAATTCGTCCTGTTCCCGTGGGCCGGCTGCCGGCCGGCGCCTCAGGCGTACCCGCGCGGATTCGTCGACTGCCAACGCCAATGATCGGCGCACATGCGCTCGATGCCGTACTCCGCACGCCAGCCGAGCACGCGCTGCGCGGCCGCCGTGCTGGCGAAGCACTGCGCCACGTCGCCGGGCCGGCGCGCCACGATCTCATAGGGCACACTGCGCCCGGATGCCGCTTCGAACGCTTTCACCACCTCGAGCACCGAATACCCGCGCCCCGTGCCCAGGTTGACGACGAGGCTGGCATCGCGTTCGGCGAGTGCATCGAGCGCGGCGATGTGCCCGCGCGCGAGGTCGACCACGTGAATGTAATCGCGCACGCCCGTGCCGTCCGGTGTGTCGTAGTCGCCGCCGAATACGCGCAGCTTCTCGAGTTTGCCCACGGCAACCTGGGCAACGTAGGGCATCAGATTGTTCGGGATGCCGGCGGGGTCCTCGCCAATGAGCCCGCTTTCATGCGCGCCCACCGGGTTGAAGTAACGCAGCACCGCAATGCGCCAACTGTCATCGGCCCGTTCCACGTCACGCAGGATCTGCTCGGCGATGAGCTTCGACTGGCCGTAGGGGTTCGTCGCCGAAAGCGGAAAGGACTCGTCGATCGGCGAGCGCTCGGGCACGCCGTAGACCGTGGCCGACGAACTGAACACGAAGCGCTTCACGTTGCGCGCGCGCATCGTGTCGAGCAGCACGAGCAGGCTGTCGACATTGTTGCGGTAGTAATCGATCGGCTTGGCGACCGATTCGCCCACCGCCTTCAAAGCGGCGAAATGAATCGCGGCGTCGATCGGATGACGATCGAAGATTTCGCCGAGCGCCGCCGCATCGCGTACATCGGCCTCGTAATAAGCGACGGAACGTTGAGCGATTTGCTCGACACGGCGTATCGCCTCGCGCTTGCTGTTGACGAGATTATCGACGACCACGACGTCATAGCCGTTTGCCAGCAACTCGACGGCGGTATGCGATCCGATGAACCCCGCTCCGCCCGTTACCAGAATCGTGCCCTTGTTCGCCATCGTCGTGCTCCGTCAAAGATCGAGGATCAAAGTGATACGCCGGTGAGTTCGGCCAGTGTTTCGAGGTATCGCGCGATCACGGCCCGTTCGTCGAACTGCTGCGCGACCCGTTCGCGGCCCCGCTCGCCCATTTCGCGGCGTTGCGCATCGCTCAGCGCAAGCATTGCTTCGAGCTTGCCGGCGAGGCTGGCCGCGCTTTTAGCCTCGCACAGCAGCCCCGTCACGCCGTCGCTCACGACGTCGCGGCAGCCGGGGACGTCCGTTGCCACGATCGGGCGTCCCATTGCGGATGCTTCCATCAGCGTGCGCGGCACACCTTCCCGGTACGACGGAAGAACCACGCAGTTGGCGCCCGCGATGTAGGGGCGCACGTCATGCGCTTCTCCGAGATACTCGACGAGGCCCTCGCGCTCCCACGATCTCACGGTTTCGAGCGAGATCGCGCTCGGGTTGTCGACGCCCGCCGGCCCGAGCAACTGGAAGCGGACATCGGGGTGCCGTGCTCGCAGGATGCGTGCCGCGTCGACATATTCGCCGACGCCCTTGTCCCAAAGCAAGCGCCCAATCAAGACAAATGTAAAGTTCTGTTTCCGCGGTACCGGAGCGAGCGCGAAATGCGTCAGATCGACGCCTTCGCCGTTCAGAAGCCGTGCACGATCAGGGTGCGCGAGCAGTCGCTCGTCGACGAACGCCTGATGATCGTCGCGATTGAGAAACCAAACCTGGCGCGGAAACCTGAAGGCGAAGCGGTACAGCGCTTTGGCGACGGCTGCCGCCCGGCTCTTGCGGATGAAGACATAGCCGAGCCCGGTCGTCACCGCGATCGAGGGTACGCGCGCGAGCCATGCCGCCACCGAGCCGTAGATATTCGCCTTGATCGTGTAGTGAAATACGACCTCGGGCCGGATTGCACGGTAATGGCGATAAAGCGCCAAAAGCGTGCGCAGATCGTCGCGCGGGTTCGTGCCCTTGGAGGCGACGAACAGGTCGACAGTGCGGCAGCCCATTTCCTCGAGCAGCGCGAACGTGCGGTCGCGCGGCGCGATGACGACGACGCGTGCGCCCTTTTCCACGAGCGTGCGGATCAGCCCGTGCCGATAAGTGTAGATGGCCCAGGCGGTATTGCAGACGAGGCAGACCGTGAGCGGGGCGGCCGGTTGCGGCGCGGTGTCGTGCGGATTCATGCGGGAGGGGGCGCTGTGAAGAGCGTGCGCTTGATTCGTTGCAGCAAGGTGTAGGGCGTGACCAGATGCAGCAGATTCTTGGCGAGCCCGAGCCAGTCGTAGACGTTGCGGGCATCGAAGTACCGGCACTGCAGTCGTAGCGTCGAAGCGATCTGGCGCCGCCGCCTGGTCGCGCTGATGCCGCCTGTGTTGAGCTCGTAGTACAGCCCGAGTTCAGGCAGGTTTGCGCAATCGTAGCGCTCCATGAGCCGCAGGAACAGGTCGAGGTCCTCCGCCGCGCGATAGGCCACTCGGTAGTTGCCAACGGCGCGCACCGCATCGACGCGCAGCATCATGGCCGGATGCACGAGCGAGGCGCGGAAGAAGCGCTGCCGGCGGATCTCGGCCGGCTCGGTTGCGGGCCGCAGCATGAAAAGCGGAGCGCCGTCGCGCGAGACTACTTGCGTCCACATCCCGACGCCGGCCACGCGCTCGTGCGCTTCGAGATACGCGCGCTGCTTCGCGAGCCGGCCGGGCGCGGCCAGGTCGCCGGCGTCGATACGCGCTGCGTACCGGAAGCCGCGCACCGCCAGTGCGTCGATGCCGGCTTGCAGCGCGCGCTCGATGCCGCCGTTTTGCGGCATTCGCAGGATCTCGATTTCGACGTTCGGCAGCGCCGGCGCGACGATCGGGGGCGTGCTGCCGTCGTCGACGATCAGCGCGCGCACGCGCGCAGCCTCGCTGAACGATGCCAGGGTGCGCGCCACGTCGTCTTGCGCGTTGTAAGCGGGCATCAGCACGCAGACGTCGGCGAGCGCGTCGTCCGTCCGAGCGCGGGGCGAGGGCGTGGTCATGAGCAAAGCTTGAGGCGGATGTAATAAAGGTTCACGGCGGCGGCGCAAAGATAGCCGGCCGCGAGCCCGACGAGCGGGCCGTACACGCCGAGGCGGCCGATCGCGACGAGGTTGACGGCGAACGCGACGGCGAGTGCGAGTACCCACTTGGCGAGGAGTACGTATTTCGCCTGGTACTTGAGCACGACGAGGTTGCCGATCGCCTCGATACCGGCTGGCACCGAAAGCCAGACGCACCACCGGAAAATGGAGATCGCACCTTCGTACTGTTGCCCGAACACGCGCGTGATGATGACGGGCGCGAGCGCATCGAGCACGAGCGCGCCGAGCATCATGATCGCGCCCGCCATGAGCATGAGGCGCCGCACATTGAGCAGCAACTGGCGCGCATCGTCGACGCGGTACACGAACGCCGGTGCGATCGTCTGCGCCAGCATGAGGCCGAGCGCGATCCAGTTTTCGTTGATCTGCTGCGCGGCCGAGTAGCGGCCGAGGTCCGCAAACGAGATCGCCCGCTCGAGCATGAGGCGGTCGAGCTTCAGGAACAGGTACATGCAGACGAGCCCGATCCAGAAGACCGTGCCGGCACTCGCGAAATGGCGCAGCAGCGGGCCGTCCACGCGCCAGCCGAGCCTGCCGCCGTGGCGGCGCATGTAGTAGGCAACGAGCACGGCGGCGATGACGGCCGATTCGAGCGCCCACAGCCAGCCGAACGCGGCAGGCGTCAGGGCGATTCGCACGAAGAGGTAGACGAGGGCCGCTTTCGCGAGCGCGGTCGCGATGCTCGCCAGAAGCTGCGGCTTGCTGTAGGTCTGGCTTTGCAGCCACGAGTTGATGACGCCGATGAACGGTTCGCGAAACAGCATCGTGACGGCGAGGCCCGCCAGCATGGCGCCCACGACGCGGTCGGTCACGCCCGCCGCGATCGCCGCCCAGGTGGCTGCGAGCGCGAGCGCCGAAACGGTCATCCGCAGTGCGAATGCGCTGCCGAGCACGGTGCCCACTTCCGAGGCCCGCCGGTGGACGATCGTGGGGACCAGGATCTCGGCGCCGCAGACCCAGGTGATTGGCGCGAGCACGAGCAGCAGCGTATTCGCGTACTGCCACTTGCCGAAGGCGTCGGGGCCGAAGTAGCGTGCGAGCAGCCCGCTGACGGCGATCGCCACGGCAATTTGCGTGAGTCTTTCGAGACCGAGCCAGACGATGTTGGCGAACGCTTTCGCCACGTCCCGGTTCGCAAAACGCTTCAGCATGCGCGGCAAGACAGGGGGGCGGGCGAGCGCCCGCGCACCGGCTCGCATCGTTCGGGTACGGCCCGAAGAGGGCGCAGTGCCGGGCGCAGTGCCGGGCGCAGTGCCGGGAGCCGCGCCCACGCCCGGCTCGCGGCGCCGAACGCGCTCCGGGTGGCGTCGACCGACGAATGTCCGATAAAGAAACGTCTAGGCATTAAAATGGGCGCGTCGTGCGTCGGTCGAAAAACGGCCATTATAAGTGGGAACCAAGACGCACCTTCGTGCGGCGCCGGTGTATGGGGAACGATGGACACCTTTCGCGGCGCGCCTCGATGGCGCCGCGGCGTCGTTTGGATTACTTTTTTCCAGCTACTGAGAGCCATCCATGATTTCGCAATCCATCTTCAAGGCCTATGACATTCGCGGCGTAGTCGGCAAGACGCTCGATGCGGACGTCGCACGCCTCGTCGGCCGTGCATTCGGTAGTGAGATTCGCGCACAAGGCGGCGATGCCGTCGTGGTCGCGCGCGACGGGCGGCTGTCCGGCCCTTCGCTCGTTGCGGCGCTGGCCGATGGCTTGCGCGCCGCGGGCGTCGATGTCGTCGACGTCGGCATGGTGCCGACGCCCGTGGGCTATTTTGCCGCAAGCGTGCCGCTCGCGCTGCCCGGCGGCGAGCGCTCCGTCGATTCTTGCATCGTCGTGACGGGTAGTCACAATCCGCCCGACTACAACGGCTTCAAGATGGTGCTGCGCGGTGCGGCCATCTACGGAGAGCAGATTCAGGCGCTTTACCGCCGCATCACGGAAGGCCAGTTCACCGAGGGCAACGGCGGCTACGTCGAATTCGACATCGCCGACAAATACATCGAGCGCATAGTGAGCGACGTCAAGCTCGCGCGGCCGATGAAGCTCGTGGTGGATACGGGCAACGGCGTGGCGGGCGGCCTCGCGCCGCGGCTTTTCAAGGCGCTCGGCTGCGAGCTCGTCGAGCTCTTCACCGACATCGACGGCAGCTTTCCGAACCACCACCCGGACCCGGCACACCCCGAGAACCTGCAGGACGTCATTCGCGCGCTGAAGGAGACGGATGCCGAGATCGGCTTCGCGTTCGACGGCGACGGCGATCGTCTCGGCGTGGTCACGAAAGACGGCCAGATCATCTATCCCGATCGTCAGCTGATGCTGTTTGCGCAGGAAATCCTCTCGCGCAACCAGGGCGCGCAGATCATCTACGACGTGAAGTGCACACGCAACCTCGCAAGCTGGGTGCGCAAGCACGGCGGCGAGCCCGTGATGTGGAAGACGGGCCATTCGCTCGTGAAAGCGAAGCTGCGCGAGACGGGAGCGCCGCTCGCGGGCGAAATGAGCGGCCACGTATTCTTCAAGGATCGCTGGTACGGTTTCGACGACGGCCTTTACACGGGCGCGCGGCTGCTGGAACTGCTCGCTCGCGCGAGCGATCCGAGCAAGGTGCTCAACGATCTGCCGAACTCTCTTTCGACGCCCGAGTTGCAGCTCAAGCTCGAGGAGGGCGAGAACTTCTCGCTGATTGCCCGTCTGCAGAAAGAGGCGCGTTTCGAAGGCGCCGACGAGGTCGTTACCATCGATGGTCTGCGCGTGGAGTACCCCGACGGCTTCGGGTTGGCGCGCTCGTCGAACACGACGCCAGTGGTCGTGCTGCGCTTCGAGGCCGACAGTGGCGATGCGCTCGCGCGCATTCAGGACGATTTCCGCCGCGTGATTCTTGCCGCCAAGCCGGACGCGAAGCTGCCGTTCTGACGATGTTCCGACCGTGCGCGGCCGGTCCTGCCGCCTGTTCCCGCCGCGTGCTCAGTGGGGCTGCGCGGCGGCCGGCTGCGACGCGATGCCTGTGGCCGGGGCGTCGGCCTGAGTTGCCGGCGAGGCCGGCGCCACGGCCGGCGACGCCGGGATCTCGCTCGACTTGATGAGCGGCGTGGCCGGTACCGGCGCGGCCTTCACGACGGTACGCAGGTACTGGTCGACGTAATCGAAGAAGCGGTCGTAGAACGCGCCGGACTGGATCGTCTCGCTCGACACCTTCACCATGGCGTCGCTGTTCGAGCGGATCGGTAGCGACAGCGAGCCCAGGATACTCAGGCCCACGCTCGCGGACGTATCGCTCTTCTTGAGCGTGTAGCCGCTTTGCACGGCGTTCGCATAGACGATGCTCGAGTTGTCCGCGTCCTCGCCGGGTGTGCAGACGACGTGAAATTCCACGCCGATGTGCTTGTCGCTGCTCGGCTGGAAATCCTTCGAGGCGTCGATGGTGTCGGAGCGGGTCGACGTGGTAGTCAGGTAACCCTGGCTCAGCAGTGCGCGACGAGCCGCCTCGCAGGCGTCGTTGCTGGTCGCACGGAAGCTGCGCGAGAACGGGCTCGCGCCGGTATCGAACATCTCCTGCTGCAATTTCGGCGGCGGTGCGCTCGAGCAGGCGGCGACGGCGGCTGACGCGGCGAGCGGCAGGGCCAGGCGGGAAAAATGGAAGCGTAACTGGCTGAGCATGATCGGGTGAGCGTGGGTGCGGCCTCGGAGTGACCTTGCAGTGGCCGATTAGCGGACACGAGCCGGTCAGATTCGAACCTGACATTGTAGTGCGATCGCTGCGAGAAGAATAAGACGCTCGAATCGGCTGCGCGGCGATATGACGTTGCCTCGCGATCCGGACGATCGCGGAAAACCTCGCGCCGACGCGGTAAAATCGCGCGTTTAGGCCAGTTGCGGTAAGAATGGCCTGCTTCGCCGCAAGCGGCGTTCCTTTCTTTTCTTTCGGTGTGCAAAAGATCCTGATTGTCCGGGTGTCGTCGCTTGGCGACGTCGTCCACAACATGCCCGCGGTGGCCGATATCCGGCGCCGTTATCCCGATGCGCAGATCGACTGGCTCGTCGAAGAGAGTTTCGCCGATCTCGTGCGCCTCGTGTCCGGCGTGCGCGCCGCGATCCCTTTTTCGCTGCGACGTTGGCGCAAGCATCCGCTCTCGAGTGCGACCTGGCGCGAGATCGGCGCATTCCGGCGCCGGCTGGCGCAGGAGCGCTACGACCTCGTGATCGACTGCCAGGGCCTCATCAAGACGGCCTGGGTGGCGAGCTGGGCGCGCGGGCCGCTCGTCGGCCTCGGCAACCGCACCGACGGCGCGGGCTACGAGTGGCCGGTACGCTTCTTCTACGACCGGCGCGTGCCGATCGCCGCGCGCACGCATGTGGTCGAGCGCACGCGTCAGCTCGTGGCCGCCGCCCTCGATCTGCCGGTGCCCGAGCCCACCGACGAGATCGACTTCGGCCTCGACACATCGCGCGCGGCGCTCGCTCTCTCGGAGCTTGGGCTCAATCTTCCCGTGCCTTACGTGGTTTTCGTGCACGCGACCTCGCGCGCCGACAAGCAGTGGCCCGAGGCGCACTGGGTCGAGCTCGGCCGCGCACTGGTGTCGCGCGGCGCCTCGCTCGTGCTGCCATGGGGCAACGACGCCGAGCGCGAAACGAGCGCGCGGCTCGCCAAGGAGTTCGGCGCGGCGGCGATCGTGCCGCCGCGGCTTTCGCTGCCGGCGGTGGTCGGGCTGCTCGACGCGGCGGCCGCCACCGTGGGCGTCGACACGGGGCTGGTACATATTGCCGCTGCGCTCAAGCGTCCCACCGTCGAGTTGTACAATTTCGCGACCGCATGGCGCACGGGCGGCTATTGGTCGCCGCGCGTCGTCAATCTCGGTGCCGGCGGCGAGCCGCCGGCGCTGCAACAAGTAAAGTCCGCGCTCGCCGGTTTCGGCCTGCTGTAAACGCGCGCGCGGCGCGACACGGACCATGAACGAATCGCAAATCATAGAAGTAAGCGCGGCCGACTGGCAGGGACAAGAGCTGGCCGTTGCGCGCGAAACGCTGCTTGCGGGGCTCGAGCATGGCAAGGTGCTCTATTTCCCGAACCTGCGTTTCGCGATCGAGGGCGGCGAGGCGGCCTTGCTCGATCCGCGGCTCGCCGACCCGAAGCGCAAGAACATCAGCCTCGAACCGAACGGCGGCGCGCTGCGCGGCGTGGTGGGCGACGCCGTCACCCAATCGGCCGTGCGTGCGCTCGTCACACGCTATCAGACGCTCGCGCGTTCGCTCGTCGACGGCCTCTTTCCCGAATATCGCGGCAAGCTGCGCGCGGCGCCGACGAGCCTGCGCCTCATGCAAGTGGAAACGCGCCATACCTCCTGGCGCAAGGACGACAGCCGGCTGCACGTCGATGCCTTTCCCTCGCGCCCGAATCGCGGCGAGCGCATCCTGCGCGTCTTCACGAACGTCAACCCCAACGGCGTGCCGCGCGTGTGGCGTGTCGGCGAGCCGTTCGAGCAGATGGCCGCACGTCTTCTGCCGAAGATCAAGCCGCAGTTGCCGGGCTCGGCCTGGCTCCTCGAGCGGCTGCACATCACGAAGTCGCGCCGTACCGAATACGATCACTTGATGCTCAATCTTCACGATGGAATGAAGGGCGATCTCGAGTATCAGCGCACGTGCCCGCAGGAAACCGTGCCGTTTCCGCCGGGCAGCGTGTGGGTCTGTTTCTCCGATCAGGCCTCGCATGCGGTCATGTCGGGCCAGTTCATGCTCGAGCAGACCTTCTTTCTGCCTGTGGCGGCGATGGCCGAGCCGCGCTGCGCGCCGCTCGGCATTTTGGAGCGGCTCAAGGGCCGGGCGCTGATTTGAGCGCTCATCGCATGCTGCGCGCCGTCTATCGCACGTTGTGGTGGCTCGTCGCGCCGCTCGCCGTCGTCCGTCTTCTGGTCCGCTCGCGCCGGGAGCGCGGGTATCGCGAGCATATCGGCGAGCGGTTCGGGCGGTCGTCCGGCCGCGGGCCCGACGACCGGGCGCCGCTCATCTGGGTGCATGCCGTCTCGGTCGGGGAGACGCGCGCGGCGCAACCGCTCATCGACGCGCTGATCGAAGCGCACCCCGATGCCCGCATCCTGCTCACGCACATGACGCCGAGCGGGCGTGCAACGGGCGAGCGGCTTTTCGGCGAGCGCGTCGCGCGCTGCTATCTGCCTTACGACATGCCGCACACGGTGCGCCGCTTCTTGCGGGCATGGCGGCCGACGCTCGGCATCGTGATGGAAACCGAGGTGTGGCCGACGCTGATCGACGAATGCCGCAACGCCGATGTGCCGCTCGTGCTGGCCAATGCGCGGATGTCGGCGCGCTCGTATCGGCGTGCGGCGCGTTTCGGCAAGGCGGCGCGCGAGGTGTTCGGCGGCTTCGCGCGCGTGCTCGCGCAAAGCCCATCCGATGCCGAGCGGTTGACGGCGCTCGGTGCGCGGCAGGCGGTCGTGCTCGGCAACCTGAAATTCGACATGGCAACGCCTCCCGAACTCGTCGCGCGTGGCCGTGCGTGGCGCGCCGCGATGGGTGCGCGGCCGGTATGGGTGGCCGCGAGTACGCGCGAGGGCGAGGAGGCGCTCGTACTCGATGCGTTCGATGCGCTTGCCACGAAAGAGGCGCTGCTCGTGCTCGTGCCGCGCCATCCGCAGCGTTTCGACGAAGTGGCCGCGCTCGTCGGCCGGCGTGGGCGGCAGCTCGCGCGGCGCTCGGCGTGGGCCGGGCAGGCCGCGGCTGCTGCGGCGGCTCCGAGCGAGGTCCCGCTCGCGCCGCTGCCGGCCGAGGTGTCGGTGCTGCTCGGTGATTCGATGGGGGAACTCGGCGCCTACTATGCCGCGTCCGATCTCGCGTTTATCGGCGGCAGCCTGCTGCCGCTGGGCGGGCAAAACCTCATCGAAGCGTGCGCCGTCGGCGTGCCCGTGTTGATCGGACCGCACGTGTTCAATTTCACGCAGGCAACGGCCGATGCGGTGGCCGCGGGAGCGGCCCTGCAAGTGCAGGACCCGGCCGAGCTCGCGCGTACCCTGGACATGCTCTTTGCGGACAAGGCGCGCCGCGTGGCGATGCGCGGCGCCGCCTCCGCATTCGCTGCGCGCCATCGCGGCGCGACCGCACGCACGGTGGAAGTGCTGGGCGCGCTGATGGAGGGCGGGCGGGGCGCGTGACACACACACAGCGCCGTCTCGCCGGCTAAGCGTTGAGCAATCCCTTCGTTTCGATGAAGGAAACAACCTCGGCCAGGCCGTCGAGCGCCTTCAGGTTGCACATCACGAAGGGCCGCTCGCCGCGCATCTTCTTCGCGTCCGATGCCATCACGTCGAGATTCGCGCCGACGAGCGGCGCGAGGTCCGTCTTGTTGATGACGAGCAGGTCCGATTTCGTAATGCCGGGGCCGCCCTTGCGCGGGATTTTCTCGCCGCCGGCCACGTCGATCACGTAGATCGTCAGATCCGAGAGCTCGGGGCTGAACGTGGCGGCCAGATTGTCGCCGCCCGATTCGATGAAGACGATGTCGGCATCGGGAAAGCGCGCGAGCATGCGATCGACGGCTTCGAGGTTGATCGATGCGTCTTCGCGGATCGCCGTATGCGGGCAGCCGCCTGTCTCCACGCCCATGATGCGTTCCGGCGGCAACGCGCCTGCAATCGTCAGCAGGCGCTGATCTTCCTTCGTATAGATATCGTTCGTGATGGCAACGAGATCGTAGCGATCGCGCATCGCCTTGCAGAGCATTTCGAGCAGCGTCGTCTTGCCGGAGCCGACCGGGCCGCCGACGCCAACGCGCAACGGCGGCAGTTTCTTCGTTCTCATGGTGAAGTCCAGGTCCTTCGTGGGATTAGGAGCGGAACAGGCGCGAGTACTGCGACTCGTGCCGCGCCGACAACACGCCGAGCAGCGGCGCGAACGTACTGATTCGATCGGGCTCGGTGGAAACTGCGCGTTCGACGGCCTCGCCGATCGCCGAGCGCAGCGCCACGATGATCCGCTGCCCCGACATCTGACCGAGCGGTATCGCCTTCAGCGCGGCGGCAGCCTGATTCTCGACCCAACTGAACGCATAAGCCGCGAGCGCTGCCCGCGCTTCGATGCCATGCGCCGCGGCGGCGAATGCGAAGGCGCTCGGCTGCGAAACCGGGGCGAGTGCGGCGAGCGTTTCGCGCTGCGCGCAATCGCCCCACTCGAGAGAAAGACACAGCTGCTTGAGCGACCAGCCCATCTGTTCCGTTTCGCGCCTCAACTCGGCCGATTCGCGGCTCGCGAGGAACATGGCATCGGCCGCGGCGAGCGCGTCGGCTTGGTGCGCGATCCAGCGCCCCATCTGATGCGCGAGAAACGGCAACTCGCAGCGCGCGAGCACATGCGCGAGGCCGCTCTCGATCCAGTTGCGCGCGGTGTCGGCGTCGTGCACGAGCCCGATGTCGATCGCCGACTCGAGCCCCTGCGAATAGCTGAAAGCGCCGATCGGCAATGCCGGGGAGGCGAGGTGCAACAGCGCGGTCAGCTCATCGATGCGCATGGCTCTTGCCGCAGTCGTGCCCATGACCGTCTCCGCAGGCATGGTCGTGGCCATGATCGTGCTGATGCCCGTGGTGTTCGTCGAACACGCGCTGTGCGAGCGCATAGTCCTCGTCGAATGTCGCATCGTGCCCGTGCCGATGGCCGCCGCCGTAAGCACCCGCTTCAGGCTGAAACGGCAGGCACGCACGCTCGACGAGCGCGCCGAGCCTCACGAGCATCGTCTCCAGCACGGCATCGGCCTCGAGCTTGAGATAGTCCGTGCCGACTTCCACCGGCGTATGACGGTTGCCGAGATGATAGGCGGCCCGCGTCAGCGTGAGCGCGTCGGGGCCCCGCACCAGCAGTACCGCTTCGGGGGCGGCGACGACGCGAACGAGCGCGCCGTCGTCGGCCACGAGTACGTCGCCGTGCGCGAGCACGGTGCCGCGCGGCAGCACGAGCGCGACGGGCTCGCCATTATCGAGCGTGGCCGCGAGCCGGCTCTTGCAGCGGGCATCGTAGGCAAGCGTGAGCGTCGGGGCGCGCGCCACGAGCGAAGCGGCGAGTTTCGCGGGAGGCGCGATGCGTTTGTCGATCGTGCGCATGAGCATCAAAACAGGAAGTAACGTTGGGCCATCGGCAGTACCTTGGCCGGTTCGCAGGTGAGCAATTGCCCATCGGCCACGACCTGATAGGTTTCGGGGTCCACGCTGATCGACGGCTGCCACGCGTTGTGGATCATGTCGGCCTTCGTCACGCTGCGGCAGCCGCGCACGGGCGCGATGCGCTTGGCAAGACCGTAGCGCTCGCCGATGCCGCCTTCGGCGGCCATCTGCGAAACGAAGGTGAGCGAGGTACGCGCGAGCGCCCCGCCGCGCGTGGCGAACATCTCGCGGTAGTGGACGGGCTGTGGCGTGGGGATCGACGCGTTCGGATCGCCCATCTGCGCGATGGCGATCATGCCGCCTTTGACGATCATCGACGGCTTCACGCCGAAAAACGCGGGCTCCCAAAGCACCAGATCCGCGAACTTGCCGGGCTCGATCGATCCGACTTCATGCGCAATGCCATGCGTGAGTGCGGGGTTGATCGTGTATTTCGCGACGTACCGCTTCGCGCGAAAATTGTCGTTACGTGCGCTGTCTTGCGCGAGCGCGCCGCGCTGCACCTTCATCTTGTGCGCTGTCTGCCAGGTGCGGATGATGACTTCGCCCACGCGCCCCATCGCCTGCGAGTCCGACGACAACATGGAAAGCGCGCCGAGATCGTGCAGGATGTCCTCCGCGGCGATCGTTTCGCGGCGGATCCTCGATTCGGCGAAAGCCAGATCCTCGGCAATCGACGGATCGAGGTGATGGCAGACCATCAGCATGTCGAGGTGCTCGTCGAGCGTATTGACGGTGTAGGGCCGCGTGGGATTCGTCGACGAAGGCAGCACGTTCGCTTCGCCGCAGACCTTGATGATGTCGGGCGCGTGCCCGCCGCCGGCACCCTCGGTGTGGTACGTGTGGATCGTGCGCCCCTTGAACGCGGCCACCGTCGATTCGACGAAGCCCGCTTCGTTCAGCGTATCGGTATGGATGGCGACCTGCGTGTCGGTGGCGTCGGCCACCGAGAGGCAGTTGTCGATCGCGGCCGGCGTCGTGCCCCAGTCTTCGTGCAGCTTGAGCCCGATCGCGCCAGCCGCGATCTGCTCCGTGAGCGGCTCCGGCAGGCTTGCATTGCCCTTGCCGAGAAAGCCCAGATTGATCGGCCAGCCGTCGGCCGCCTGCAGCATGCGTTCGAGGTGCCACGGGCCCGGCGTGCAGGTCGTGGCGTTCGTGCCGGTGGCGGGCCCCGTGCCGCCGCCGATCATCGTCGTGACACCCGAGGCCAGCGCCTCGTCGATCTGCTGCGGGCAGATGAAGTGGATGTGCGTGTCGATGCCGCCGGCCGTCGCGATGAGCCCTTCGCCCGCGATCACCTCGGTGGCGGCGCCGATCGCGATCGTCACGCCCGGCTGGATGTCGGGGTTGCCCGCCTTGCCGATTGCGGCGATGCGCCCGTCCTTGATCGCGATGTCGGCCTTCACAATGCCCCAATGGTCGAGGATCACGGCGTTCGTCACGACCGTGTCCGCCACGAGCGCGGCTACGCGCTGCGACTGGCCCATGCCGTCGCGTATGACCTTGCCGCCGCCGAACTTGACCTCTTCGCCGTAGATCGTGAAGTCGCGTTCGACCTCGATCACGAGGTCGGTATCGGCGAGCCGGATGCGGTCGCCTGTCGTCGGGCCGAACATTTCCGCGTAAGCGCGGCGGTCGATGCGCAATGTCATGGTGATTGGATGTCCTGGAGAATCGGTAGCGAGCGGGCGGGAATGGGCAAAGGGGCGGACAGCGCCTCAGAGCGGCCCCATCACCTTGCCGTTGAAGCCGTAGACGGCTCTATCGCCCGCCAGTGCGACGAGCTCCACGGTGCGCTCCTGGCCCGGCTCGAACCGCACGGCCGTGCCGGCGGCGATGTTGAGCCTGAAGCCGCGGGCGGCCTCGCGGTCGAACGAAAGCGCGGCATTGACTTCGAAGAAGTGGAAGTGCGAGCCGATCTGCACGGGGCGGTCGCCCGTATTGGCGACCTTGAGCGTGCGTGTCTCTCGCCCCGCGTTCAGTTCGATCTCGCCGGGTTCGATGATGATTTCGCCTGGAATCATGGGCGTGGTCCTGGGACGGTGACGACGAGTGACGGCATGGACGGCCGGCGCCTGTCAGGGAATCGGATGATGGACGGTCACGAGCTTCGTGCCGTCGGGAAACGTCGCCTCGACCTGAATGTCGGGGATCATCTCAGGCACGCCTTCCATGACGTCGTCGCGCGTGAGCAGCGTCGTGCCGTAGTGCATGAGCTCGGCCACGGTTTGCCCGTCGCGCGCCGCTTCCATCAGCGCGGCGGTGATGAATGCGACCGCTTCGGGGTAGTTGAGCTTGAGGCCGCGCGCTTTGCGCCTCTCGGCCAGGAGTGCTGCCGTGAAGATGAGCAGCTTGTCTTTCTCGCGTGGGGTGAGCTTCATCGCAGTGAGGTGAAAGCAGTCTGAAAGCGCATCATTGAACGAACTTCTGCAATTCTATGCTTTGCGGGTGACCGAAGATCTGCTCCGGCGGCCCGCTTTCCCACACGCGGCCCTGATGCATGAAGACGACGATGTCGCTTACGCGGCGCGCGAAGCGCATCTCGTGCGTGACCATGATCAGCGTCATGCCTTCGCGGGCCAGTTGTTCGACCACGCCGAGCACTTCACCGACGAGTTCGGGGTCCAGCGCCGAGGTGATCTCGTCGCACAGAAGCAGGGCGGGCTCCATCGCGAGCGCGCGCGCGATCGCCACGCGCTGCTGCTGACCGCCCGAGAGCTGATCGGGGTAGGCGTCGAATTTGTCGCCGAGGCCCACACGCTGGAGCATGCTTTGAGCGACGACCTGTGCCTTCACGCGCGAGGTCTTCTTCACGACCGTCTGCGCGAGCATGACGTTTTCGCCGGCGCTCAGATGCGGAAACAGGTTGTATTGCTGAAAGACCATCCCGACCTTGAGCCGCAGGCGCCGCAAATCGGCGTGGCGTGCATCGATGCGTTCGCCGTCGATGTCGATCGAGCCCGAATCGATGCTTTCGAGGCCGTTGAGCGTGCGCAGCAGCGTGCTCTTGCCCGAGCCGCTTTTGCCGATGATCGTCACGACCTGCCCGGGCTCGACCGCGAGATCGATGCCTTTGAGCACGTGCGTCGCACCGAACTGCTTGTGCACCTGACTGACTTCAACGAGCGACATGGAGTTTCCTTTCGAGCGCACGCGCAGTGCGCGACAGCGGGTAGCACAGGGCGAAGTAGATGATCGCGACGCAGCCGTACACGGCGAACGGCCGGAAGGTCGCATTGGAGATCACGGTGCCGGCCTTCGTCAGCTCGGTGAAGCCGATGATCGAGACGAGCGCCGTATCCTTGATCGCCTGCACCGAAAAGCCGACGGTCGGGGCGATCGCGATACGCAGGGCCTGCGGCAGGATCACGTGGCGCAACTGCTCGAAATAGTTCATGGCGAGGCTCGCCGACGCTTCCCATTGCCCGCGCGGAACCGCCTCCACGCAGCCGCGCCAGATCTCGGCCAGATAGGCACTCGTGAAGAACGTGAGGCCGAGCGTGGCGGCAACCCAGGGCTCCACGTCGAGGCCGACGAGCGGCAAGCCGAAGAACACGACGAAAAGCTGCATGAGCAGCGGCGTGCCTTGAAATACCTCGATATAGAGCTTCGCCAGCCCGCGCAGCACACGCGAGGGCGAGACGCGCGCGAGCAGGAGAACGAAGCCGGCGAGCCCGCCCGCGGCGAACGATACGATGGACAGCACAATCGTCCAGCGGGCGGCCAGCAACAGATTGGCGACGATTTGCTCGAAGCTGAATTCGATCATCGCGCACCTCGCGCAAAGAGCTTGCGGCCTGCGGCGTTGAGCGCCATGCGCACGATGACGGCCAGGCCGAGGTACGACGCGGTGATCGTGAGGTAGGTCTCGAACGCGCGGAAGTTGCGTGACTGGATGTAGCTCGCCGCGTAGGTGAGATCGGGCACCGAGATCTGCGAGACGACAGCCGAGCCCAGCATGACGATGACGATCTGGCTCGTCAACGCGGGGAACACCTTGGCCAGCGCTTGCGGCAGGACCACGTGCCGGTAGGTCTGAGCCGGTGTCATGGCGAGCGAGGCGGCCGCCTCGAGGTGGCCGCGCGGCACGGCCGCCACGCCGGCCCGCACGATCTCGGTGGCATAGGCGCCGAGGTTCAGCGTCATCGCGATGACGGACGCGCTGAGCTCGTCGAGTCGCACGCCGAGCGCGGGCAGTCCGAAGAATACGAAGAAGAGCTGAATGATGAACGGCGTGTTGCGGATCGCCTCCACATAGGTGGCGCACACGCCGCGCAGCACGCGCGAGCGGCTCTCGCGCGCGGCCGCGCCCGCGATGCCGATGCCCACCCCCAGCACTGTCGATCCGGCGGTAAGCGCGAGCGTGAGCGCCGCGCCGCGCGCGAACATGCCCGCATATTGCGCGAGCTCCCCGAATTCGAGCGAGTAGCTCATCAGAGGCTGGCCGGCAACGGTTGGCCGAACCACTTCTTCGACATCGCATCGAGCGCGCCGTCCGTGCGCGCCTGCCTGATCGCCGCGTTGACCTTTTCGAGCAGGCGGGGCTCGTTCTTGTTCAGGCCGACATAGCAGGGAGAATCCTTGATGACGAACTTCGGCTCGGGCATGCGCGGCGGATGCCTGGCGACGATCGCCGCGGCCACGACGTTGCCGGCCGCGATCAACTGCACCTGGCCCGAAAGAAATGCGGCGATCGTCGCGTTGTTGTCTTCGAAGCGCTTGATCGTGGCGTTGGGCGCCATCTGCGTGAGCGCGATTTCCTCGAGCGCGCCGCGCGTCGCACCGACGGTCTTGCCCGTCAGATCGGCCGGGCCGGCGACCTTGATGTCGGCAGGGCCGAACACGCCCTGGTAGTAGGGCGCATAGGCTTGCGAGAAATCGACGACCTTCTCGCGCTCGGGCGTTTTGCCGAGCGACGAGATCACGAGATCGACCTTGTTGGTCGTGAGATACGGAATGCGGTTGGCACTGTTCACGGGCACGAGTTGCAGCTTCACGCCGAGCGACTTCGCGAGCAGCGCGGCCATGTCGACGTCGTAGCCTTGCGGCTTCATGTCGGGGCCGACGGAGCCGAACGGCGGATAGTCTTCGGGAATGGCCACGCGCAGCATGCCGTTCTTGCTGACGGTATCGAGGGCATCGGCTCGCGCGGAAAGGCTTGCGATCGGCAGGAGGGCGGCTGCGGCGACGAGCGCGGCGAACATGCGCCCGAAAAGGCGGTGCTTCATGAACGGGTCTCCTACGCGGCTAAGCGTGCCGTCAGGAATGCGGCACCGTCCGTAGCCGGGTGAGCGCCCCATTGAGCAAGCGCTGTGCCATGAGGCCTATTCCGTTGCGAGGCCGTCGGCTGGTCAGTCTGGTCAGTCCAGTCAGGCCGGCATGCACCGGAATGGAGATCGGAAATGGTGCGTCGCCCTTCGGTGGTGCGCGTGGGAGCTCAGGTCGACCACAAACGCAGCGCGCGCGCCGGCACGCCATGCACGATCGGCCGCAGCGTCATCCAGCAGCGTTGCATCAGCAACTGCACGTCTTCCATCGACGCGCCCACCACCCGTATGAGCAATACGCCGCCGGGCAGGACAGTAGGTGCCGCGCGCAGCCTCGCATCGAACGGGAGCGAGGCGGCGAGCGATTCGCCGAGCTCGGTCGTACAGGCTGCGCCGAGGGCCCATAAGGTACCGAATACGGGCAGACCGGCGAGCCCTTGCGGTGCATCGCGCAGCGGATCGGACGCATCGAGCCGGGCGCGCTCGTGCCACAGGAGCGGCCCGCCGGCAGCGACGCCGATCGAAGTGGTGAAGGCGAGCTCGCCTGAGCTCCACCGCTCGCCGGCTGCTTGACGGCCCAACTGCATCGCATCCCAGCCGATGGCCGACGCGCCCGGTGCGATCGTCAGCGCGAAATCGAGCGCGGCGCGGGTTTCGTCGAAGACGATGTTGTTCTGCGGCAGCCAATCGAGCTTTGCGCCCTTGCCGAGATCGATGGCGATCCGCTGCGAGGCGCTGCGGCCGTTGGCCTTGTACCACTTCGTCGCACCGGGCGTCGTCAGCACCGCATGTGCGCCCTCGCCGAGCCGCACGTCGATCGAAAGGCGGTCGCCGCCCGCCACGCCGCCCGGCGGATGCACGATCACGGCATGGCAGACCTCCTCGCCTTCCGGATAAAGCGCGCGCTGGACGACGAGGGGCCCTTCGTGCCGCCGATGCGAGAGCGTCGTGCGCGCGGCACGACGCGTGAATGCAAGCTCGAGTCGCGCGTTCCAGGCGCTCGTGCTCGAGAAGGCTTCGGGGGAATCGGCGGGCGTGAGTGATTGCGGCAAAAGCATCGATGAAAACGAGCGGCGGGCGGAAGGTGCCGCCAATCTACACGAAAGCGGCGGCGATCGAGAAACGCGGCGAGTAGCGGCCCGGAGCCCGTTCTCGCCGCTTGCATATTTGCGAACGTGGTGCGGGCCGCCGTGGCCGGCCGCCCCCGGCCTAGACGGCGATCAGCTCGCGCACACCGTGCTCGTCCATTTCCGCACCGTCGCCGCCCGCGATGATCTCGCCACGGCGCATCACCCAGTAGCGGTCGGCAAGTGCGCGTGCGAAGTCGTAATACTGCTCGACGAGCAGGATCGTCATGCCCTCTTCATCGACGAGCCGCCGCAGCGTGCGGCCGATATCCTGGATGATCGAGGGCTGGATACCCTCGGTCGGCTCGTCGAGAATGAGCAGCTCCGGTTGGCTCATCAACGCGCGGCCGATCGCGAGTTGTTGCTGCTGGCCGCCCGAAAGATCGCCGCCGCGGCGCTTGCGCATCTCCTTGAGCACGGGAAAGAGCGCGTAGATGCGATCGGGCACCTGCGAGACGGGCTTGCGGCTCGCCGCGCCCACGAGCAGGTTTTCTTCGACCGTCAGCCGGCCGAAAATCTCGCGCCCTTGCGGCACATACCCGAAGCCATGCGCGACGCGCGCGGGCGTGGGCAGTGTCTCGAATGCCTGCCCGTGCCACGCGATCTTGCCCGTCTTCGCGCGCACGAGCCCCATGAGGCAGCGCAACAGCGTGGTCTTGCCCACACCGTTGCGCCCGAGCAGCACGGTCAGCGAACCTTTCGGCACCTCGAGCGTGACGTCGCGCAGAATGTGGCTGCCGCCGTAATACTGGTTGAGCCCGGTGATGTTCAGCATCGAAGCCATCCTCGTTTCATCGTCTTCGTTTCAACGTTATCGGCCGAGATACGACTCGATCACGGCTTTGTTGCGCTTCACGTCGTCGAGCGTGCCTTCCGCGAGCACGCTGCCTTCGGCCATCACGGTTACGCGCGAGTGCGCGCCGGCCAGGGCCGCGACGAACTCCATGTCGTGCTCCACCACGAGCATCGAGCAGGTGCCGCGCAGGCGTTCGAGCAGTTGCGCGAGCGCCATCGTCTCGTCGTCGGTCATGCCGGCGGCCGGCTCGTCGAGCAACAGCAACGCCGGCTGCTGCATCAGCAGCATGCCGATTTCGAGCCGTTGCTTCTGCCCGTGCGAGAGCTCGCCCGCGAGCCGGTGCGCCTGCGTCTCGAGTCCGATGGTCTCGAGCGTCTGCTCGATGCGCGCCTGCGCCTCGCGCGTGAGACGCGCGCGCAGCGACGCAAGCCAGCCCTTGTCGGCCTGCATGGCGAGCTCGAGGTTCTCCCAGACAGGGTGCTGCTCGAACACGGTGGGCTTCTGGAACTTGCGCCCGATGCCGGCGCGAGCAATGGACGGCTCGTCCATGCGCGTGAGATCGAGCGTCTGGCCGAGGAATACCTTGCCTTTGTCGGGGCGCGTCTTGCCCGTGACCACGTCCATCATCGTCGTCTTGCCCGCGCCGTTCGGCCCGATCACGCAGCGCAGCTCGCCCACGTCGAGCGTGAGCGTCAGCGCGTCGAGCGCGCGAAAGCCGTCGAAGCTCACGGTCACGTCCTCCACGTAGAGAATCGTGCCGTGGGAAACGTCGATGCTGCCGGCGGCGACGGCGTGCCCCATCGCGGCCGTACCCGAGAGCGCGTACCCGTTCGTATCGTTTGCCTGACGTGCCCGATGTGCCGGATGTGCCGGATTGCTGGCGGTGTTCGTCATTGCTGCCTCCCGCGGGCCGTGATTGTCTGAACGAGCCCCACGATGCCGCGCGGCATGACGAGCGGCACGACGACGAATACCGCGCCGAGGAAGAACAGCCAATACTCGGCGAAATAGGCGGTGAAGAAGCTCTTTGCGCCGTTGACGGCGAACGCGCCGACGATCGGTCCGACGAGCGTGCCGCGGCCGCCCACGGCTACCCATATCGCCATCTCGATCGAATTACCAGGCGACATCTCGCCCGGATTGACGATGCCGACCTGGGGCACGTAGAGCGCGCCGGCGATGGCGCACAGCACGGCAGACAAGGTCCAGACGAAGAGCTTGTAGGCAAGCGGGCTGTAGCCGAGGAACATGAGGCGTGTCTCGCCGTCGCGCATGGCGGTGACGACGCGGCCGAGCTTCGAGACGACGATTGCGCGCGCGAGCAGGAACGCGAGCACGAGCGCGGCGAACGTCATGAGGAAGAGCGCGGTGCGCGTACCCGGATGCGTGATCGAAAAGCCCGCGATGCGCTTGAAATCGGTAAAGCCGTTGTTGCCGCCGAAGCCCGTTTCGTTGCGATAGAAAAGCAGCATCGCCGCATAGGTGAGCGCCTGCGTGATGATCGACAGATAAACGCCTTGCACGCGCGAGCGAAAGGCGAAGAAGCCGAACGTCCAGGCGAGCGCGGCCGGCACGAGCACGACGAGGGCGAGCGCATACCAGAGGTGCTCGGTGCCGTGCCAGTACCAGGGCAGCGCATGCCAGTTGAGGAAGACCATGAAGTCGGGCAGCTCGCTGCCGTATACGCCGTCGCGGCCGATCGCGCGCATGAGATACATGCCGATCCCATAGCCGCCGAGCGCGAAAAAGAGGCCGTGCCCGAGGCTCAGAATGCCGCAGTATCCCCACACGAGATCGAGCGCGAGCGCCGCGATCGCGTAGCACATGAACTTTCCGCCGAGCGTGAGCGCGTAGGCCGACAGATGAAACGCACTGGATTCGGGCAGCACCAGCGAGGCGAACGGCACGCCCAGGCCGATGGCCGCAACGAGCGCGAGCAGCAGGGCCCATGCACGATGCGAGAGCAGAGCGCGCCGCGGCGCAAGCCCGAGCGCGAAGCCCGATACGGCTGCGGTCCCGGGCGGAGACGGCGCTTGTGCCGCGGGTGAGGGAAAGGATGTGGTGGTCATCGCGGGTTTCATGCGCTGCGTCCCTTGAGAGCGAAGAGGCCCTGCGGACGCTTCTGAATGAAGAGAACGATCATGACGAGCACGGCGATTTTCGCGAGCACGGGGCCCGAGAGCGGCTCGATGGCTTTGGCCAGCACGCCGAGGCCGAAGCTGCCGAGCACGGTGCCCGCGAGCTGCCCCACGCCGCCGAGCACCACGGCCATGAACGAGTCGACGATGTAGCTTTGGCCGAGATCGGGCCCGACGTTGCCGATCTGCGAGAGCGCGCATCCGCCGAGGCCCGCGATGCCTGCGCCGAACGCGAACGCGTAGGAATCGATGCGCGCGGTCTTGATGCCGACGCACGCCGCCATACTGCGGTTTTGCGTGACGGCGCGCACGAACAGTCCGAGCCGCGTGCGCGTGAGCACCGCCCATGCGATGGCAACGACCGCGATCGAGAACGCGAGGATCGCAAGGCGGTTGTACGGAAGAATGAGATTCGGCAGCAGCGCAACGCCGCCTGTCATCCAGCCCGGATTGGAAACCTGCACGTTCTGGGCGCCGAAAATCGTGCGCGTTGCCTGCATCAGCACGAGGCTGACGCCGAACGTGGTGAGCAGCGTTTCGAGCGGGCGTCCGTACAGGTGCCGGATGACGAGCCGCTCGATCGCCACGCCCACTGCCGCCGCGGCCACGAACGAAGCCGGTACGGCGGCGAGCGGGTACCAGTCGAACGCGCCCGGCGCGCAGCGCTGAAAGAGGTTTTGCACGACGTAGGTGGCATAGGCGCCGATCATGAGGAATTCGCCGTGCGCCATGTTGATGACGCCGATCACGCCGTAGGTGATCGCGAGCCCGAGCGCGGCGAGCAGCAGGACGCTGCCGAGCGAGATACCCGCGAAGAGCGTTCCGGCCACGCGGCTTTGCGTCTCCATGGCATCGAGTGCGTCGATGCCTTTTTGTGCCGCCTCGCGCACGCGCGCGTCGGGTTCGGCGAAGGTCCCATCGGCCTTTTGGGCGACGAGCGGCCGCAGGAGCGCATACATGTCGGGATCGCGTCGCGCGGAAACGAGCGTGGCGGCTTCGAGCCGCTTCGCGGCATCGCTGTCCGTGAGCGCCGTCGTGGCCCAGAGCGTGTCGAGCCGGCGCCGGATCGCGGGATCGGTCTCCTTGGCGCGCGCCTCGTCGATGAGCGGCTTCATCGACGAGTCGGGGCTCGCGAGCAGCGCATCGACGGCGGCGCGCCGTGTTGCGGGATCGGTCGACGTGAGTTTCAGCCCGGCGACGGCGCCCGCCACCTTGGTCCGCAAAAGGTTGTTGAGCGTGATCGGCTGTGCGTCGCCGGTGGCGACGGTCTTGCCCGTAATCGGATCGAGCGCATGATCGCTGGACTCGTCCTGTTGGACGATCACCTCGCCCGACGCCGTGGCGAGCGCCTGTTCGTTGGCCAGCGCATTCAGCACCGTCAGCGAAACCCGATCGTGGGTGGCAACCAGCTTGTCGATGGCTGCCGATTTTGCCGTGAAGTCGTCGGCCGCGAGCGGGGCGAGATCGGCGGGCGTCAGCGCACCCGCGGCCGCGAGCGCAACGGAACTCGCGAGCGCGCAGGCGAGCGGCACCGTAAAGAGGCATGAGCGTAGCAGGGCAATCATGGGTCGAGGCGCCGTGATGAAAGAAAAATGCGCGAACGCACGTCGAGTGCGCCGCGCGTGCATCGTCGATATCGGCCTATGCGACAGCGCGCCGGCGGCGGAGAAACCCGGGAATCGAGCTCACGACATCGGGCTTGCCCTGATTGCCGGCGATGAACGGGCTCCACGGCTGCGCGCGGATAGCCTGCCTGGTCTTCCAGACGACGTTGAACTGGCCGTCGGCCCGGATCTCTCCGATCATCACCGGCTTGTGCAGGTGGTGATTGCCGTCCATCGTCAGCACGAAGCCCGACGGGGCATTGAAGGTCTGGCCGATCATGGCCGTGCGTACCTTGTCGACGTCGGTGCTCTTCGCCTTTTCGACGGCCTGCTTCCACATATGGATGCCGACGAACGTCGCTTCCATCGGATCGTTGGTGACGCGCTTGCCGCCGCCGGGCAGCTTCTGCGACTCGACCCATTTCGCCCATTCCGACTTGAACTTGTTGTTCTCCCCGGCCTTCACCGACATGAAGTAGTTCCACGCCGCGAGGTGGCCGACGAGCGGTTTGGTATCGATGCCGCGCAGTTCCTCTTCGCCCACCGAGAACGCCACCACGGGCACGTCGCTCGCCTTGAGGCCCTGGTTGCCGAGTTCCTTGTAGAACGGGACGTTCGAATCGCCATTGATCGTCGAGACGACCGTGGTCTTGCCGCCTTGCGCGAACGCCTTGATATTGGCAACGATGGTTTGATAGTCGCTGTGGCCGAACGGCGTGTAGATCTCCTGGATGTCGGCGTCCTTGACGCCCTTCGAGTGCAGGAACGCGCGCAGGATCTTGTTGGTCGTGCGCGGGTAGACGTAGTCGGTGCCGAGCAGGAAAAAGCGCTTGGCGCCGCCGCCTTCCGCGCTCATCAGATACTCGACGGCGGGGATGGCCTGCTGGTTGGGCGCCGCGCCCGTATAGAAGACGTTGCGCGACATCTCTTCGCCTTCGTACTGCACGGGGTAATACAGCAGGCCGTTGAGCTCCTCGAACACGGGCAGCACGGATTTGCGCGAGACGGAGGTCCAGCAGCCGAATACGCAAGCCACCTTGTCTTGCGTGAGCAACTGCCGCGCTTTCTCGGCGAAGAGCGGCCAGTTCGAGGCCGGATCGACGACGACCGGCTCGATCTGCCGGCCGAGCACGCCGCCGCTCTTGTTGATGTCGGCGATCGTCATGAGCGCCGTGTCCTTGAGCGACGTCTCCGAGATGGCCATCGTGCCGGACAGCGAATGCAGGATGCCGACCTTGATCGGTCCGCTTTTCGACTGAGCGCGCGTGAGCGGGCTTTGACCTGCGAGTGCCAGTGCGCCCGAAACGGTACCGAGCTTCAACAGGCTGCGACGTTTCATGTGCTTCCCCTTGCCGGTGGGTGAGTTGCGATTTGTTGGGATGGACCGCGAATTGCTGTGCCGCTGAAAATCGGCCCGCCTGCCATCGCAAGCTGTGTGCCAGCCAGGGGACGCGACGGACCCGCTCGGAACCGATACCGGTCTTTCTGCGGAGCGAAGGTGCAGCGCGTGCAATCAGGCTAGGAACGATGGTGGGGCGCGATGCGCGCGTGTGGTGCGCAGTGCGTCGCGATGAGGCGTGCGGTGAGCGATGTTGGTGAAGAAGGGGGAAGGAAACAAAAAAACCGCCGGCGCGCGAGCACCGGCGGTCATGTTGGTTTCGGACTACGAAGCGATGTACGGCGTGTCGCGAAGCGTACGGCGTGTTGCGAAGCGGGGAGGGTCGCTTGTTGCCGTGAGCCGACGTATCGACGTCAATACGTCAATACGTTGGAACGGAGGGGTCTACCTGATGCGACCAGGCATCGATGCCGCCTTGCAGGTTGAACACCTGCGTAAAGCCCCGTGCCTCGAGAAACGCTGCCACGCTGGCGCTGCGCGCGCCGTGATGGCAGATGCAGACGATCGGCGCTTCATCGTCGAGTTCTTCACTGCGTGCCGGGATGTCGCGCATCGGAATCGATACGCAGCCGCCGATGCTGGCGGTCTGGATTTCCCACGGCTCGCGGACATCGAGCAGCACGGGGGTCGGGCGCGCCTCGTCGGCAAGCCATTGAGCAAGGGCGGGGGCGGTCAGGTTTTGCATCGGGAACGCTCGGGCGAGTATCGGCCGAGAACGGCACGCGGGTTAGCGGCCCGCGGCAAGGGTCGCGGGCCGTGCGGACGGTACGGATTCAGAACTTGAAGCGCGGCGGCTCGACGGCGTTGACGAGCGGCTCGACGTAGGTTTCGAACACGTCGGCAACCCGGTACTGCTTTTCGTCGATGCG
This sequence comes from Trinickia caryophylli, assembly GCF_034424545.1. Classification (NCBI taxonomy): domain Bacteria; kingdom Pseudomonadati; phylum Pseudomonadota; class Betaproteobacteria; order Burkholderiales; family Burkholderiaceae; genus Trinickia; species Trinickia caryophylli. Next base: position 1,069,096 of record NZ_CP139970.1, on the reverse strand, counting down.
CGTAATGACCTGCGCCTTCATGACGGGCGCCGTGCCGACGAATGCCGCCAGCCGGCCGCCGATCTTGAGTTGCTCGAGCAACTCCTGCGGCAGCACGGGCAGGCCGCCCGAGACGCAGATGACGTCGTAGGGCGCCGCCGCGAGCCAGCCGCGCGAGCCGTCGCCCGTTGCCACTTCGGCGTTCGCTACGCTGTTGCGGGCCAGGTTTTCCTTGGCGAGCTGAGCGAGCTCGGGCTTGATGTCGACCGTGAGAACATGGCGCGCACGGTATGCGAGCAAAGCGGCCATGTAGCCCGAGCCGGCGCCGATTTCGAGCACGCTGTCGTGCTTCTTGACGGCCAGCTCCTGCAGCACGCGCGCTTCGACGCGCGGCGCGAACATGTGCTCGCCTGCCGGCAGCGGCAGTTCGAGGTCGGCGAATGCCAGGTCGCGATAGGCGGCCGGCACGAAATTTTCACGCTTGACGATCGCGAGCAGATTCAGCACGTCCTGGTCCAGCACGTCCCAGGGGCGGATTTGCTGCTCGATCATGTTGAAACGGGCTTGCTCGATGTTCATGGCGGGTTCTACGGTACGGACTGCTGACGTAAGCGGTTCGACAGATCGATGGGGAGAAACTGCGGGATTGTACCAAACCGCGGGCCGCGCCCGTGTGTGCGGCGGCGCCAGCGGCGATCGGCGGCTATCGGCGGCTGCGCTTGATCTGCGCGTCGAAGGCGGCGTCGAGCTTGCTCTGCTTTTTCGGCTGGGCGGGGGAGAGCGAATCGACGAAGGCGACGAACGCATCGAGCGGCATCGGCTCGCCGACGGTGCGATCGGCGCCGCCCGCGCGGTCGACGAGCCGGAAAATACCGCCGGGCAGGCCTACGGCCGTGTAAGCTTCGTTGCCGCTGCGTGTTTTGAGCCGCTCGACGGCATGGGTTGCCCGTGTGCTGCGCATGACGTGTCCTGTCGGGTGACGTATCGAATCGGCTACTTTAACAAGATCGAGGCCCGGCTGGCGAGACGGCATAATGCGGGAGATGGCGCCGCGCTTTCGCGCGCCGATGGATTGTTTCGACGGATGAGTGTTCCGATACCTGCACCCTGCTCGACGCGGCACGCCAGCCGCCCCTCGGGTGATGACGCCATGAATTGCCGTGCGCATTGCGCTGCCTGCTGCATAGCCCCTTCCATTTCGAGCCCGATTCCGGGTATGCCCGACGGCAAGCCCGCTGGCGTACGGTGTGTTCAGTTGGACGAGGCGGACCGGTGCATGATTTTCGGCCGTCCGGAACGACCGGCCGTTTGCGGCTCGTTGCGGCCCAGCGAGGAAATGTGCGGCGACGATCGGGAGCATGCCATCCGCTGGTTGAACGCGATGGAACGCGAAACTTCCCCCGGTTGAGCTCACTCATACCTACCGGTTTGGCCGAAGGGCCTGTGCCTCGCTCCGGTTCGTTTTCGGCCCGTTTTGCTCTGAAAGGAGATGCAGTATGACGCATGCTTCGGCGTCCCGGCGGCGCCGGTTCTTGCGGAAGATGTCGACGTTTTGCGCGGTCGCCGTGCTCGCCGCGCCCATGGCCGCCTGTGCCACGCCCACGTTTCCGTTCATTCCCGATCACTACACGTTTTCGCAGCGACAGGTGCAGGCGGCCGTCGCACGCAAGTTTCCCTACCGCCACTCGATGTCGCAACTCGCCGATGTCGCGTTGGCGAACCCCGTCGTCGGCTTTGCGCCCGATGCCAACCGGCTGACCGTGCATCTCGACGCGCACGTGGCGAGCCCGTTCCTGCAAGAGCCGGTGGACGGCACGTTCACGCTCTCGAGCCGGCTCGAGTACGACGCGGCGCAGCGGGCCGTCGTGCTGCGCTCGCCCAGCGTCGACAGCGTGGACGTGCAAGGCGATGCGCGCGCGTACCAGCAGCAGATCGAGGCCGCGGGCGCGCTCGTGGCCGCGCGCTGGCTCGACGGCTATCCGATCTACACCTTCAAGCCCGAAGAACTGCAATTCGCGGGGGCATCGTTCGAACCCGGTACAATCACGATCCTTACAAACGGCATACGCGTTCAGATCGTCGAAAAGTAATGCTCGATGCCTGATGCGCGCGATGCGCGAGGCGCCTTGCGCGACGAAGGCCGCCTTGCTTTCTCTCGCATTCTTTTTGGGAGGCACGATGGATCTGGCATTGATCGGCAAAGCGCTGATCCTCGGTATCGTCGAGGGCGTGACCGAGTTCCTTCCCGTTTCGAGCACCGGCCATCTGATCCTCGCCGGGCAGTTGCTCGACTTCAATGGCGCCGGGGCGAAGACATTTCACATCGTGATTCAGTTCGGTGCGATCCTGGCCGTGTGCTGGGAGTATCGCCGCCGCATCGGTTCCGTGGCCGCCGGCATGTTCTCGGATGCCGGCGCACGGCGCTTTGCACTGAACGTGATCGTCGCGACGATTCCGGCTGTCGTGCTCGGTTTTCTATTCGAGGCCCGGATCAAGCAGGTGCTGTTTTCGCCGGTGCCCGTCGCCTTCGCGCTGGTGATGGGGGGCATCGTCATTTTGTGGGCGCAGGCGCGCGAGCGTACGCGCGGCGATGAGCAGGCGCGCGTGGTCTCGCTCGAGGAGTTGCGGCCGCTCGACGCGCTCAAGGTGGGCATCGCGCAGTGCTGCGCGCTGATCCCCGGCGTTTCGCGCTCGGGATCGACGATCATCGGCGCCATGCTGCTCGGCTTCGAGCGGCGCGTCGCGACCGAATTCTCGTTCTTTCTCGCCATCCCCATCATCGTGGGTGCCACGTTGTACGAGATCGTCAAACATGGACACGACGGGCTCGTCGGCGCGCTCGACATATTCACCGTTGGCACGGTCGCCGCGTTCGCGAGCGCCTTCGTCTGCGTACGCTGGCTGCTGCGCTATGTCGCCACGCACGACTTCACCGTGTTCGCCTGGTACCGCATCGCGTTCGGCATGCTCGTGCTGGTGATCGGCTACGGCAGCGAACTGCAGTGGGGCGCTTGAGCCGGGCCGCGAGTCAATACGGCACCCGGCGTTCCGCCGGAGTCCTTCCGATGCCTGGGGTTACGCGCGCCGTCTGAAGACGAGGTCCCACACGCCGTGCCCGAGCTTCAGGCCGCGCCGCTCGAACTTCGTCACGGGGCGGTAGGCGGGGCGCGGCGCGTAGCCGTCGGCCGTATTCTCGAGCGCAGTCTCGGCGCCGAGCACCTCGAGCATTTGCTCGGCGTAGTTCTGCCAGTCGGTTGCGCAATGCAGATACGCGCCCGGCTTCAGGCGGGAAGCGAGCAGCGCGACGAACGGGGGCTGAATGAGCCGACGCTTGTGATGACGTGCCTTGTGCCACGGATCCGGGAAGAAGATATGCACGCCGTCGAGCGAAGCCGGCGCCAGCATCGTTTCGATCACTTCCACCGCGTCGTGCTGGACGATGCGAATGTTCGCGAGTGCCTCTTCGCCGATGAGCTTGAGCAACGCGCCCACACCGGGTTCGTGAACCTCCACGCCGATGAAGTCGTCATCCGGGCGATGGGCTGCGATCTCGGCCGTCGTCGCGCCCATGCCAAAACCGATTTCGAGCACACGCGGCGCGTGCCGTCCGAAGATGGCATCCCAGTTGGCCGGCGCGCCCGAATACGGCACCACGAAGCGCGGGCCGAGCTCGTCGAGCGCGCGGCGCTGGCCCGTGGATACGCGGCCCGCGCGCGTCACAAAGCTGCGGATGCGGCGCAGATAGGGGGCCTGCCCGTTGTCGTCGTCGATGTGGGCGTCGTCGGGCGTCGTGCCCGGTTCGTTGGAGTCTTCAATCATGGTGGCGAGAACGGTCGATCGGTTGCGGCGCGCGGGGGAGCTTTCAGACGAAAAAGCCGCCTTTCGAGGCGGCCTGAGCGCCGGCGCCGGCCGCTGATGACAGCGGCCAAGATGCGCAACGTGCGCGAGATTGTAGACGATAGACGGAGGCGCGTGGCAACGGCACCCGCGCGGCGAACGTATCAATCGGACACGATCACGTGTATGCGGCTCGGAAAGTCGAGGCTGAACTCGCTCGTTCGGCCGACGCGTACGTCCAGCAGCAGCCGCTCGAGGTCTTTGACCAGGCGCTCTCTGTCTTGTGCTTCGTGTTCCGCTTTATCGGCAGACTCCGCAACGGCCGCGCGCCGTGTGTCGACCAGCAAGGCGACCGCGCTCGTGCGGGACATGAAATACTGTTCCATCTTCTGATTCGTCAGGGGGGAGACCGCGAGGCACGATTGTCTCTCGAATCGCGCCGGCGTGCGCTCGGCTGCCGCAAATTGAAAAAACTTTCTCACGGCGGCCGATACCGCGCGTCCAGTTCGCTTGCCGCGGCGAGCGTCTTCACCGATGTGGCGCACGTCTTTTTCTTTTCGACGGTGGCGGAACGATGCGCGCCAATGGCGATTGCCTTTCGGCGCGAATTCGTAATATCGGGCGACGGCGGCTGTGACAGCCGCGAGGGCGCGAGTGTGGTTGCGGCCCGCTCGTACGCGTCGGCCGGCGAAAGGAGGCGAGCATGCGACTCTGGCGGCGAAAGAGCGGCGAGACGCGCAGTCCGCGCGCCGGATCGCGGCGGCGGACATGTCTGTCGGCCGTCATCGCGGGTTTGTGCGTGTCGTGCTCGGGCGGAGGCGGCGATAGCTCGACCACCTCGGCAGGCGGCGCCGGATCGGGTTCGGGCGGCGGATCGGGGGCCGGCGCGACAGTTCATGCCACCGACGTGCTCATGCATCACAACGATCTCGCGCGCACGGGGCAGATGCTCGCCGAAACCACGCTCACGCCGGCCAACGTGCGCACCGCGACGTTCGGCAAGGTTGCGTTTCTCGCGGCGGATGGCAGGGTGAACGGGCAGCCGCTCTTCGTGACGCAGTTGTCGATCGGCGGCACGCCGCACAACGTCGTGTACGTGGTCACCGAGCACGATAGCGTCTATGCCTACGATGCCGATACCTATACGCGCCTGTGGCAGACATCGCTGCTCGGCAGCGGCGAAACGCCGAGCGACGATCGTGGCTGCGCGGATTTCACACCCGAGATCGGCATCACGTCCACGCCCGTCATCGATCGCAATCGCGGCGCGAACGGCGTGCTCTATGCGGTGGCGATGACCCGGGATGCGAGCGGCGGGTATCATCATCGGCTGCATGCGCTCGATCTCGCCACAGGCGGCGAAGCGCTGGGCGGCCCGACCGGGATTGCGGCCACATACCCCGGCAATGGTTCCGGCAGCGCGAACGGCGTGCTGACGTTCGATCCGTCGCTGCATACCGAGCGCGCGGCACTGACGCTCGTGGGCGGGACGATCTACATGGGCTGGACGGCGCACTGCATGGCTGGCGCCTATACGGGCTGGATCATGGCCTACAGTGCTGCCACGCTCAAGCAGACGGCGGTGCTGGACGTCGCGCCGAACGGCAGTCAAGGGTCCGTCTGGATGGCGGGCTCCGGCATGGCGTCGGATGGCACATCGCTTTTCGTCGTGGACGGCAACGGCACATTCGATACGGCGCTCGATGCGCAAGGCATGCCGAGCGCGGGGGACTTCGGCAATACGTTCATGAAGCTCTCGGCTTCGTCGTTGCGCGTGACCGATTACTTCGCCATGTCGAATACGGTGGCGGAGTCGAACGCGGACGACGATTTCGGCTCCGGTGGCGCGATGCTGCTGCCCGATCAGACCGCGACCGATGGCACCGTCAAGCATCTGGCGGTGGCGGCGGGGAAGAACAACCGGATTTACGTGGTCGATCGCGATGCGATGGGCAAATTCGATGCATCGGCAAACCACGTATGGCAGGAGCTGGTGGGCACGCTGGCGGGGGGCATCTGGGGCTCGCCTGCGTATTACAACGGTGTCGTCTATTACGGCGGGCTCAACGACAGCTTGAAAGCGCTGCCGGTGACGAATGCGCTCGTGGCGTCCACCGCGTCGTCGAAAAGCCCCACGACGTTTCCGTATCCGGGCGCGACGCCGGCCGTGTCGGCGAACGGCACGTCGAATGGGATCGTATGGGCGGCGCAAAACGGATCGACCGGGGTGCTGCACGCCTATGATGCGTCGAATCTCGGCAACGAACTTTATAACAGCAATCAGGCAGGCACACGCGATCAGTGGGGGGCCGGAAACAAATTCATTACGCCGATGATCGCGTTGGGGAAAGTCTATGTCGGTGCGACGAACGGAGTGGCGGTGTTCGGGTTGCTGCCGTAGACGGATGTTCGGAGCGCTATCGTCCGCGACATTCGAACGCATCGGCCCGCGTCAATCCAGGCCTGTCTTCCCCGGTGCCCAATACGCCTTGGCCGAAAGATGGGAAGAGGCCACCCCGAGACCTTTGAGCGTACGGCGCAGTCGCTGAATCGACTGTGCCTTCCCGGTCAGCACGAAGTGTGCATGTGCGCCCGCAAGCGACGGGAGTGCCGTCTCCAACTCGGCGAGATGTGCCTCGTCATCCGTTCGTCGAACCAGCTTTGCATCGCGAAGGCCCAGCCGCGTGGCGACCCGCCTCGCCGCTTCGATATCGTCGACCTCGAACAGGCAATGCGGCGCACGCGTGGGCTGCGCGCGCAGCAGCGAGCAGGCGAGGCCGAAGGAGGTTTCGTCGCCGAATACCACGATGGGCTCGGCGTTGCCCGGGAATGCGAGCGAGGCGCGCGGACCGAACACGTCGCACTCGTCCCCAGCAGCCACGGAGCTGACCCATTCGCTGCCCGGTCCCCCGCCGTGTACATAGCCGAGGAGGCGCGTCCGGCCAGCGGCCGCATCCCAGTCGATCGGCGTGAACGTGCGCGCGACGAACGCCGAGCCCATCGCGATCTGCACCTTCTGACCGGGTACCCACGCGACGCCCTCGAATGCCGCGCTTTCGAGCGTGAGCAATCGGAAGCGTTCAGAGAGGGGCTCGGTCGCGACCACATACGCGTGCTTCATGAACATGCGCAGCAATGCCTTGGCGAGCCTTCCGGGCTGCTGTCGGGAAACGGTCGTCTTTTCCGACGTTTGCATGACCGCGCCTCGTGCGTGACTTGAATCGTTCATTGGCGTGTTACCCCAGCGGCTCGTTGTTTCATCGGGCCGGCGCAGCGATGCTGGCTCTGTTGGCCATATTCGTGCTTCGTTCTCTGCGAAAAGCGCAGGTGCGGCGACGTATCGTTGCGCGAGCTCCCGGCAGCATACGGGGGGCTGGGTGCCACGTCATTGGCGAGTTGCGCCAAACTGTTTCGCGTTTCGGCCACTCCGGGCACCGACAATGGAGCCACGGCCGTCAGAAGATCAGAACCACCCTGCCGGACACGCGTAGTCCGTGCTCCGCCGCGGCGAGCGTGGGCACCGCATCCGCAAAGGGCCGCTCCAAACCGATCGTCGGCCGCAACGTGCCTGCAGCCGCGAGGTCTGCGATGTCCGAAAGGTATCGTGTGCCCATGATGGCGAACGCGAGCTTGTACCGCGCCGACAGCAAGCCGCGCAACATCCTGCGCGGCAGGCGCGCCCGCTAGCGGCTTGCTTGCCGATTATTCACATTTTGCGGCGCCGCCGTACTTTGAGTCGGTCTCCCTATCGCTCTTCGCGCGATCTATCAGATAGTCCTTGACGTTATAGACCTGCCCAACCTCTTTCGCCGCACGATCGAATAACCATTCCCCACCGGCGGAGACCCTCTCTTTTCCAATTTCATTTATGATTTCCCGCCCGACGGCGCCCACCCTCGGTGCGCTTTTCTCGACCTTGCGGCTCACCGCCTTGACGACTCTCCAGGCATTTTTCTCCAAGGCATCGTTCGGTGCGGACAATATGTTCAATTTCCCGACCTTTTGGAATACGCCAGCGATTTTATTGAGGCCGAGGCGTTTGAATGCGTTCGAGAGCGGGCCTCCCACAAAAGATAGTCCATCCAGAATTCCGTGAACCGCTGCCTCGGTATATTCGTACCGCCGGTATGCTTTTAAGGCGCTGTAGAACGGGATGTGACCCATGAAAAAGTCGATTACTCCTTCTTTGCCGGTTGCGCCAAACGCCTCTTCTTTGATGCTGTTGACCAGGCGATTCGATATCTCTTCGGCCGCCGCGTTGACCGTCTCATCCCTGTAGGATGCCTTCCTGGTGGCATCGTCGATTGCTATGATGTAATCCTTTCCATACTCCTTCTCATCGAGTTTCAGTTCTTGGCTGAAGAATAGTTTCTTGTTTTCCTTGACGAATTCAACCTGCTTTGCGTAATCCGTCGAGATCGGAAGAACAACGTCCGGATGGTTGGATGCGATGATAAACGAGCGGTCCTCGCCTTTCCATTCCTCGAAGTTTATGATGTACGCGATAACCGACGTTGCCGCTGGCGACCCACCGAGCGAATTTTTGACGAGGCTCCACCAATCTTGATCGTAAACGCTGATCGGGCGAACGGAGTAAGTTCCTCGCCCCATGAAAAGGCGGAAATTGTGTTTTTCTTCCAGTGCTTTCTTGGCTTTTTCGAAGATATTTTCCTTTGTTCTCGTTTTTACGGATTCCATCAAATCCCAGAAAATTTGATCGAGGTCTATGTGGCGAAGTACTTCGTATCCGGGTGGCGGTTTGTAGGTTTGCGGGTGGGTTTGCATGTCGATAAAGATATCGATTGCCGATATCTCTCTCGGCGCTAATTTGTGATATTCCTGGGGATTGATCGGATACTCATATATGAAGACCTGATCGGGATCCAGGCCGTGCATCTGCATCAGGAATCTGGCGAGCTCTCGTCTTGTCACCAATTGCTCCATTGCGGTCTGGAGCGGCGTGTTGCATATCAGATCACGATAAGCGCTCAAGGCCTCGTCGTTTTTTTTCGCCGTGACCTTGAGTTTCTGAAATTTGCGCTTTTTGTGATTGGTACTCCGCGGGTCGCGCAGCGCCGGGTACTCGTCCTGCCTCTGGTCGATTTCCGCCAAATCCGCTGATGCCGGATTCTCCTCTTCGGTCGGGAAGCGATCATGGCTTTCTGTGTGAGGCACGTGGTGTGCCCCGCTCATACCATCGAAAGACGCGGGCGGGACATGCGCCGAAGTGGCGGATTCCGAGGTCGAAGGACCGGCGTCACTGCCATTATTCGTTCCCGAGCCCGTGTGGTCATGGCCCGGCCTGGCGCGAGGATCGTTGTCGGTGCCGGCAAGGCCGTGCGCCTTTCTCGAATCGATCTCCGCGTGAACCTGGCCGCTCAATAACAGAAGATTGAACAGGATGAACTTGATGACCCACCCTATGTCGCTCAGGGTGGTCGGCGGGTCGATCGGGGCTTCTTCCTCACCCGGCGGGGCGGGTAGGTGGGGCTGCGGTGGCCCCAACGGTTCATCGAGCGCTAGAAAATAATCAATGACAGGGTCGTTGTGCAGCTCCTCCAGAAAATCATCGTCGAGTGGAGGCGGATCGACATACCGGCCCGGCAGCGGCTTCGAAGCCTGTTGGTTTTGATAATTTGCATGCGCGGCGTTGGCCTGCAAACGGTCTCTGATGTCGTTCGGCTTCCACCGTCCAACTGTTGGGGGCGTTGTTCTGCTGAGTGAGGCGTGAGTTCGCATGTCGCAAATCCTCGTTCGGAGCCGACACGAGTCCAGGTAATGCCGTTTTCACTCCGGCAGGCGGTCACCATTGCTGGCTCTTCATGTTAGACCGTAGCCGGCGAGTCACACAAAAATCAGATGACGATGACGCCTCGTTGCGCTCACATAGTGCGAAACGGAAGAAAGCGAGCGTTAAAAATGACCCGGATTATTGGGCCCGTGCCAACGACCAGTGCGGACATGGAGATCTATATCGTCCGTCAATACGCTCGAGCAGCGGCGTGCGGACGGTTGAATGACCCTGGGATGTGCGCATCCAATGCGCAGCGGAGTCATCGGTACCGATCGACGTTGGTCAGTCGATTCGAAGTGGCGCCCGGCTTTCCTCGTTGTTGAGGTGCACGAACTGCCGCAGCAGGTTCGTCAGAGTATCGGCATCGGCATCGTTCATGCCGGAGAAAAGCTTCGCACGCAGCGTGGCCACGCGGGGCATGAGTGTGGCCAGCTGGGCTTCGCCCTCGGGCGTGAGAATGAGGCGGCGTTGGCGCCGAGGCATCAGTTCTCGGACGATCCAGCCTTTAGCTTCGAGACGTACGGCGATGTCGGCCGTCGTCGAGGTATCCAAGGCCACACGCTGAGCGAGCGTGACCTGATCCAGACCGGGCCGGTCATGCAGCGTGCGCAGGATGGCGTATTGCACGGGCGTGACTTCCCGGCTGACCACTTCGTGGAACATCGCCACCGATATTTGATGTGCCCTGCGGATCAGGTGACCCGGTTCGTCATACAGTTCGAGCATGTTACCGGCGGTGCCTACGGGTTGAGTCGGCCGCACGACGAAGCGAGCGGGCGAGCATAAGGGGTGTCGCGATCCGGTGGCTGTTTCGGCGCCGCAAAGCCTGATCCAGCAAGGATTCCGGGAAAACCAGTATACCGCATCGCTTGCTGCCGCCAGCCGGCGGTGAGTACACTGAATCACATTCAGTGTACGGAATGATACCGTACCGCTCTCCCTCGGACGCTCCGGAAAAACCCAAGCAACGGAGGCAACAATTGTTTCTCAAGAATGCGTGGTATGTGGCATGCACCCCGGACGAAATCGGGGGTAAGCCGTTGGGCCGCAAGATCTGCGGTGAATCGCTCGTGCTCTATCGGACCGAGGACGGAACGGTCGCGGCGCTCGAAGACTTTTGTCCGCACCGCGGCGCGCCGCTCTCGTTGGGCTTCGTGCGTGGCGGTAACCTCGTGTGCGGCTATCACGGCCTCGAAGTGGGCTGCGATGGGCGCACGGCGTGCATGCCTGGGCAGCGCGTGGCGGCATTTCCTGCCGTACGCCGCTTTCCTGTACTGGAGTGCGATGGCTTCATATGGGTCTGGCCAGGCGATCCGGAGCAGGCGGACCCGGCGGCTCGCCATTCGCTGCCCTGGGCGAGCGATCCCGCGTGGGCGTATGGGGGCGGGCTCTACCACATCCGCTGCGACTACCGCCTCATGATCGACAATCTGATGGACCTGACGCATGAGACGTACGTTCACGCGAACAGCATCGGTCAGAAGGAGATCGACGAGGCCGCGCCGAAGACGACAGCGCAAGGCAACGAAGTGGTCACGAGCCGGTTCATGGAAAATGTGATGCCGCCGCCGTTCTGGCGCATGGCGCTGCGCAACAACGGCCTGGCGGACGACGTCCCCGTGGATCGCTGGCAGATCTGCCGTTTCTCGCCGCCAAGCCACGTGATGATCGAAGTCGGCGTGGCCCACGCGGGACATGGCGGCTATCACGCGCCGGCCGAGCATAAGGTCTCGTCGATCGTCGTCGATTTCATCACGCCCGAAACCGAAAATTCGATCTGGTACTTCTGGGGGATGGCGCGCAACTTCCGCCCCGACGATGCGGCATTGACGGCGAGCATCAAGGAAGGGCAGGGCAAGATATTCAGCGAAGACCTCGAGATGCTCGAGCGGCAGCAGCGCAATCTCGAAACGTGGCCGGGGCGCGATTTGCTGAAGCTGAACATCGACGCGGGCGGTGTGCTGTCGCGTAAGGTGCTCGACCGGTTGCTTGCGGCGGAGCGAACCGCGTCGGCTGTCAGTCTGGAGGCCAAATGAGCGACGCAACGCTGCGCGTGCGCGTGGCCCGCAAATGGTCCGAGGCGCGTGACATCTGCGGACTGGAACTTGCGAGCGCCGACGGTTCTCCCTTGCCGGCGTTCGACGCGGGCGCGCACATCGACGTCCACCTTCCTGGCGGGTTCGTAAGGCAGTATTCGCTGTGCAACGACCCCGCGGAACGCGGGCGCTACGAGATCGCCGTGCTGCGGGAGGCGTCGGGGCGCGGAGGGTCCGCCGCGGTTCACGACGTGCTGGCGCAAGGGCAGGAACTGCAAATCGGCGGGCCGAGAAACCTCTTTCCGGTCGTTCGCGAGGGCGAGCATCACCTGCTGCTCGCGGGCGGAATCGGCATCACGCCGATCGTCGCCATGGCCGAGCAACTGTGCGCTGCCGGCAAATCGTTCATGCTGCATTACTGCGCGCGCACGCCCGAGCGCACGGCATTTCGCGAAAGAATCGCGCGTTCGCGGTTCAGCGTCCAGGCCCGCATTCACTACGACGACGGCGCGCCCGAGCAGCGCTTCGATGCGGCCAGTGTGCTCGCGGCCGCGGCGCCCGGCACTCATCTCTACGTGTGCGGGCCGCGCGGTTTCATCGATGCAATGCTCGATGCGGCACGTGTCGCCGGCTGGCCGGAAACGCAGCTGCATTTCGAATCCTTCAGCGCAGGCAACGGCGCCGCGGCACCGGGCGAGACCTTTGCCGTGCGTGTTTCGAGCAGCGGCCTGGAGGTGCCTGTGCCGGCGGACCGCACCGTGATCCAGGCGCTTGCCGCCCACGGCATCGAGGTGCTGACGTCGTGCGAGCAGGGCGTTTGCGGAACCTGTCTGACTCGCGTGCTTGCGGGCGAGCCGGATCATCGGGATCAGTACCTGACCGACGAGGAGCGCACCTCGGGATGCTTTCTGCCCTGCGTATCGCGCGGCAAGGGCACGCTCGTGCTTGACCTTTAGACCCGGCCCTGCCGCCACGCCGTATCCGACGCGGGCCGGGAGCGCCAAGGCGCCGGTCCGCTGCCAGCCGTTGTCGCGAACACTCGCGGCCTGCTCCGGCTGATTTTTCCTACGTGAGGGAGGCGCCCGATTCGGGCGTATCCCCGCAGACATTCGGGTTTCACCGGATTCGATGCAATCGCGTTTGCCCTGATAGTTATGACACATAACTACTATTTCGAATAACTAAATCTGCGATGCACCGGCGCGGCAGCGGCAGCCTCGACGGAGCCGTTTTGAAACAAGTCACGTCTGACTGCCGGCCCTCGGCTCGGCAGCGTTTCGATTGGGAATCAGGAGGAAGTTGATGAGCAGCAGCGAACAGAATACCGTCGTCTATTCGATCGACAACGGTGTGGCGTGGGTGAAATTCAACCGGCCGGAAAAGCGCAACGCGATGAGCCCGGCGCTGAACCGGCGCATGATGACGGTGCTCGACGAGCTCGAATTTCATCCGGAGGTGGGCGTGCTCGTGCTGACCGGCGAGGGCAGCGCCTGGACGGCGGGCATGGATTTGCAGGAGTACTTCCGCGACACCGAGGCCGATGGTCTCAAGGGTACGCGCAAGGCGCAGCGCGAGAGCTACGGATGGTGGCGGCGCCTGCGCTGGTATCAGAAGCCGACCATTGCGATGATCAACGGCTGGTGCTTCGGCGGCGGCTACGGCCCGCTTTTCGCATGCGACCTCGCATTTGCGTCGGAAGAGGCGCGCTTCGGCTTGTCGGAGATCAATTGGGGCATTCTGCCCGGTGGCGGCGCGTCGAAGGTCGCGACCGAGCTGCTCTCGTTTCGCCGTGCCATGTATCACGCCATGCTCGGCGAAAACATCGATGGCCGTACGGCGGCGGAATGGGGGCTCGTCAACGAGGCGGTGCCGTTGGCGCGCCTGCGCGAGCGCGTATCGGAGGTGGCCAACGCCCTGCTCGAAAAGAACCCGGTGGCGCTGAAGGCGACCAAGGACGCAATCCGGCGCGTGCGCGAAATGACGTACGACAATGCCGAGGATTTCCTCGTCCGCGCGCAGGAGGCCGCCAACAGTTTCGACGACAACGGCCGCCGCGAAGGGCTGAAGCAGTTTCTCGACGACAAGAGCTACAAGCCGGGTCTTGCCGCTTACGACCTGGCGAAGCAGCGCCGTTCGGCATAGGAGCGAAGCATGACTACTCCCTCGTCATCGCCCGGCGCGGCGCGTTCGGTGCTTGCGCGTCTGCTTCGGCCGGCCTCGATCGCGATCGTCGGTGCCTCGGCCACGCCAGGTGCGCTCGGCGCTTCCGTGCTTGCGAATCTCGAGCGCAATGGTTTCGGCGGCGAAATTCATCTGATCAACCCCAAGCGCAGCGAAATCGGCGGGCGTCCCTGTCTCGCATCGGTGGGGCACCTGCCGCGCGGCGTCGACGTCGCTATCCTGGCGATCCCCCAGGCCGCCGTGGTCGAGACCGTGCGGGAGCTCGCCGAGCGCGAGGTCGGCGCCGCCGTGATCTTTTCCGCCGGGTTCGCCGAGGCGGGGGCCGCCGGCATGGAACAGCAGCGCGAGATCGCACGGATTGCGGCTGCGTCCGGCATGCTCGTCGAAGGACCGAATTGCCTTGGCTGCATCAACTACCTCGAGCGCATTGCCCTGACCTTCATCGAAGTCAACGTGAGCGAGGCGCAGGCGCGGCGCAATCGCAGCGAACCCGCGATTGGCATTCTGTCCCAAAGCGGCGCGATGATGACGGTGCTCAACACGACGCTTGCGAGCCGCGATCTCCCGCTGTCTTACGCCATCTCAACCGGCAACGAAGCGGCGAGCCACATCGAGGACTACGCGCAGTTCCTGCTGGACGACCCCGGCACGCGCGTCATCGCGATCATCGCCGAGCAGTTTCGTCAGCCGCTGCGGTTGCTGGACATCGCGCGGCGGGCCCGTGAAGCCGGCAAGGTACTGTTGCTGTTGCATCCTGGCAGGAGCAGCGCGGCACGCGAATCCGCGGCGACGCATACCGGCGCGATGGCCGGCGATCACGCATTGATGACCACGAAAGTGGAGCGGGCGGGCGTCGTGGTTGCGCACACGCTCGAGGAACTGGGCGATATGGCCGAAATCGCATTTCGGTGCGCGAGGCTGCCCGCTCCCGGCACGGCAATCCTCGGCGAATCCGGCGCGTTCAAGGCGCTTTGCCTCGATCTATGCGACGAATTGGGGCTTCCGCTGCCATCCGTCGGCGATGAAGACGCGCCGGGCCTGCGTGCGGCCATGCCGCCGTTCGTGGCGGTAAGCAATCCGCTCGACCTCACGGCGCAAGCGCTCGTCGATCCCGATCTTTACTACCGGACGCTTGCAGCGTTGTTCGACGACGAACGCTTCTCGAGCATCGTGGTGGGTCTGATTCAGACCGACCCGGTGACGTGCGCGATCAAGGTGCCGCCGGTGTTGCGCGCGGTGCGCGAGCTGAGGCCGACGAAGCCTGTGATCTGCGCGGGGCTGGACGAAGGCGCGGTGGTGCCGCCCGAATATATCGCGCAGATGCGCGAGCTGCGGATTCCATACTTCCCGAGCACCGAGCGTGCGCTGCGCGCGCTCGCCGGCCTCGCCGAGCGGGCCACACGAGATTTCTCGATTGCGGGCGGCGAGCCGGTCGCGGTCGCGCTGCCCGCTGCCGGCGGCGTCGTGCCCGAATATCGCGCGAAGCAAATCCTTGCGCCGATCGGTATCCCCTTTGCGCGCGGCGAACTCGCGGCCGACGTGGAGCAGGCACAGGCGATCGCCGCGCGCATCGGCTACCCGGTTGCGTTGAAAGTACAGGCCACGGAACTCAGTCACAAGAGCGACGTGGGCGGCGTGCTGCTCGGCATCGGCGATGCTGCGTCGCTGCAGCAGGCGTGGCAGCGGCTGCACGACAATGTTGTGCGTCATGCGCCCCGCGCGAACCTCGACGGAGTGCTGGTGGAGGCCATGGGAGAACGCGGCCTGGAAATGATCGTCGGCGCACGCAACGATCCGCAATGGGGGCCGGTCATCCTCGTGGGGTTCGGCGGCGTGACCGCCGAGGTAACGCGCGACGTGCGCCTGCTCGCACACGATCTCGGTCTCGACGCGATCGTCCACGAACTGACGTTGCTGCGCGGCGCGCCCTTGCTCCATGGCTACCGCGGCTCGCCGGCACTCGACGTCGAGGCGCTCGCGAACCTCGTACAGCGTCTCGGGACGTTGCTCGCGTCCGAGCCTCGTATTCGCGAGATCGATCTGAATCCGGTGGTGGTCTACCCGCGCGGCCGGGGCGTGATCGCGTTGGATGCGCTCATGCTGACCGATCCGGCGTAATACGTCGGCAAGCGCGGCGCGGCCGGGCGTGGCGTTTTCGCGAGGTGCCGTTCCGTGCGTGCTTGCGCGGTCGCTCCAGCACCATCGGGTTGGGCGGCCGCGCGCATACGAAAAAGAAGAACCGCACGCGTCAGCGTGCGAACATCTTGCCCAACAGCACCTTCAATTGATCGATCTCGGCGCGAGTGAGCTTGCTGGCCGAGCGCTGATCGGCTTCCCGAGCCGCCTCCAAGGCCTTGTCGTACAAGCGCGTGCCCTGCTGGGTCAATGACACCAACTGCACGCGTTTGTCTTCCATGCTGCGCCGGCGCTTGAGCAGCTTGCGGTTCTCGAGGCGGTCGAGCAGCATCGCCAGATTCGGCGGGGCAATGGCCAGCGCTTCGGCGAGTGTCTTCTGGTTGATGCCGGGGTTCGCACAGAGTATCGACATCACTCCGAATTCGGTCTGCCGCAAGTCGAGCTTCTGAATGCACGCGTCGAAGTCCGCCTGTACCGTCAAATAAGCACGCCGGACGTGATAGCCCAGGAAGTCGAGCAGCGGTGCCTGATCGGCCGGCACGATCGAATCGGATGGCGGGGTGTTGGGCGCGGGCCTGATCGACATGGAGTGGGACGGGACGGAGGTTGTGCGGCAGCAATGCGCGTGCGCGATACCGGCGAGTACACGTGCAGTCCGCTCGCGCGCCCGACGGGCGCCGGTGCGGGCAGAGGCAAAGTATAAAGCATGGCGTGAGCCATGTTGCGTGGCTCATGCCGCGAGAGTCATCGGATCGTCATCCGCTTCGATCGAAAACGGCGGCCATGACGTTGGCGATGGTCCGCATGATCGTCGCGTCGCGTCACGTCACGTCACGTCACGTCGCTTTGCGTCGCTTGGCGCGGCAGGAGGCGGCCCCGTGCATCGTTCGCGGGTGCCAGCGGCGCGGGCCGCGTGCGGGAGCCGCGCAGGGGCTTGTGCGGCGGCATGATCAGGCTTATGGCCATCGGCGCCTGGCGCCCGAAACGACGAGCACTCACGCCGATGGCAATCGACAGCAGGCAGTCGACAGCGAATAGCGAACGATCGACGATCGTGCGTCAGCTCGCGATCGAACCTGCGTGGACCGGCGGCACGCGCGCGGCCCACGGCGCGGCGCGCTCGAGTTGCGCGGCGAGCGAGAACAACAGCGACTCGGATCCGAATGCACCGGCAAACTGGCTGCCGATCGGCAGACCGTGCTCGTCCCAGAAGAGGGGGACCGACATCGCCGGCTGTCCGGTCGCATTGAACCATGCCGTGAACGGCGAGAACCGATGCGAGCGCTCGATGACGTCGCTCAGAAGGAGCGTGTCGTCGCCGATCGCCAACTTGGCGGGCGAAAGCGGTGGCGTGGCAAGCGTAGGCATCAGCAGCAGATCGTAACGCTCCATCAACCGGCCGAACGTACGGCCGAGCGCATGGATCCAATCGACCGCGGCAGCATACTGTGCGCCCGAAACGCCACCCTTCTCGCGCACGATGATGCGGGTGCGCGCTTCGACCTCGTTGCCATCTACCGGAAAACCGCGCTGGCTCGCAATCGTGTCGAACATGGCGCGCGTCTGCGCGCCGATGATCGTGAATACATGGTCGTAGAACGCCTCCGAGTCGACGGGGCTTGCGATCGGCTCGACATGGTGGCCGAGCGACGAAAGCAGCGAAACGGTATGAGCGAGTGCAGTTCGGCACGCCGGATCGGTCGGCCACGGCGGCGCCCGATCGATTACGGCAATCCTCAGCGAGCGAGGGTCGCGGTGCGTGGCCGAGAGAAACGTCTCGCTCTGAGCGGGCGCCGCATAGGGCGCGCCGATATCGGCGCCCGAGATCAGATCGAGCAGCGCCGCGCTGTCGCGCACCGTACGCGTAATGGCGTGATTGATGCCCATGCCCGCCCAGCCTTCCCCGGCCATCGGGCCCATCGGCGTGCGGCCGCGTGAGGGTTTCAAGCCGAATACGCCGCAGCACGAAGCGGGCACGCGCAGCGAGCCGCCGCCGTCGTTGCCGTGCGCGAACGGGATCGCTCGCGCGGCGACGAGCGCTGCCGCAGCGCCGCTCGATCCGCCGCAGGTGACGTCGGGATGCCACGGATTGTGCGTGATGCCGAAGCGCGCCGAAGACGTACAGTAGGACGTTCCGAACTCGGGCGACAGCGATGTGCCGAAGATCGGGATGCCGGCTCTGCGCAGCCGCGCGACGAGCTCGCCATCGAAATCCGGGCGATAGTCTCCGAAGAGGTGCGAGCCGTTGGCCATGCGTGCGCCGCGCACGGGCATGAACAAATCCTTGACGAGGGTCGGCACGCCTGCCAATGCGCTTTCGAGGCCGGTAACCGACGCAGCGGCGGTGCGCGCCGATGCGTCGAGCCGTTCCGCCACGGCGTTCAATGCAGGGTTGACTGCGTCGACATTGGCGAGGGCGGCTTCGAGCAGTTCCGCGGGCGAGACCTCCTTGCCGCGTACGAGGTGGGCAAGCGCGATGCCATCATGCGTGGCGAGTAGCGCCTGAAAGTCATTCATGAGTGTTTTCCTTGGGCGGTTGGAGAATCCCGGCTTATCGATCGTCGCGCGTGCGCAGCGCGGCGAGCAGCCAGAAGAGCGCCACTGCGGCGGCGGCGCCGGCAAGTGCGACGATGGCGGGCCGCAGGCCGCCCCATACGCCGATGCACGAGAGCACGACGAGGGGGCTGACGAATTGCCCGAAATAGAGCGCAGCGGTAAATCCGCCGAGCCCCCGGCCGCGCGTGGCCAGGGGAAGCCGGCGCATGAGCGGCAGGATTGCGTTGGGCACGAGCATGCCGCCGCCGAAGCCATGGATCACGACGGCGACCAGGATCGCCTTCACGGAATGCGCCTGCGCGAAGAGATAGAGCCCGACGGCGAGCATGACGAGCAGCACCACGTTGACGAGCCGGCGGCCGGCCACATTGCGCAGCCACGGCCATGCGATGGAACCGCCGAGCGTGGAAAGCAGGCCGATGCCCGATGCGAGACCGATCATCGTCGAAGAGTGCTCGCCGATGTCGATCATCAACTGCGGCATCTGGACGGGCACCACGAACGAGCAGATCATCCCGAAGCAGATGAGCGCGTACCCGACGCCGAGCATGTGCGCGAGTGCGCGGCCCGATAAGGGCGCCGCATCCTCGTCGGCCTGCGCAGGCGGCAGCGCGCGCAGCGGCTCCCAGAGGAGGGCGGCGATTGCGGGCACGAGCAGGATCGGCAACAGATAGAGATAAAACGGATAGCGCCAGGCGTGCTCCCCCGCTGCACCGCCGATCACGAAGAAGAGCGTGCCGACGATGCCGATCGTCACGATCTGCCGGTTGACGTAGCGCACGCGCATGTCGCCTTGCCAATAGTCGCCTATCAAGGTCGTGCAACAGGTCATCACACAGGCCTCGGCCGCGCCGAGCAGGAAACGACTGACGAGGATGGCGCCGAGATCGTTCAGCAGCGCGGGCGCGGCGCCCACGAGCCCATAGACGAGCGTGGCGAGCAGCAGGAGCATTTTCCGGCCGAGCCGATCGGCGAGCCATCCGGCAACGGGGGCGAACAACGCGATGGCGAGCGCGGGGCCGGTCGCGACGAGCGGCACGAGGCCTGCCGCGGCTGGATGGGCCGGCACGAATTCGGCTGCGATCTTCGGCAGTATCGGCGCGACCATGACCGCGCCCACGATCGTGAGGCTGCTGCCGAGCAGCAGCACCGCGCCTTGGGCGGGACCTGCCTGCGCGCTGGCGCTCGAGCGTACCGAGGCATTCGCGGAAGAGAGTTGGTTCATCTGCAGTCTCCGGATGCGAGCGGGCGGCGGAGCGCCGCGCGTTCGCGCCGCGACGGCAACGACGATGCGCTCGGGCAAGCGTGTGTATGCGGGAGCAGGACGGGGATGAGTCGGTTCTTCATATCGGAGCCTGGGCAAAGTGGGCCGGAAGTCGTGCGAGTGCGATGGTCAGAAGGTGTGGAACATGCCGACCATGGCGCCGAACTGCGAGGCACCGTTGAGCGGTATCGACTGGTACTCGTACACGGGTTGCGAGCTGTGGGCCGAGTTCAGCGAATAGGCGAGATTCACATATGCGACGGTGCGCTTGGAAAGCGCATAGGTGCCGCTCGTGACGAAAAGCGTCGGATGGCCGACCGTGGGCGTGTTCGACATCGTGTGATAGACGCCGGTGGCGAGGCCGGCCGCCGGATTGAACTGGTAACGCGCGCCGCCCCAGACGACCGTCTTCTGCGGATCGAGCGAGCCCGTCACACGTTCGGTGCCGGCGAAGAGCGTCGCATCGCCGATCGCCACGCGCGCGGCGAGCGTACCGATGGTTCGTTGCAGCGCCGACGTATCGGCTGTGGACGAAGCGGTGCCGTGCGATTGATGCAGCGTGCCGCTCAACGAGACGCTGCCGGTGTTGAACTGCGCGCCGAGCTCGAGCACGCGCCCCGAGCGCGAATTGCCGGCCACGCCGCCGGTTGCGGCCAGCGCTTGCACGGTCAGGCCTTTGAAGTCCGGCGACTTGTACTTGAGCGCGTTGTTGACGAAGCCGACATCGACGGGCACCACGAGACCCTGACCGCTGTAGCTCGCGAAATAGAGGGGATCGTGAAAGAGCGTGTTGTCGAACAGTACGCTGAACACGCGGCCGGCCGTGAGCGCACCGAAACCACCTTCCAGGCCGACCCACGCGCTCCGGAAAAACGCATAGCCGGGAATGGTGGCGGTGCCGTCGTTGAGATTGAAGCCCTGCTCGAGGCGGAATATCGCTTTCAATCCCCCGCCGAGATCTTCACTGCCCTTGAAGCCGAATTGCGAAGGTATCAGGCCATAGTTCTGCAGATTGACCGCGCTGTGCTGCCCATCGGCGTGCGTCTGATACTGCACCCCGGCATCTACCACGCCGTAGAGCGTCACACTCGACTGCGCATGAGCGACGTTGCCGCCGCATGCTGCCGCGAATGCGCCGATCGACGCAGCCGCAGCGAAAGCGCGCCGATTCGCGCTTGTTCGTCTCCATCTTTTCATCGTTCCATCCCCGTACCGTTAGAAAGCGTGTACGGAGTCTAGGAACTTCAAAATCCCGGGCGTTATCCGCTTTTGGTAATTATCGAGGCGGCCGTTTGAGCGTGTCCGATGGCAATTCGCCGAAGAGGTGCCGGTAGTGATTGGCGAACCGGCTCAGATGCGGAAAACCCCAGCGGTAGGCAACATCGCCCACGGAAGCGGTAGCCGGCGAGTGTCGGCGCAATTCGCGGCGTACCGCATTCAGGCGCAGCACCCGCAGGTAGTACGCGGGGTGCGTGCCGAGCATTTCTTCGAAACAGTATTGGAGCTTGCGGCGGCTCGTGCCGACTGCGCGGCAGATGTCGAGCACGGTGAGCGGCTCGTCGGGCTTCGCGGTCACGAGTTCGCGAACGCGGTCCACGATGCGCCGGCGTGCCGTCGGATCGAGCCGTACAGTGCCGGTGGCGGCGGTCACGAGATCGGCCAGCTCGAACAGCAACGCATCGTGCAGTGTTTTGCCGGCCTGTGCGTGGGCGGGCGTGGGGCTGACGGCTTCGGCCGCCTCGAAGCTTGCCAGCAAAAAGGCCTTCAGTGCCTCATAGCGCCGTGCGCCGAGCCTGATCAGGCAGGCCTCGTTCGATAGCGCGGGGCAGGCGTCATTCTCATCCAGCGAGGCCAGTGCTTCCAGCGCCGCCGTCGGTACCGTCAGCACGGCAATGTCGTGCCGATCGGGCGTGCGCAATTCCGGCAGCGCCTGGCCGGTCGAGACGAGCAGCATCCTGTCGCCGAGCGCCGTCCCGCCGCAATAGCCGGCACCGGCCGTTTCGAGCGGAATGCTGAACGAAGTCGTCTCGCCGGCCATGGTGCCGCGCTTGAGCAGTGCGCGATTCACACGTTCGCGCACGAGGTGCATGCCGGCAAGTCGAAGGTGGTCGACCGTGCCATGGAATGGTCCCGGCGCGAGCTGATCCATCTGGAGGGACCAGCCGCTCATGGACTCGGCGAGTGCGTCCACGTCGTCGCAGACGAAGCGCTGCAAAGCAAATGGAGGGCAGGCATGCGGCGCGCCGGCGGGGCCGCCCGGAGACGCGGTGTACGGCGGGGCGATGCATTCCATCGTCGTTCGCGGCAAGCCGGGCGGAAATTGAGCCGATTCGATCCTCCACGGCCAAAAAGTTATGTTCAATAAGTTGTTGCCCTGAGCCCGCGGCCTGTCTCGTCATCCTTTTGGTCGATGCCGTGGCGCGAGCGGCAAACGTAGAGTGACGTCACGTACTGCCCGGCGGCGCCTCGCGATCCGGGCGGAGGTATCTCAACGATTTCGGGAGTCGTCCGATGTCTCAACCCGCATTTATCCAGGTCGGTGCCCTGGCCGAAGGGTTTGCCCCTGCAAGCAACGTTCTCGAGCCGATCGAGGATTTGAACGGCCGTGTGCTGCAAGTCATGCTCGACGACGATCCGCGGCAAACGCGCGTTTTCTCGTTCCTGGCCGGAGGCTTGATTCGAGCAGAGCAGGGCGAATATCCGTGCCGCGTGACGTCGATTCGACCCGGCTACTATTTGATCGATTTTGTCGATCCGGCTGGCGGCACCGATGGCGGCACCGATGGGGGCACTGCCGGGCGGCCCCGCACGACGAGCATCGTGCTCGACGAGCCGCTCGGCCTTTGCACCATCGTCACGGGCAGCCTGCCGGGCGAGAACGAGGCCCGTCTCGGTGCGTTTACCCGCGTGGAGCGTGGCCTGCCGTTGACCGGCGTGGTGGCCGACATTCGTCACGGGCGAGTCGTGAGAGAGGGGGCGCGTGCGCAGGCACCCCTGCATCGCGCCAGCGACGAACTGATTGGTCTGAGGAATCTGTACGACTACAGCGCGAGCGAGCGATACGAGCACATTTATCTGAACGCCCACTTCTACGCGTGGCACTGCCTGTCCGGGGTGGAGGCGGGGCTGGCGGATGTGGACCGCTGCCATACGATCGGCATTGCCGAAAAACTGTATCTGTTCGTATGGTGCGAGAAAATCGTGCCGACGCTCGGCGTGATCATGATCGATCTCGAGCGTATGAAGACGGACGGAAAAGTTCTTGGCTACGAGGGCAGTAACTTTGGTGCGTTGTCGAATTTCCCGGTGGGGGCACTCGCGCAGGTGCTGAACGCGACGAGGTATCCGCGATGAGCCCTGTCTTGCAGAGCGCATTCGCGCGCGACGCATTCGCCGGAAAAACGGTGCTGGTCACGGGCGGGGCGCAAGGGATCGGCTTTGGAATCGTACAAGCGTTCGCGGCGTGCGGCGCGAACGTTGCGATTGCCGATATCCAGGGCGCCGCGGCCGAGGCCGCGGCGGCAAGTATCGAGGGCATCGGCGGTGCCGCCCGCGCGTGGCAGGTCGATGTGGCGGAGCGCGCGCAAATTGCGCAGCTCGTCTTCGAGGTCGAAACCGCGTTCGGCGGGCTCGACGTCGTCGTCCATAACGCGGCCTATTTCCCGTTGACGCCGTTCGCGGAGATTACGCCGACGATGCTCGAGCGTACGTTCGGCGTGAACCTGGCTGCGCCATTCTGGCTTGCGCAGTCGGCGTTGCCTGCTTTCAGGCGGCGAGGCGCGGGGCGGATACTCGTGACTTCGTCGGTGACGGGGCCGCGCGTCGCTTACCCGGGGCTTGCGCACTACGCGGCATCGAAGGCCGGGGTGAATGGATTCATCCGTGCCGCGGCGCTCGAGCTGGCCTGCGAGCGCATCACCGTGAATGGCGTGGAGCCGGGCATGATTCTCACGCCGGCGATGGGTAATCTCGGCGATACGGCGCTTGCCGAGCGCATCGCGCGCGCCGTACCGCTCGGCCGGCTCGGCGAGCCGGGCGACATCGCCGGGGCCATGCTCTATCTCGCCTCCGATGCGGGTGCCTATGTCACGGGGCAGACTATCGTCGTCGATGGTGGGGCGACGCTGCCCGAATCGTCGGCCGCCTTCGGCTACTGACGGGCGCGATCACGACGTGCCTGCCTGCAGATGATCGAACGCAAGCGTGGGGACGTCGACGATCGAGGACCCGCCGTCGGCGACCAGCGTGGCGCCGGTTACGATCGAGGCCTCGGGCGAAGCGAGGAACGCGCATACGGCTGCGATTTCATCGGGCTCGGCAGGGCGCCGCAACGACACGTCCGCACAGACGCGCCGGTAGGCGGCGTCGAGCGAATCGTTGCATAGATCCATGAAGGGCTGCATTTCCTCGTCGGCCATCGGTGTGCGGACCCAGCCGGGGCAGACCGCATTGACGCGCACGCCCGCGGGGCCGTAGTCGCGCGCTAGCGAGCGCGTGAGGCCCAGCAGGGCGTGCTTGGCCGTGGTGTAACCGCACACTGCGGGGCCTGCGGCGAGCGATGCGATCGAAGCGATGAGCACGATGGCGCCGCGTTGCTCGACGAGATCGGGCAGGCATGCGCGCGCGCTGACGAACGCTGTATCGAGATTCGCACGCATGGCCGTGGCCCAGGCCGCGTCGTCGGTCTCGGTGGCGGAGCCGAGGCCGTGGCCGCCCGCACAGGCGATGAGGGCATCGACACGGCTGCCGTCGTGCCGGATTGCGTCGAGGAACCCGGCCCAGTCCTTCGAACTCGCTGCATCGCCTGCGAGTATGCGGCCGCCCGTCTCGCGAGCGATGTGTTCGAGCGGTGCGCGTCTGCGGCCGATGAGGACGACGCGTTCGTCGGCTCGTGCGAAGCGCTTCGCGCAGGCGGCGCCGATACCTGTACCGGCGCCTGTAATGACGATGGTGCGTGGGGACGACATGAGGTTTTCCGTTCGAGAGGGATTCGAGCCTCAGTCTAGGAGGGGCGATGGCCGGGAGAAATCGACCAAAAGGATGACGACGTGCCGGTGTGCTGCCGGCCGCATTGCCGATTTGTGATAACGCACGCGAGCGCGGCTCGGTAGTATCGGCCGAGGCATCACGATTTCGAGAACCGCCATGTCGAGTCAACCCGTTACGGCGCCCGTCGAGCGATGCGCAGGCGAGGGGCATCGCGCTGTCGGCGCGGGCGAGGCTCGGCGCGCGCTCGAACTCGGCGTGGCGACATTGAGCCGGCTGGCGCGCCCGTCGGCCAGTGTCTTTTATCAGGTCGGGCCGGATCGCGAGCCTTGCGGCTTCGAGTTGTTCGGCTTGGCCGAGCCCATGCATCGAAGCTATCTGGAACGCTATTGCCGGATCGACCCGCAGCATCCCGCGCGTCTGACATCGCCGGCGGACCGCGTTCTCATGCTTGATCGCGCTTTGCCGCGTCCGCTTCGCGAGCGCTCGGCGTACTGGTCCAGCTTTCTTTCGCGCTATGACGTGGTGGATGTCATGGAGGTATGGCTGCGCAAGGGGGAAGGAGTGGTGGGCGCGTTTTCATTGTTGCGCATGGCGCCGGACGAGCCATTTTCGCCACGCGAGATCGAGAGCGTGGAGGCGGTGCAGCCGTTACTCGAAGCGGCGCTGATGCCGCGGTGGCAAAGCGCGCTTGCGCCGCGGCCCTTGCCGGCTGGCAGCAAGCCGTTGACGCATCGCGAGCAGCAGATTGCCCGCCTCGTTCGCACGGGCCTTTCCAACAAGGAGATCGGCCGATCGCTCGCGCTCGAGCCGACGACGGTCAAGACGCATCTGCTGCGGATTTTCAGAAAGGCGGGCGTGTCGAGTCGCACGGAGCTGATTGCCGCGCTGTTTCTCGGTGGCTCGGCGGATGCGGCGTTGGCTGGCGGACGCGTCGCCGGGCTCGAGTGAGTCTCGATCAGCCAGCCTGAGCGAGCGCGGGCGGCAAGCGGGCATGCGTAGCATAGGGTCGATCACAAGCGGGCGTGTTTGCGCCGGCCTGCTCGCCCCGAATCTTTCCAGTCCTTACCGTCTCGTAACAATTGCGAGGAAACGCTCTCTTACCGAGGCATTAGAGAGTGTTCCAATTCCTTACGATGAATGTTCAATTCGTAAGGAGTGCATTTGCCATGAGCATTCAAACTGTCGCCAGCTCCAGTTCGCTGAGCAATTTGTGGGCAATCGAAAGGAGCGGAACGTCGGGCGGGAGGTCGTCGCTCGACTCGACGACGACTTCCTCCACCTCGTCCTCAGACTCGAATCCGCTGCTTGCGGCGATCGAAGCCGCACTGACCAAGCTTGGAATTTCGTCGAGTACGTTGTCGGGCTCGACGAGCTCGACCGATTCCTCGACTTCGAGCGGCGCGGATACGTCGTCGTCTTCGAGCACGGACTCTTCGTCGTCGGCGAGTTCGGTTTCTGAAGCGCTTCAGGCCTTTCTAGGCGCGCTTTTTCAGGCGGCGAGTACGATGCAGGCGCCGAACTCGACTTCGAGTTCGGATGCGACGGCCGGCAACTCGAGCGATTCGGCGACCACCGGTTCCATGCCGCCGCCGCCGCCGCTTTATGGTGGCGGACCCGGTGGCGGACCCGGTGGCGGCCCGGGCGATATCGGTGGGGCGCTGAACGCGCTCGCGAAAGCGTTGGGTTCGTCCGGCTCGGCTGATTCGTCTACGTGGTCCACCGACTCGACCGCGTCGGCCGGCACGAGCGATTCGAGCACCGACACGAGTTCGTCCTCGCCGTCCTCCTCGTCGACGCTTTCCTCGCTCGAATCGGATTTCTCGTCACTGCTCAGTGCTCTCGGCGGCAGCAGCTCCGGCACGTCGCTTCAGTCGTTCGTGCAGACGCTGGCGGATACGCTCAAGGGTGCCGGGCCGATTCTGACCGTTGGTAGCCTCGTCTCGACGTTGGCTTGAGCGGCAACGTTCCGACTGATGCGGGCCCTGCTTGCGCGCGGCCCGCTAAGCTTGTTCAATGCGGCGGATGACAAGGCCGGGGGCCACGGCTTTGTTGATCGATTGAAACGGATGTTGGGCAATGCCGAGCAGACAAGCGCGGTAAGCCTGAAGGCAGGGAATTCGATTCGAGGGCGAGTCTGGCGATGGACGCTCGAGGGGCGGCGAGCTTGGCGGGCGGGACCAGCGCAGCCAGCCTATGAGGTAAGGCCTGTTGCCGTAGTGGAGCGGGCGATGGGAATCGAACCCACGTCTCTAGCTTGGGAAGCTAGGGTAATAGCCATTATACGACGCCCGCAGAGTCGGTGATTCTACAGGGTTTTTGTCTGGTTGGGGAGGGGGGTGTCGCGGTCGCTGGCATCGAAACTGGCGTGACTCGATGGCGGGCCGGTGGCATCGCGGGAGACGGGTGCGGCCGTCCGGGATCGGCCAATAGCTGTCATTGGCGGAGGCAGAACTGTGCATCTGCTATCGTCTAGCTCCAGCCGTTCATGACGAGCTTCTTGATCATTTTCCCCTGCGCTGGCTTGCAGTGTCTACGGAAGGTGATGTGTAGTGGTACGGGCCTGCGGCCACGATATCGGCACGGGAGGCTGAACGTATGTAGGCCTCGACTTCTGCTGAAACATCTGCCATGGCAGATTTCACGTAAGTGATAGATGCCAATGTAAGTAGCCGTAGATTGCTGATGTGCCAATCATCGAGCGTTGATGCCTTAAAGAGAGTCACAACTGGTGGGCCCACTCGCGCCACTGGTCCATCGGGGTTGGCAACCGGCACCAACACGGCACCTTGCGTGTACGCATTTTCATCATGTACAACGGTTTTATCCCTCAATGCTTGGAGAACAGCAAACTGTGCGCGGCCCTCCTCTGGCTCGTTCGCTAAGACCACTGCTGCATCAAGCTTGCTCCGACTTGCGCTGCGTTTGAAGCACTTGAAGAACATGGCGAGCGCCGCCGTCCACAGGGCATCTGCTTCTGGCGTTCGCTGAGTGTGCTTGTGAGTGAGAAGTTCCAGCCAACCGAGAGTGACCTCGAGATCGGAGAGATGAAGACTGAGGTCTACCCAACGCCGTGCACTTTCGTGACGGACGGCGTACATATGAACCTGGCCATCCGGCAGAGTTCCTGACGTTTGACTCGGTTCGACCCTTTGCATGTTGATGACCATTCTTTCCTCTGATGACATCTCGCCTCCTTCGTTTCGCATTGGGGCAAAGCCGATTTTCTAGGAATCTGTATTCCAGAACATCCGTCCCCCCACGGTTGTACCGATCAAACAGGAATCATTTTGACCCAGAGCAGCTTTCCGATACTGTGTCGCCAAATGTCAGCTACCTTGTGCAACACGGACATTCGCTTCTAAGCTATGAATGACAGCTACGGGTCGATGGGCGTCAATTGTGACATCTGTCTTGTTCACCAATACCGAAATCGCCTGTCGCCTTCCCGATGGTTCGTCACAAGCGACCGTTCTCGACCTTCGCGGAATCCCACTTGCCCAGGCGAGCAGCCGTGACGAGCATGCCGACCGTGATAGGAATGCGATCGAGCGCCTTCCGCCGCTTTCGCGACAGGGCTGTGACGAGCATGAGCAGAAGGCCGGATCCCTCGTCCATGAAGTAGCGCGCCGACGAAAAATCGCCTTCGTCGACCTTGAAGCGGGCAAAGAAGGCTTCCATGAACATTTCACCTTCGATGCCAGTGATGCCGAGGTCGTCTTCAAGCGTCGTGGCCGCGGTGATGACCTTGCTCTTCGACACGCCGCGCTCCTTGCGCACGAACGATTCGACTTCTTCGAGCAGCAGCGAATTGCTCATAGGCGGTCCTCGGGTCTCACGAGCTGGTTGTAATGAACGGCGCTGCGGTAGCTGATTACCGACACGTCGTAGGCGAGGATGACTTCGCCGATGATCGGGACGGTGCGACCGACGAAGACGCCGATGTTACGCGTCCAAAGAATTTTGAGGCGCCGCACGCTGCCCAGCGTGAGCGTCGGCAGGATGTCCTTTTCTATCTTGAAGTCGAGGTGCCTGCGTGCCACCCGTGATGCTATCGACGTGCCGATCGTTGCACCCTTTGGCTTGCGCCTCGTGGGAAGGAAAGGCCAGCCGATGATCAGCAGTGCCAGCCCGGTTAGCTCGTCAGCACCGAAGTGCTTTGCGGGCCTCGTCGAGCATAACGAGGAAGAACAATTGCGGTGGCGTAAGGTTTGTGTGTATGCCGTATGTGTAGGTGTTTTTCGACACGTCTTGGTCCTCGGAGTCAATCAGGGCGAGAACGTATCAGAAGTCGATTCATCTGAGAATAGACAGGGCGGGCTACACCGGGCAAGCGCGCCAGCCAGCCCAGCTGCCGTGCCTCATACCCCCGCTACGTAGAGTGGGATGCCCTCGTTGTTACGATCGGGGCATAGCCGGAATAGTCGCCGCATGGACGACACCGAACACCCCAACAATTTCCCGCCGCTGACCATCGAGCAGATTCGCGAACTGGCCGTCGCGATCCGCGAAGTCTTTGGCAGCGACCTTTCGCGGACGGAATTCACCGACAAGCTGCTGTTATTTCTCGAAGACGTACCAGGATACGAATCAGGCGAAGATGCGGCGGCCTTGATCACGTGAGCGTGGGCCGAATACACCGATCGTCGCCAGCGAGCGGCTACTTGTGGCGGTGTCTTTTCGCCGGCGAGGAGTCGAACGCGAGCATCTCGCCCGTGCGACGTCCAAAGGTTTCTGTCGTGAAAACCGGGCATCAGCGTGAACAGTGGGACTACGTGGGGCCGGCAGAAAACCCGACGTGAGAAGGCGCATGATTAGTGGTTCTAATCAACGCGCAGGGGCTTGGGAAGGTAGGGATAGCCATCGACGCCTGCGGAGTCAACGTTTCCACATCGTTTTTGGCCGTTTGAGGAGAGCGGCCACGGGGCGCAGCATGGCTGTGCGACGGAACGGTGGCATCGCGAGCCGGCTGCGGTGCCGTTTGGCAGATTATCGATGTCCATTGGCGCCGCGACTTACCGCCGCCCGGTGCGATTGAATCGCAGGACCGTTCATAGCGGTTCCCAGATCGCTCGACCGGAGCCGCTGCCCGCATCGATCAACATTTCAGCGTAGGCCACGCAGGCGCGCCTGGCGTCGCCGGTATTCGAAAATGGACGCGCGCCTGGCACGCGGAAAACGCGACTCCTCGCGCTGTCCATCCCGGAATCGGCTTCGCTGACAAGGATCGACGCATCGAATCCTTCGTCGTAATTATGGCCAAAACCAGCCTGTGTCGCGCGATGGGGATACACAAGTAAAGATATATCGAGGCCTCGATAATGGCGGATGGTGCTCATCAGATCACTCCTTGGGGCCGCAGCGAGCAGCCGTTTTTTGATCGTTGCATATGTCGGTCGATGGCGATATCCGAAACGCCTGACCGGCTGTATTAACGAGTCGATGCAGCCCGGCCGGACCTTCTCCGGCGGGAAAGCTGTAACTCGTGCGAGACAATGATTCGGGCTGTTTTGTGTCCGACCCGCCAGGGGATTTCATGCGTGCTATCGGCAAGCGCCGACAGGCCCGGTTACCGTCGAACGTTCTCAGGGGGGCCGCCTACGTGCGGCGGAGGAAGAACGAGGCTGAGAGCCATCGTCAGTCATCGGAAAGAAGATGGATGACAGTGCGGACAGGACCCGCTTTGCGGACTTCGTGGTTCACCATACGCGTACCGGCACCTTCGGTCAATGCAATTCGGAAAATATGCGTCGCCCTGTGCTGCCTGTTCCGGGGTATAGTGGGCCTTCCCTTGTGGAGTGACCCCCATGCTGACGCCCGTGTTTCTTCTCTACAAGGGGTACGAACTTCATCCTCTTGTCTTTCGCCGCACGTTCAATCGCTTTGACGGACACTCCCGCTACGCCGAAGGGTATGACATTGCAGTGCGGATATGTCGTCCGGCCTCGCTGGAAGGCTCCCCCGCCAGCCGTGTTTTTCGACTGAACCAGTCCGATGCGTTTTCCGATCTAGGCGTGGCGAGGCGTGCCGCCCGGCAGCAGGGAAAAGACATCATCGACGGGAAGGTGACCGGAGCTTCCGTCATAGACATGTGAGGGCGCTGCGAGCATACTGAAGCGGCTGACCGGCTCTGCCGTTGCGCGCCTCTTTTACCGTCGCATTCTCGCAAAAAACCGACTCGCGGCGGCAAGCGGCAGTCCGCGCGACGAAGCGATGAGCCGAACGCAGGGATTCCTCCAGACCGGTATTGTCTGTGCAAATCAACCTCGCTGAGATTCCGCATTACCTCGTGCTGCGCGCGGGCTGCGAGCCGTATGTGCTGAACGCTAACCACCGTGTTTTGCGTCGCGAGGCAAGCCGTCTGCTGCACATGTTCGCGAGGAGCCGCGGTGCGCCCACATCGATCGCGAACGAGTCATGGAACGACTTTTCCGGCACTGAGTCCATCGCACCTGCCGAGCGGGCCGAGATGCGGGTTTACGCACTGGTGCGCGGCACCGAAAGCGAACACCAGCTCTCGTTACTGGCTGGCCTCTGACTCTCACGGGGCGTCTTATGTATCGGATGATTGCGTACCGAGGATGGGAGATCCATGTCGAGCTTAGTCAGTCCGCAGAGGATCTTTACGACGTCACGTTTCAGATCAAGGGCGGCGACAATCTTCGTATCGTGGGTGAGCGCGGAGGCAAGATTTCGCTGCACAACGGTCCCTATACACGCCGTTGGGCATACCTCATTGCCGAAGTCGCCGGGCGCGCGGCAATCGATGTGCTTCTTGGCGTGAACGCCGCGGGCGATGATCCCATCGCGTAACGGAAGTCGGGTGTCCGCTGTGGCGCGGTGTGACGGTGGGAGCACGCGCGGCCCGGCAGGCAGACGGTTACGGCCGGTGTCGATCAGACCGGCACGCAGCAATGCACGACGAGCTGCTCGTTCCCGGCGCTGCAAGCAGGCGGCTCGCGCAACGTTCAGCTGCCATGGACCGCGGGGCAGATCAAGTACTACAACTTCTGGAAATACAGCGACTGACGTGGGCTGCCACCGGCTTGCCGTACTTCGAACGGCTTGCTCCGCCGAACCGTCGGAAGTGGGATTGTTCGCAAGATCCTCCAAGTCAATTCGCCTCGAGCCACTTTATCGACGTCCATCGACTGACTAGATTTGATCCACCGCAGGCCGGCGGGCACGCCAAGCCGCCGGCTTAATTCAGGGTTTCAGATCAATCGGAGAAAAGGACATGGGCAAGCTCACAGGTAAAGTGGCCGTCGTCACGGGCGCGTCGAAGGGTATCGGTGCGGGTATCGCGAAGGCGCTCGCGAGCGAGGGGGCGTCGGTCGTGGTCAATTACGCAAGCAGCAAGGCGGGTGCCGACGCGGTCGTCGCTGCGATTACGTCGGCCAACGGCCGGGCGATTGCGGTGGGCGGTGACGTATCGAAAGCGGCGGACGCACAAGGCATCATCGACGCGGCCATCGAAACGTATGGCCGCATCGATATCCTCGTCAACAATTCGGGCGTCTACGAGCTGGCGCCGATCGAAGCGTTCACCGAAGAGCAATTCCACCGGCAGTTCAATATCAACGTCCTGGGCCTGATGTTGACGACACAAGCGGCGCTGAAGCACTTGGGCGAGGGCGCGAGCATCATCAACGTGAGTTCGGTTGTGACCACGATCACGCCGCCGGGAAGTGCCGTCTACAGCGGTACGAAGGGTGCCGTCGATGCAATCACCGGCGTGCTCTCACGCGAACTCGGGCCGCGGAAAATCCGCGTCAACGCGATCAATCCGGGCATCGTGATCACGGAAGGCACGCACGCGGCCGGCATAGCAGGCTCCGACTTCGAAGCAATGGCAATCACCCAGACGCCGCTCGGCCGGGTGGGGCAGCCGGACGATATCGCATCGATCGCGGTATTCCTCGCGTCCGACGATTCGGGCTGGCTGACGGGCGAGCACATTGTCGCGAGCGGCGGCATGCGCTGACCGTTCCGCATAGACGACGCAGACAACCGTTTGCCGCCGCCCCCATTCACCACGGCACAGTCCGCCCAAGATAGTCGAGGTATTCGAGCCCGGGGCGCCCGAGCTTGTTCAGGAGCACATTCACGACTCCGGGCACGCTCTCGTCGATCGACAATCGTCCCTCGGGCCCGCCCAATTCGGTGCGCACCCATCCCGGCGCCATCAACACCAGGGCCCGCGTCGAATCCGCCTCGCGCGCGGCGAAGCTGCGCATGAATTGGTTCAGCGCCGCCTTGCTGCCGCGATAAACCTCGCGCTGGCCGGACTCATTGTTGGCGATGCTGCCTTGTCCGGACGACATGATCCCGATCAACCCGGCCGGCGCGACCAGATCGGACAGACGTTCGACCACCCGCATCGGGCTGAGCGCGTTGGTGATCATCAGGTCCACGAAATCGTCGGTCGATACTTCGCCGATGGTCTGAGTCGGGTCGGGATTGGTCGTACCGGCGTTGACGAACAGCATATCGAATGTCCGGCCGGCCAAGCGTTCGCGCAAGGCGCGAATCTGCTCGGGCCGGGTGATATCCAGCGTCTCGATGTCGATTCGGCCGGGGTGGGCATCGGCCAGATCGTGCAGCAGTGTGCGGCCGCCGCTGGCGCGCACGGTGCCGGTGACGTGCCATCCTTTCTTCAGAAATTCGGCCGCCATCGCGTGGCCGAGGCCGCGCGAGGCACCGATGAGCAGAACGGCGGGGCAATGAAGGGGGGCGGCGGTGTGGGGCATGGCGCTATTCCTGTTTGGATCGACTCCATGCATTCTCGGGATTGCGCTCGATTTGCACCAGACGCTGGCCCTGCAATCCACGATTGCACCCAACGCCATGGCTCGGCGCGTTTTGGATTATTCTGCGGAGCATGTCACGCGTCGACCTGAACCTCCTGAATGCGCTCGATGCTTTGCTCAGCGAACGCAGTGTGACGGGAGCCGCCCGTCGCCTGAATCTGAGCGTTTCCGCCATGAGCCGTACGCTCGCGCGCCTGCGCGCGGCCACCGGGGATCGCCTGCTGCTGCAAGCCGGCCGCACACTGGTGCTCACGCCTTATGCCGAGCAGTTGAGCGAACGCATCCCCATGCTCGTTCGCGAAGCGCAGGCCGCGCTGAGCCGCGCGGAACACCCGCTCGACATCGCGACTCTCAGTCAACGCTTCACGCTGCGAGCCGGCGAGGGCTTCATCGATCTGCTTGGCGCAGCCTTGTTCGATCGGATCCGCTGTATTGCACCCGGCGTACAGCTTCGCTTCACGCCGAAGCCTGATTGGAACGCTCAGCCGCTGAGGGAGGGCGCGATCGATCTGGAGATCGGCATCGTCAGGACCTCGGCCCCCGAGGTTCGCACGCGGCTGCTCTTCCGGGATCGCTACGTCGGCGTATGTCGCATCGGCCATCCTCTGCTGAGCGGCGAGGCCGTCGATTTAGAACGATGGACGGCATATGGTCACGTGGTGGCGTCGCGCACCGGCGAGGCGGACGGCCCCGTCGATGCGCTGCTCGAGCCGCCCGGGTCTCGCCGCAAGGCGCCGATGATCGTGCCGTCCTACACGAGCGCGATGCAGGTGGCTCGCCACTCGGACTTGCTCGCCGTCGTCCCGCATTCTTGCCTGGGTAATCGCTTCATGCCCGATTACGCGTCGGGCAACGGCTTGCAAAGCTTCGAGCTGCCTCTGCGGATACCTGCCTTCAACGTTTCGGCGATCTGGCATCCGCGCCTCGACCACGATCCGGCGCATCGCTGGCTTCGCGCCGAGGTGCACGAGCTGTGTCTTGCAGCCTACCCGCGAGCGCCGCATCGCGCGGCGCACGGCGAGGGCGCCGGGCATTGCGGGGAAACCCGTCCCGGCCGTCCCGCTTCCTAGCCGTGCAAGGGTGAGAATGAAGCGGCTTTCGCGTCAATGCGAACCGGGAGCCGCTCGGGGGATACTGCTTTTCAGCACGCCCCCGCTTTGACGGTCTTCTCGTTCGGAAGCCCGAAAACGGGCCGCAGGTACGTCCCCACCACGCTGCCGAGGAATGCGCAGACAGCCCATAGCCATCCGTGCAGACTGCCCGAAACGATCCCGCTGAAATACGCGCCGATGTTGCAGCCGAACGAAAGGCGCGCACCGTACCCCAGCAGCAGGCCGCCGATCACGGCTGCGGCCAGCGAACGCGGCGGCACGCGCCAGCCGGGCTGGAAGCGACCCGCGAGCGCGGAAGCGGCAAGCGCGCCGATCATGATCGCGATGTCCATGATCGTCGTTACGTCGAACGGAAGCGGCGCAACGAGCGCCTTGGCCTGATGTTGCCAGTACGGCCAGCTTGCAACGTCTACGCCGAGCGCCGCCGCCCCCTTCGCACCCCAGAGTGCGAACGCGGACGTAATGCCCCAGGGCCGGCCGGCGAGCGCCAGCGTGGCGAAGTTGAGGACGGCCAACGCGATCGCACCGACCCACATCGGCCACGGTCCCACGAGCCAGACGGGACCGCCGTCGCGCGCTGCCGTATTGGCGGCTTGCAGCGTGCCGTGCCGACGCCTTTCGACGATGACGGTCACTCCGGCAATCGCGGCGAACAGTGCGAGATTGATCGCGATAGCCGGAGCGACGCCGAACGTCTTGATGAACGAGAACGGCTCGGGCGCCGGCAGCGACGTCCACCATGCAAAGTGCGCGGTGCCGATCAGCGAGCCGACGACGAAGAAGAACAATGTAACGATCATGCGCGTATTGCCGCCGCCGACCGCGAACAGGGTGCCGGACGCACAGCCTCCGCCGAGCTGCATGCCGAGGCCGAAGATGAACGAGCCGACGACGACCGACGTACCCGCCGGCAGCACGTGACCGGCAACCGGATGGCCGAACAACGTGCCCGAGGACAGGGCGGGGAAGAACAGCACCACGCCGAGCGCGAGCATCGCCATCTGCGCGCGCAGGCCGGCGCCCCGGCGATCGGAGATGAACCGGCGCCACGCCGAGGTGAAGCCGAACGAGGCGTGATAGAGCGTAAGACCGAGCATGCCGCCGACGATCCACAGCGCGGCTTGGCGGCCGCTGACGGTTGCGTCGAGGTAGACGAGCCCTGCGAGAAAGATAAGCGATGCAACGCCGAGTGCCCCGATGTGAACGGCGGGGCGCGCGGCGCGCGTGGCGACCGAGATGTCAGACATATGGGAGTCCGGGTGCGCTGAGAAGGGCGAACAGATAGAAAAAGAAAGGCAATGCTTTCATATGCATTATCTGCCCGGATAACGCAGTTGTATAGAAACGTTTAGTTATAAGCGTATGCCCTGCGCAGGGGGCCCGCGCCGGCCCCGCGAACCGACCGAACCCGCGCGAGGCGTTGCCATCGGGGCATGGGCCGGCGCATGCTTCGCCGCGCGTGGGATAGTGGTCTGGCGTTATTTCGTCTTGATCCAGCGCCCTTTGGCGTTGAGGTTGGCGTAGGGTTCGAATTTGCCGTCGCGCACCGTCACGGCCATGAAAGCCGCGTTCGCTCTGTCGCCCTTTTGATCGAATGCGATTTCGCCCGTCGCCCCGCTGTAGCCTTTCAGCTTGTGCAGTGCTGCGGCAATATCTTCGCGCCGGTCCGACTTCGCATATTTGATTGCGGCCGCGATCACGCCAACGGCGTCGTATTCGTAGACCGAGTAGGGGCCCGGCGCACGTTGGTACGCCGCTTCATAGGCCTTCACGAAACGCCGGGCGTTCGGATTGTCGAGAAATTGCGGCAGCGGAGACGTCGTCACGATCATACCCTCCACGGCCTCGCCTCCCTTCTCGATCAACGAAGGGTCGGCCGTGCCGTTGCCCATGAAGTGGCGGATGGCAGGCGTCTTCTCCCGTCGGTTTTTAGCGAGCACGGCAGCCTCGGTGTAATAACCCGTGAAGTAGAGCACGTCGGGTTCCGGATCGGCCGCCGCTTTGACCACGGCGCGATAGTCGGACTGCCCCGGCGTCATCGCGGCGTCGTACACGACCGCGATGCCATTTTGCTTGAGGGCGGCGACGGTACTCTTGGCGAGGCCGTCGGAGTAGGTGGTCCCGTCATTGAGAACGGCCGCGCGCCGCGCGTGCAGCACGTCCTTCATGAATTGCGCGGCGAATACGCCCTGCGCATCGACACGTCCGATCGTGCGAAAGACATCGGTCCAACCGTGCTCGGTCAGTTGTGGGGACGTGGATGCGTCGAGCACGTATGGAATGTGCCAATCATGCAAGACGCGGGTTTCGGGCAGCGCGGCGCTCGAACAATAGCCGCCCGCGACTGCCGCCACACCCGCGGCAACGAGTTGCGTTGCGGCGTTCGCGCCCTGATCGGGGTTGCAGGCATCGTCTTGCTGCACGAGTTCGAGTTTCTTGCCGAGCACGCCACCGGCTGCATTGATCTGCGCCACGGCGAGCCTGGCGCCGTCGAGAATGTCGTTGCCTGCCTGCTGATAGCTGCCGGACAGCGGTACCGGCACGCCGATTTTAATCGTGTCCTGGGCTCGAGCGGCCCGAGGCGCGAATGCGAAAGGCAGCGCGATGCAGATGGCCGCCGCCACCCATGCGACGCCACGCGGGCAGGACGGCAACTCGTCCAATGCACGCAATGCGCTCAATGCGCGTGAAGAACGTTCGTTTTCGAACACCATCTTGCAACACCTTTTATACGTTGACCGGCGCGAGCGCCCATGTGGCCGCACGGATGCCCGTGTATTCGGGTTCCGGCGCGTTCGCAGCAAGCGGTCTGCGAGATTTACCGGCGTTGCTGTACGTCCGATATATCGGCCGGCGTCGCGCAAGAGTTAAGTCTTGTAGCGGTCGGCAGCCCTTCGTGCCGGGAATACCATGAGATGCGCGAGGTAGTTGCTTCGCGCCGCGCCAGCGCATAGAGTATCGCGTCGTCGCTCGGCAGATGGGCCGTTGGCCGTGCGACAGGAGATGGCATGCCTCCTCGAACCGCCCTCGTGGCTGATGATGCCTACCTTGTCCCGACCGGGACCGGTAGGCGCTCGCCCGCACGAAGCCCGCCGGCCCCGGTTCGATCTCCATAGACCTACCAGGATCGAATCTTGATTTTCACGCTACTGTCCATCTTTATCGGCGCGGGCCTGGGCGCTTTGTTGCGCTGGGTGCTGAGTCTCGGCCTGAATGCGCTTTTTCCGATGGTGCCGTTGGGCACGCTTGCATCCAATCTGATCGGTGCTTATCTGATCGGCATCGCTGTCGTTTATTTTTCGGCGCGAGCGGGGCTGCCGCCCGAATGGCGGCTGTTCGTCATTACGGGCTTCATGGGCGGGCTCACGACGTTTTCCACGTTCTCGGTAGAAGTCGTCACGCTTATCGCGCAAGGCCAGATCGCCTGGGCGCTTATCGAGGCGGGGCTCCATATGGCCGGCTCGTTCGCGTTGACGGGCCTCGGCATGTGGACCGCGCGGGGCTGGTTTTTTGCCGCATGACGATTGCGTCCACTGCGCACGCCGTCCTATGCTCGATAAAGGCGGCGAAGTGTCGTGGCCGAGAAGGGGGTGTCCATGGATGAATATGTGTTGCTGCGCTTTTATGTGCACGAGAGCCACAAGCTGCACTGGCGGCCGCTCTGGCAATGGCTGCTCGAGGAGGCCAACACCATGGGTATCGCCGGCGGTTCGGCGTTCCGCGCAATGGCCGGCTTCGGTGCCCACCGCGTCTTGCACGAAGATCGCTTTTTCGAACTGCAGGGCTCGCTGACCGTGGAAGTGGAATTCATCGTGACCGAGGCCGAGGCGCAAAAGCTCATCGACCGCGTTGGCGAGGAGAAGGTGCGGGCCGTCTATGCCGTGATCCCGGCGCGCTTCGGTGTGATCGGCGGCGGTTGAGGCAAGGCCGGCCGCGAGCAGGGAGCTGCGCCGCGGCCGGCGCTGAGCAGGCCGCGAGTCGGCCCACTGCGTGTCAGATGCCGAAGAAGGTCAACGATACGGCGAGACGCGTCACGATCCGCAGCAGCACTTCGACGATGACGAACAGCAGGATCGGCGAGATATCGAACCCGCCGAGGTTCGGCAGAATGCGACGTAGCGGATCGAGAAACGGCGCGGTCAACTGGTAAAGAATCGGCATGGCCGGCGAGCGCGGATTGAGCCACGACAGCAGCGCCATCAGGATCGTGAGCCAGACGAGCAGATTGAGCGCCCATTTCACGACGGTCAGCACCGAGACGATCGCGACCGACGGCGCGAGCGAGACTGGATCGGCGCCCCACAGCAGCAGCATCAGCACGACGTATACGAGCGCCGCGAGCACGGCTGCGACGAGGCTCGCCCAGTCGATCAACCGCGATGATTTGATGATGTGCCGTAGCGGCAGTACGAGCCAGTTCGTCGCTTGCATGACGGCGTTCGAAACCGGGTTGTAGGGCGGGATGCGAACCGCGAACATCCATGCGCGCAACAGCAGCGCGGCCCCGAAAAGCGTAAATACGGTATTCAGCAGAAAGCGGGCGATATCGCCGAACATCTTGGGTCCTTTCCTTCTTGAGTTATTCGCGGATGCGCCGGTGCCATAGTGGCCGGTCGTCACCATATCACGGCTTACTGGACGCTTGCACCTCGAACGTTCGCGCAGCGGGCAGTGCCCGTGCGAGCGTGGCCTCGACGGCGGCCGCCATGGCTTCGAGCGTAGCCGGCGGCGCTTCGCGGCTCCGGGCGAGTGCGATCGCGCGGCGGGTGAGCAGGGCGTAAAGCGCAGCGTGGTCGCCCCCGAGTGCCTCGAAGCGGGCCAGCTGTTTTTCGAGCAGGCCTGCGTCGCCCCGCGAGACCGGGCCGGCGAGTGCCCCGGCCAGGCCTTTTTCCCGCGCCGTTTCGATCGAACCCGCCAGCATCGGCAGCAGCGCGCGCAACGTGTCGGTTTCGTCCATGCCGAGCGCGCGCCAAAGAGCGACCGCTTCCGCAAGCGCACTGAGCGCGAAACTCGCGGCGTAATGCGCGGCGCCGTGGTACAGCATGCGTTCACCGGGCGCGATCGACAACGGGTGGCAGCCGATCGCGCGCGCCAATGCCTTCAGGGCTTCGCCGAGCTCGGGTGCCGCTTCGACCGCTATCGAGCAGCCCGCGATGCGCTCGACGTCGGCCGCCGTGCCGCCAAAGAGATAGAGCGGATGAAAGCCCCCGGTGAATGCACCCTGGGCGGCAGCGGCGCTCAATATGGCCACCTCGGTTGCCCCACTGCAGTGCACGAGTGCCTGGCGCCGGCCGCCGCGCGCCGCGGCGTCGAAATGCAATGTGTTCGCAACCGTACCGATGCTGTCATCGGGAACGGCTAAAAAGACGATGTCCGCCGTATCGACGACTTGTTGCGGATCGTCCACCGCCCTGCAGCCGTCGAGCGCCTCCGCAAGCGCATGCGCCGATGCCGGGGAGCGGCTCGACACGGACGTGACCGGGTAGCCGGCGCGGGAAAAACCGAGTGCGAGGCAGCGTGTGAGCCGGCCGGCGCCGATGAAGCCCAGCCTGGGTGCGAATGAGAATGGCATATTTGTTGTCGGATGCTTGTCGGGTGCGATGCGGCGGACGGAGCGGCTGCGGGCACGACGTGGGCCGGTCTGGGCCGCACCGCAAAAGTATCGCGCATTCGGCGCGCATACGGTGAGGCGTGCGCAAAGGGATGTCGGACATGCTTGTGACACGCGGTTCTGCAAGAGGGGTTCGTGCTGATGTTCGGCGATGCGGTAACGGAGTCGTATTGACCGAAAGAACGGCCGGATGACGGCGTTCCGAACGCGCGTGGCGCGGCCATGTGGATGGGATCCCTGCGAGCTCCGAAAGGGTGCGCGACGCCCGCGCGCGAGGCTGCGGGTGCGTGAATGAAGGTTTCCAGAGTGCGCGGTTTCGTTCCTGTGTCGCAGCCACGTGTAGGAGGTCACCATGAACGTTTTTTCCTATCGCAAGCATTTGAGGTTCTTGAGCCGGGCACAGCGCCGTCTCTGGTGGGATCAGAAAAAGCGACTGACGCCGCGCGTCAAGATCGGCGGTGCTTACGTGCCACCCAGCATCACGCGTGAATTCACCTACGTCAAAGTGGGCTGAAGCCCGATGGGCGGTGGGCGCGAGCCCGCAGCGGCCGCGCAAATTTGTAATCAAACATTACCGATCGGATGGTGCCGGCTGCCCGGATGCCGGTAAATTCGGGTGCGCCGCCCCCGTCGACATCCGCCAAGCGGGAAGCATCGAATGGAAGCGATTTTCGCGATTGCAATTTGCAACAAATGCACACGATTGGCGCAGCGCTTTTTCATTACATTGGAAACCGTAGCGTAGCGGACTGCGCCGTGTCACCGTCGACACAAGCGCCAACACCGCTAGGGGAAAGAAATGAAAAAGCTCGTCTCGTTGATGGCCGTGGCAGCGCTCGGCGCGGGGTTCGCCGCGACGGCGCAGGCAGAAGTGTCGATCGGGGTCGGTATCGGCGTGCCCGTTATGCCGGCGTATCCAGTGTATGCGCCCCCCCCGCCCCCCGTTTACTATGCGCCGCCGCCCGTCGTCTACAGCCCGCCGCCCGTCTACTACGGGCCGCCGCCCGGCGTTTATGTCGGGGGTGGTGGGTACTACGGGCGCCCTGGGTGGCACCATCACCGCCGCCCCTGGGGCTACTACTGATTCACCGCAAGCCGGCGGATAGCGCCGGCTTCGCGCCGCAATACGAAAACGGCGCAACGCAGGCTCGTCCCGCGTTGCGCCGTTTTCGTTTCAAGTCGCTTTCGTAACGACCTCGATGCCGTGCCGAAGCGTGTTGGCCGCGCTGACCTCAGCCGGCGTGCCGCTCGAGCGGGATCGTCACCTCGGTCCGGCCAACTGTCAGCCCGACGGTGTTCTTGATAACAGGCGCGCGCCAGGCGTCGAGCTCCGCGCGCTGTGCCGCCGTACCGATATCGAGCCGATGAAGCAGCTCGGCGACGATCGCCGTGAGGATCGCGCCGTTGCCGTCCTCCACTTTCACAGCGAGTCCGAGCGCACCCGTTACACCCTCTACACGATGCGCGCCGCCTCGTACGCCGAGCGCGTAGCTGGCCTCGGCCCCGACCTTGCCGACCACGGCGCCGCCGAGCGCGCGCATCAGCGCGGTGCAAAAGCGCCCCTTGCCGGCGACGAGATCGGGATGCCCCGTCATGGCGCGGGCAATCCGTGCGAGCGCCGCCTCGCGCGGCGATACGGGGGCGGGCAACGCGGCCGTGTGCGCGAGTTTGGCGAAGACGAGCGCGAGGCGATCTAGCGTGAAGGCTGGCGTCGGCAGGTTGCAGCCGTCGATGCTCCAACCGATTTCGCTGGCCGGCAGCTGCGCGAGTTCCGCTAGCGTGGCCTTCACGCGTTGCTGCAACGGATGCGTCTCTCGCTCGTAATCCGCGGTGCCGGCCGCGATCGCACGCGCGGCCGCGAGCATACCGGCATGCTTGCCGGAGCAATTGCTGCACACCGGTGTGGGGGAGAAGTCGCGCTTGATCCACGCGCGCTCGACTTCCTCCGAGATCGGTCGGTGCGGGCCGCAGCGCAAGTCGGCTTCGCTTGCCTGCGCTTTCGCGAGCATGGCGCGCACGCGCTCGATCTGCGCATCTTCGCTGTTGTGCGACGCACACATCAACGCGAGATCGGCATCGTCGAATCCAAAGCGCTCGAGCGCACCGGTCTCGACTACGGCCAGCGCCTGCACGGGCTTCACGGCGGAGCGCGGAAGCGTCCGCCGATGCGGGTTGCCGAACGCATAGGCAAGCCGGCCCGTGGCATCGACGAGCGCGACATGGGCGAAATGCGTGTTCTCGACGGCTTCACCGCGGTAGACGATCGCGGCGGGTGCGGCGGTGTGGTCGTTCATGGCGGCTCGAGAGGTAGGGGCTGAAGGGCCCGCTGGGCTGGACGGTGGCACGGGTACGGTGCGATTGGCCGGACAAGCGGCTCACAGTCCGAGGCCGAGCTGGGCGCAAAGCGTATCGATACGCGTCTTGACGGCCGGGTCCATCGCGATCGGTCGCCCCCATTCGCGTTCGGTTTCGCCGGGCCACTTGTTCGTGGCGTCGATACCCATCTTGGAGCCGAGGCCCGCGACGGGGGACGCGAAGTCGAGGTAATCGATCGGCGTACGCTCGACGAGCACGGTATCGCGCGCGGGATCGACACGTGTGGTGATCGCCCAGATGACTTCCTTCCAGTCGCGCACGTCGACGTCCTCGTCCACGACGACGATGAACTTCGTATACATGAACTGGCGCAGAAAGCTCCAGACGCCGAACATCACGCGCTTCGCGTGGCCCGCGTAGCTCTTCTTCATCTGCACGATCGCCATGCGATAGCTGCAGCCCTCGGGCGGCAGATAGAAGTCGGTGATTTCGGGGAACTGCTTCTGAAGCAGCGGCACGAAGACTTCGTTGAGCGCGACGCCGAGCATGGCCGGCTCATCGGGCGGCTTGCCGGTGTAGGTCGAGTGATAGATCGCGTCGCGACGCATCGTGATCCGCTCGACCGTGAAGACGGGGAACCACTCCTGCTCGTTGTAGTACCCGGTGTGATCGCCGTAAGGCCCTTCGAGCGCATGTTCGTAGGCAGACGCGGCGCCACGTGTGGGCCGGGGCGGAGAGCCGGGCGGCGCGGCGGCGGGCTGCCCCTGCTGCGGATGGATGAACCCCTCGAGAACGATTTCCGCGCGCGCCGGCACCTGCAGCGTATCGACGCCGGGCGTAAGGCACTTCGCGAGCTCTGTGCGGCCGCCGCGCAGCAGGCCGGCGAACTGGTACTCCGACAGCGTATCGGGCACTGGCGTCACGGCGCCGAGAATCGTCGCCGGGTCCGCGCCGAGCACGACGGCAACCGGGTAGGGCTGGCCAGGGTGCTTCAGCGCGAATTCGCGGAAATCGAGCGCGCCGCCGCGATGGGCGAGCCAGCGCATGATGAGCTTGTTGCGGCCGATGAGCTGCTGACGGTAGATGCCCAGATTCTGCCGCGTTTTCGCCGGTCCGCGCGTGACCGTGAGACCCCAGGTGACGAGCGGCGCGGCATCGCCGGGCCAGCACGTCTGGATCGGCAGGCGGGCAAGGTCTACGTCGTTTCCTTCGAGCACGATCTCCTGGCACGGCGGCGCGCTGACCGTCTTCGGCGCCATGTCCCACACCGCCTTGGCGAGCGAGAAGAGCTTGCCGGCATCCTTGAAGCCCCTCGGCGGCTCCGGCTCCTTGAGCGCGGAGAGCAGCCGGCCCACGTCGCGTAGCGATTCGAGCGCGGCACCGTCGCTTGCGGCGAGGGTATCGTCGATGCCCATGCCGAGCGCGATGCGCCGGGGCGTGCCGAACAGGTTGGCGAGCACGGGGGTGCTGTGGCCGACCGGCGATTCGAACAGCAGG
The DNA here is from genome assembly GCF_034424545.1 of Trinickia caryophylli. Taxonomy (NCBI): domain Bacteria; kingdom Pseudomonadati; phylum Pseudomonadota; class Betaproteobacteria; order Burkholderiales; family Burkholderiaceae; genus Trinickia; species Trinickia caryophylli. Next base: position 1,024,981 of record NZ_CP139970.1, on the reverse strand, counting down.
GCGGGACCCCCTTTGCGGAGGACCCGGTCGCAAAGCTCGGTCATCTCGAGGACCGGGGAAACGGGCTGGCCGATGCGGCGCAGCTCTCCGGCAGCCTCGAGGCGGCCGATGAAATCACGCAAGTCTTTGTATTTCATGAGGTTGGCGTTCGAGCGGCCGCATGGGCGGCGCGGTTCGGCCGCGCGAAATCAGCGGTGCGGCAGCGGCCGGATGGCTCCGGATTGTACCGCGGCGGGGCCGAATCGCTCTTCCGGAACCGTTTCGCCAATGCGCCCGAAACGCGCGTGGGCCGTAGTTTTCGGCCGTTTCGGGGCGTTCTTTAATTACATTTTGTTATGTTTTGTGAGTTTTATAGCATTGACGATCTATAAAACCCTGCTAGAATCCGTCCGCAATGGCTGCAGTGCCATGTGTTTTGAGTTCAACGCCCCCCGGTTCCTGACGCACCGCGTCGCGGCCGTTCACCGTCCAGCGCGGTCGTTACGGCCTGATTTGTTGTTTGCCCTTGTCGGCACGTCCAGTTGCCGGCGTTTTTTTGTGTGAGCGCTATCGCGTGCGTGCCCAGGGCATGCCGCCCGTCGTTTGCTCCGATGTGGCGCTCCACACGGTCGGTTGCCGTAACCAACGGTACCTTGCCGCATACCGGCGTCGATCGAGGTTTGCGCTGCGCGCTTACCGCGGTCCTCTCCGCATCCCGGCGTCGCCGCGGTCCCAACCAAGGCCCGCGACGCCTTGGCTTTCGCGACACGCGCCCGAGGCGCGGCTTCTACGTCGCGACGCCATGTTCAATGGGAGAACCGAATGAATACTTGGTTGTCGTGGCGCTTCGATGCCCGCTTCGTCCCCGCCTTGCGGGCGGCGTTGCGCCGTGGGACGCGTGTTAGTCACCATCTGTTCAGCGTCGTCGGCGCGCTTGCCGTGACCGTCGCGCTTGCGCTCTGGCTGCTGCCTGCCGTGCGCGGCACGCTGGCGGCGCGGCTGATGCCGATGCTGACGGCCGCCATCGAGGCGGGCCCGGCCCGGCTGCTGTCCGGCCATCCGCTGCCGGCATTCGGCCCGGCCCGTCCGGCGCAGGCCGACGAACCGGCGCGCGCCGGGGACGCTGGGCTCGAGGCCGTGCGCAACGATGGTGCATTCGACGGCGCCTTCGACGGCAGTGGCGCGAGCGGCCTCGTTCCGCCTGCGAGTCCCGCGCTGTTGCTCGACGCACGCACGTCCGTCATGCCCGAGTTCGTCGCCAAGATGATTTCGTCGCAGCCCGTGTCCGCGGATGCGCGCGACGACCGTGTCCTCGTCTCGGCCCGCGAGCAGGCGCTGGTCACGTCGTATCTCTCGCGTCGCTATCACGTGGCGCAGGAGCCTGTGGCGCAACTGGTGAAGGCCGCGTTTGAGACGGGCCGCCAGGTCGGCCTCGATCCGCTGCTGCTGCTGGCCGTCATGGCGATCGAGTCGGGTTTCAATCCGTATGCGGAAAGCGGCGTGGGTGCGCGCGGGCTCATGCAGGTCATGGCCAAAGTGCATTCCGACAAGTTCCAATACTTCGGCGGCCAGACGGCGGCGCTCCAGCCGCTCGCCAATATCACCGTGGGCGCGCTCGTGCTGAAAGACTGCATCGCGCGCGGAGGCTCGCTCGCGGAGGGGCTGCGCTTTTATGTCGGATCGACGTCGCCCGACGACGGGGGCTATGGCGCCAAGGTGATGGCGGAGCGCGGCCGCCTGCGCGACGTTGCGCGTGGCCGGTCGGTGCCGATCAATGCGCCGCAGGCGCCCCAGGGTCGTCCGGTCGTGGCATCAACCAAGCGCGTGCAGGTGGCGATGACGAGCGGTCACGGCACGCTTGTGACGAAGGCGGCCGCGCCGGCAGCTTCGGCATCGGGCAACGATGAGAACAACGGCGCGAGCGCCGCGCATGGCGGTGGTGCCGAGTTGGGCGCCTGAACCGAACCGGCCGCGTGCGAATCGAATCGTTTCGAATCGAAGCGAATCAAATCGAGTACGGTCGCGCAGTAGCTAAAAAGGGCACCCGGAGGTGCCCTTTTTCGTTGGTCTTGCGTCATGGCGCGCGATAGGCTGCCGATCCGTTTGCCGCGCCTCGATTAGCGGGAGAGCAACCGGCCGAGACGGCCCATTGCTTCCTCGATCGAGGGCAGCGCCGTTGCATACGAAATTCGCACGTGCTGGCGCGGCTCGTACGTACCGAAATCGAGCCCGGGTACGATGGCCACGCCGGCATCGTGCAACATCGCCCGGGTGAGGGCTGCGCTGTCGCTTGCGGCGGGATGCGGCAAGCCGCGGCAATCGGCATAGACGTAGAAGGCGCCGTCAGGCACCACCGGCACCGAGAACCCGAGCGCTTCGAGGGCTGGCACGAGATAGTCGCGGCGGCGCTTGAACTCGAGGCGTCGGGCCTCGTAGATGGCGATCGTTTCGGGCGCGAAGCAGGCCAGCGCGGCATGCTGGGCCAGTGCCGATGCGCAGATGAAGAGGTTTTGGGCCAGCTTTTCGAAGGCACCGATCATCGCTGGCGGCACGACGAGCCAGCCGAGCCGCCAGCCCGTCATGTTGAAGTACTTCGAAAAACTGTTGACGGTTACCACGTCGTCGCCGAACGACAGCGCCGATACCGGGCGGGCATCGTACGAGAGCCCCTGATAGATCTCGTCGACGATGGTGAAGCCGCCGCGTGCACGAACCGCCTGGACGATGCGTTCGAGTTCGGCCGGCTCGATCGAAGTGCCGGTCGGGTTCGACGGAGAGGCGAGCAGCACGCCGCGTGTGCGCGGGCCCCAGAGCCGCCCGATGTCGGCGGCGGCGAGCTGAAAGCGCGTTTGCGGCCCGCTCGGCACGAGGATGGGCTTGCCTTCCATGGCGGCCACGAAGTGCCGGTTGCACGGATAGCAGGGATCGGGCATCAGCACTTCGTCGTCGCGATCGACGAGTGCGGCGCAAGCGAGCAGCAGCGCTGCCGATGCACCCGCCGTCACGACGATGCGCGCGGGATCGATCTGGAGCCCATAAGCCCGTGCGTAGTAGTGAGCGATCGCTTCGCGCAGCGGGCCGATGCCCAGGGCGCTCGTGTACTGCGTGACGCCGCGCCGCAGCGCCTCGGCAGCCGCTTCGACCACGGGCGCCGGCGCCGTGAAGTCAGGCTCGCCGATGCTCATGTGGATGATGTCGCGTCCCGCGCGTTCCAGCGCGGCGGCCTCCTTGGCCAACTCCATCACATAGAAAGGAGCGATCGCATCGACGCGCGATGCGAGCTTCACGAGCGGTTCTCCAGCGGCGTTCATGCTCAGGGTATCGAGATAGGGAAGGCCGGTTGACCGGCACCGGGGTTGGCGGACCGCAATCGAGAGCGATCCGCGCAGGCGCGTGGCAATCGCCGCGCGGGCCGGCGCCTGGCGGCCCGGGGGGGGCTAGCGGGGGCCGCCGCGGGCTGCCTGCGCCTCCGTGGTGCGCAGCGTGAGAGCAAGCTTGTCGAGCACGCCGTTGACGTACTTGTAGCCGTCGGCCCCGCCGAACGTCTTGGCGAGCTCGACCGCTTCGTTGATCACGACGCGATACGGGATGTCGAGGTGGCACTTGAACTCGTAGGCCGCAACGAGCAGCACCGCGCGCTCGACGGGCGAGAGCTGGTCGATCGGCCGGTCGAGACACGGCGTGAGATCGGCCGAGAGCGCCTGTTCGTCGCGAATGACACCGTGCAACAGGGCGTCGAGGTGTGCCTTGTCGGCCTTGTCGTAGCCGAGCGCGCCGCGCAGCTGCGCATCGATTTCACCGGCGGGCGCGCCCGACAGCAGCCACTGATACAGCCCCTGCGTGGCCAATTCGCGGGAGCGTCTGCGGGCGCTCTTCATGCCTCGTCCTCTTCTTCCTCGTCTTCGTCTTCGTCATCGCCGCCCAACTGCTCGAGCGCGACCGACAGGTTCGCCATTTCCACGGCAACCCGCGCCGCATCGCGGCCCTTTTCGGTCATACGGGCGACCGCCTGCTCGTCCGTGTCGGTCGTGAGCACGCCGTTGGCCACGGGAATACCGAAATCGAGCGCAATGCGCGAGACACCCGCGCCGCTTTCGTTCGAGACGAGCTCGAAGTGGTACGTTTCGCCGCGAACGACCGCGCCGAGCGCGATGAGCGCATCGAACTGGCCGCTTTCGGCGAGCTTTTGCAGCGCCAGCGGAATTTCGAGCGCGCCGGGCACCGTGACGAGCAGCACGTCTTCGCCGACGACGCCGAGGCGTTCGAGTTCTTCGATGCAGGCATCGGCGAGGCCGTTGCAGACGGGCTCGTTGAAGCGCGATTGGACGATGCCGACACGCAGGCCGTCGCCGTCGAGATTCGGTTGGTATTGTCCGATTTCCATGGGGCTAATCCATTCAAAAGGGGGAAGGGGACGTGTCGCGGCGGGCGCGGCGCCGGCCGATTATGCGCTTTTCGCAGTGGCCGCGCCCGGCATCGGCGCGAACCCGGTGACTTCGAGGCCGTAGCCCGACATGCTGCCGAGCCGGCGCGGATTGGAGAGCACCTGCATCTTGCCGACGCCGAGATCGCGCAGGATCTGCGCGCCGACTCCGTAGGTCTTGAAGTCGACGGGGCGCCGCTTCAGTTGCTCGGCCTTTTCTTTCTCGTCGAACGCCTTGAAGACGTCGACCAGATGCTCTTTCGTGTCGCCGCAATTGAGCATGACGATCACGCCCAGCTCGCGTGCGGCGATTTCTTTCATGGCCGCGTCGAGGGTCCACGAGTGCGTGGACGACCCGACCTCGAGCAGATCGAGCACCGAGAGCGGCTCGTGTACGCGGACGGGCGTTTCGGCGTCCGGCTGCGGTTCCCCGCGCACGAGCGCGAGGTGCGGCGAACCGCTCGGCTGATCCTGGTAGAGGACGGCGCGAAACGGGCCGTGCGCCGTGTGCATCGTACGCTCGGCCACGCGCGAGACGATCGACTCCGTGCGGCTGCGGTAGTGGATCAGATCGGCGATCGTGCCGACCTTGAGGCCGTGCTGCCGGGCGAATTCGAGCAGATCCGGCAGCCGCGCCATCGTGCCGTCATCCTTGATCACCTCGCAGATCACGGAGGCCGGCGTGAGGCCGGCCAGCGCCGTGAGGTCGCACCCGGCCTCGGTGTGGCCCGCGCGCACGAGCACGCCGCCGGGCTGCGCCATGATGGGGAAGACATGGCCCGGCTGCACGATATGCTCGGCGCGGGCATCGCGCGCGACGGCCGTGGCGATCGTGCGCGCGCGGTCTGCCGCGGAAATGCCCGTTGTTACACCCTCGGCCGCCTCGATGCTGACGGTGAAGGCGGTACCGTACTGCGTGCCGTTCCTGTACGTCATGAGCGGCAGGTTCAGCTGCTGGCAGCGTTCCTGCGTGAGCGTGAGGCAGATGAGGCCGCGGCCGTAGCGGGCCATGAAGTTGATCGCTTCAGGTGTGACGAATTCGGCTGCCAGCACGAGGTCGCCCTCGTTTTCGCGATCCTCTTCGTCAACGAGGATCACCATGCGGCCCGCCTTCAATTCGGCAATGATTTCGGGCGTCGAGGCGAGGGTCATGTCGATAGCTGATTTCGGGAAAGCGCGTATTTTACGCCACGCCGGCACCGGATGGCCGGTATCGAGGCCGCAGCGCGCGAGCGAAGGAGGGCGAGCGGGCATGCGCGCGATCCGATAACCGTGCAACATGAGACGTTCCCGATTGTCAGTAGCAGGGCCGTCCCCCGGCATCGGCGGTGCGGCAAACCATCGAACAGGAGGTGAGTGCATGATCGGCAACGTCGAACTGCTGTCGCGGCTCGTGCTGGCCGCCTTGCTCGGCAGCGTCATCGGGTTCGAGCGCGAGCGGCTCAACTGGGCGGCGGGGCTGCGTACGCACATGCTCGTGTGCGTCGGCTCGGCCTTGATCATGCTCGTGTCGGCGTTCGGTTTTGCCGATGTACTCGGGCGGCAGGATGTCGTGCTGGACCCTTCGCGGATCGCCGCGCAAGTGGTGTCGGGCATCGGCTTTCTCGGCGCCGGCTCGATCCTGCTGCGCGGCGAAGTGATCCGCGGCCTCACGACCGCGGCGAGCCTGTGGTCGGTCGCGGGCATCGGACTCGCCGTCGGCGGCGGCATGTACACGGCGGCGATCGGCGCGACCATCATCATCCTGATCATTCTGGCGGGTGTGAAGCCGCTCGAGCGCCGCTTCATCTCCGTGAGGCAGCAACGCAGCGTTCAATTGCTCGCGGAGCGCGGCTGTCTCACGCTCGAAAGCGTGCACGTCGCACTCGGCACGAGCAGTGTGCGGGTCAAGCAGTTCATCGTTCAGCAGTCGGAGGACGATCCGGGGCTCGACGAGGTGTCGCTCGCGCTGTCGCGCTCGACCGCCGACGAATTCGAGGCCATCGTCGCGCGGCTCGCGGCGATTCCGGGTGTGCGCGATTGCCGAGGGGGGAAGTAGGCATCGGCGGCACGCGAAGCATGGGGTGTGGTCCGCTCCGTGCTCCGTCCGATATCGCTTCCGCCGCGGGCCGAACGGCGATGCGGCTCGCGTGTGTCCAGGGGTTGCGTGTGTCCGGCGGGTGGCGTTGCTTCACGCCGTCTCGCTGCGCTGCGCCAAGACGGCGGGTATCCATGCCATGTCGCTTCCCGCGAGTGCTTCGGTGCCATAGAGCGCGACCGCCTGACCGAGCGTTTTTGCGTCGAGCGCCTCGCCCTGCGTCGCGCGCGCGGTCCTGAAGTCCGGATGATGCTGCGTGGCGGACCAGATGATGAAGCGGCCCAATGCCGTGACCCGCGTCGGCCATGCCGCGATCAGCATCGTCGCAATCGCGGCACCCACGAAATCCCTCGCCAGATACGCGGCATCGGCCGGCAGCGCCGCCGTCGCGCACCATCCGAACGCAATGCCGATCGGCACGGCGAACGGCAGCATGTTGTAAAGATAGTCCTTCCACCATTCCGTCGATCCGATCGAGCGCATGTAGCCGATGGCGATCAGTTCGTGGCGAAGGCTGCGCGTCACGCCGGCACGCCTCAATGCCGATACGAGGCGACCGAGCAGTACGTCGAAGACGGCGGGGCGCCGTCGCACGGCCGCCAGCACTTCGCGCTCGATCGCATCGAGTTCTCCGCCGGCCGCCTCGCTCGTCAGCAGTACGCCCGCGACGCTCGGCACGAGCATTTTTCTGCCGAGCAGCCGGACGACGCCGGTCAGCGCGACCCGCGGCGCGCCGCCGCACATCAAGGCCATCTGGTAGGCGGAGATGCGCGTGACGTTCATCGTCGAGCCGGCGCGCCAGACGCGTCTCGCCTTTGCCTGGCGCCAGAGCAGCGTCGCATAGAGCGCCAGGACAATGGCGGCGCCGCCGGCGACCGTCACGGTGTTCGAATCGGGCATGCGGTATCCATTCGAGCAGCGGCGTCCCGATGGGGTACCGGGCGGCGAGGCGGGTGCGGCGTTCGCGACTTTTTTCAGCGCCCGCGGGAGCTGCACGCGTCCATATTGCCGGGGTAATTCGTCCGGCGTCAAATCGCAACGAATGCGTTGGCCGCGCGGCTTTGCGCCGCGGCTTGCAGCCCGGTTGCAGCCAGATTGCCGCGTGGGGTGGGGCGAGATTGCGGAAGGCGGGAGCGTCGTGCCCGATGATGGTGCATCGCACAATGTCCACCCGTTGACTTCGCCCGCCGACTCGTCGAATATCCAATCCGCAACCGGTTGCGCGGCGTGATTTGTCCGACATTGTTGCGCAAACGTGGTCCGCAACCGGTTGCGGGCGTATCGAACGCCGAAGTACCGAACTACTCGAACGATCCAGGAGACACTTCATGAAGACACCCGTCCGCCGCCGTATCCTCGCAGCGTGCATCGGCCTGGCCGCCGCCGCCGCGCTGCCGCTGACCGCTCAGGCCCAGCAGGCCGCTCACAAGCCGAAAGTCGCGTTGGTCATGAAGTCCCTCGCGAACGAGTTCTTCCTGACGATGGAAGACGGCGCGAAGAGCTACCAGAAACAGCATGCGGCCGATTTCGATCTGATCTCGAACGGCATCAAGGACGAGACGGACACCGCCGCGCAGATCCGCATCGTCGACCAGATGATCGTTTCGAAGGTCGACGCAATCGTGATCGCGCCGGCCGATTCGAAGGCGATGGTGCCCGTGATCAAGAAGGCGGTCGATGCGGGCATCGTCGTCGTGAACATCGACAATCGTCTCGATCCCGACGTGCTGAAATCCAAGGGCATCACGGTGCCGTTCGTCGGCCCGGACAATCGCAAGGGCGCGCGCCTCGCCGGCGACTACCTCGCCGCGAAGCTGCACAAGGGCGACGAGGTCGGCATCGTGGAAGGCGTGCCGACGACGACCAACGCGCAGCAGCGTACGGCCGGCTTCAAGGACGCCATGGCAGCGGCCAATGTCAAGGTGGTTTCGGTGCAATCGGGCGATTGGGAAATCGACAAGGGCAACGCCGTGGCTTCGGCGATGCTCAACGCCTATCCGAACATCAAGGCCATTCTGTGCGGCAACGACAACATGGCCCTCGGCGCCGTCTCGGCGATTCGCGCGGCTGGCCGCGCGGGTAAGGTAGCGGTGATCGGCTACGACAATATTGCCGCTGTGAAGCCGATGCTGGCCGACGGCCGGGTGCTCGCCACCGTGGATCAGTTCGCCGCCAAGCAGGCCGTGTTCGGCATCGATACGGCGCTCAAGGCGATCCGCGAGCACAAGAAGCAGAACGAATTGTCGAGCGTGGTCGAGACGCCGGTCGAGCTCGTCGTCAAGAAGTGAGCCACGCGTTGCCATAGAACGCAGATGGATTTTTACCCCGGTCGAACCGCCAAGGAGGGTGCATGAGCGCAGTTTCAACCGACGCTGGCGAACGCGCGCGGGCGTCGAGCCCCGTGCTGGCGATCGCCGGGGTCGGCAAGACCTATACCGTGCCGGTGCTCACCGGCATCGATCTCACGCTGAACGCCGGCGAAGTGTTGGCGCTCACGGGGGAAAACGGCGCCGGCAAAAGCACGCTGTCGAAGATCATCAGCGGCCTCGTGCAGCCGACGTCCGGCCAGTTGCGGTTTCGCGGGCAGCCGTACGCGCCGGCGAGCCGCAGCGAGGCCGAGGCGCTCGGCGTCAGAATGGTGATGCAGGAACTGAACCTGCTGCCGACGCTCACGATCGCCGAAAACCTGTTTCTGAACAACATGCCGGCCATCAGAGGGATCGGCTGGATCGCGCGCAGGCGCCTGCGCGAAAACGCACGGGTGGCGATGGCGCGCGTCGGTCTCGAGTCGCTCGATCCCGATACCCTCGTCGGCGAGCTCGGCATCGGCCACCAGCAGCTCGTGGAGATCGCCCGCAATCTGATCGGCGATTGCCGCGTCCTGATTCTCGACGAGCCTACCGCGATGCTGACGGGGCGCGAAGTCGAACTCCTTTTTCATCAGGTGGAGCGGCTCAAGCGCGACGGCGTATCGATCGTCTATATCTCGCACAGGCTCGAGGAGCTCGCACGCATTTCGGAACGCGTCGCCGTGCTGCGCGACGGCAAGCTCGTCTCCGTCGGGCCGATCGCCGAGTACACGACCGAACGCCTCGTCACCCAGATGGTTGGCCGCGATCTCGGAGAAACGATCGATCTCGGGGAGCGCAGGATCGGTGCGCCGATGCTGCGCGTCGAGCGCCTGACGCGCGGCAGCGCCGTTCAGGACGTCTCGTTCGAAGTCAGGAGCGGCGAGATTTTCGGTATCAGCGGCCTGATCGGCTCCGGGCGAACCGAGTTGCTGCGCGCGATTTTCGGCGCCGACGCGAAAGACAGCGGCGTCGTGTCGATCGGCAACCCGCCGAAGCCGCTGACGATCCGCTCGCCCTCCGATGCCGTGAGGCAGGGGATGGCGTTGATCACGGAAGACCGCAAGGGCGAGGGCTTGCTGCTCACCCAGTCCATTGCGTCGAACCTCGCGCTCAACAACTTTCGTGCCGTGTCGCGCCACGGTTGGATCGACCGCGGCCGCGAGCGCGCGCTGTCGGGCCGGCAGATCGAGGCAATGCGGATCCGCTGCTCGGGCGCGCAACAGCCGGTCGACGAACTCTCGGGCGGCAATCAGCAGAAGGTGGTCATCGGGCGCTGGCTCGAACGCGACGCCCAAGTCATGCTGTTCGACGAGCCCACGCGTGGAATCGACATCGGCGCGAAGTTCGAGATCTACAGCCTGCTCGGCGAAGAAGCGAAGAAGGGCAAGGCGATCGTGGTCGTGTCGAGCGAGTTGCGCGAGCTGATGCTCATTTGCGACCGGATCGGTGTGATGTCCGCCGGCCGGCTGGTTCGTACTTTCAACCGGGACGAATGGACCCAGGACGATTTGCTGGCCGCGGCATTCTCGGGCTATGCGAAGCGTGACGCATTATTGGAAAGGGAAGTGTCATGACGGTTTCCTCGAATACGCCCGCTGGTGTCGCAGCGCCCAGATCGAAGAGCGCGGCCCGCGCGGAGCTCAACAGCTACCTCGGGCTCGTGGGGGCGCTCGCCGCAATGATCGCGCTGTTCTCCACGCTGAGCTCGCACTTTTTCACGTACGACACGTTCGTCACGATCGCTAATCAGATCCCCGATCTCGTCGTCATGTCGGTCGGCATGACGTTCGTTCTGATCATTGCCGGAATCGACCTCTCGGTGGGCTCGGTGCTTGCCCTGTCGGCCTCGGCCGTCAGCGTGGCGGCGCTTCAATGGCACTGGGGACCGATTCCCTCCGCACTCGTCGGGCTCGGCATCGCAGTGTTCATCGGCACGCTCACCGGCGCCGTCACGGTGGCGTGGAGAATTCCGTCGTTCATCGTTTCGCTCGGCGTGCTCGAAATGGCCCGCGGGCTTGCGTACCAACTGACGAACTCGCGCACGTCCTATATCGGCAGCGAATTCGACTGGCTCGCGAATCCGATCGCCGTCGGCATTTCGCCTGCGTTCATCATCGCGATCGCGGTCATCGTCGTGGCGCAACTCGTGCTGCGGCGAACGGTGTTCGGCCGTTGCCTCGTCGGCATCGGCACGAACGAAACCGCGGTACGGCTCGCCGGCATCGACCCGCGCCCCTACAAGATAATCGTGTTCGCGCTGATGGGCGCGCTCGCCGGCCTTGCGTCGCTCTTTCAGATTTCGCGTCTCGAGGCAGCCGATCCGAACGCAGGTGCCGGCATCGAGCTGCAGGTGATCGCGGCTGTCGTGATCGGCGGCACGAGCCTCATGGGCGGGCGCGGCTCGGTCATCAGCACGTTCTTCGGCGTGCTGATCATCTCCGTGCTTGCCGCGGGCCTCGCGCAGATCGGCGCGAACGAGCCGACCAAGCGCATCATTACCGGCATGGTGATCGTCGTGGCCGTGGTGCTCGACACCTATCGCAGCCGGCGCGGCACGAGCCGCGACGCGCAGGCGGCCTGAGCACCGGGAGGCGCGACCGAGCCATGTTGACGATCAGAGACGTCGCGCAGCGGGCGGGCGTGTCGTACACCACGGTGTCGCACGTGCTGAACAACACGCGCCCGGTCAGCGAGGAAAAGCGCGCGCGCGTGATGGCGGCCATTGCCGAGCTGAACTACGTCCCTTCGGCGCCGGCCCGTTCGCTCAAGGCGCGGAGCACGTCGACGATCGGCCTCGTCGTGCCGAACAACACGAACCCCTACTTCGCGGAGTTCGCGCGTGGAATAGAGGGGTTCCTGCGGCGCAGCGGCTACTGCGTCTTTCTGTGCAATTCCGACAACGACGTCGTGACGCAGCGCGAATGCCTGCGCGTGCTCTATCAGAACCGCATCGACGGTCTCATCGTCGCATCCGTCGACGAAGACGAGTCGGTCGCGGAAGACCTGAAGGCGATGCGCGTGCCCGTCGTGGTTTTCGACCGGCCCATTGCCGGCCTCGATGCCGATCTCGTCCAGATCGATCATGAAGCCGGGGCGATGATGGCGACCCGCCATCTGCTCGATCTCGGTCATACGCGCATCGGCTGTATCGCAGGAGCGAGCGGCACCGCGGTGAGCGCGATCCGCGTGGCGGGCTTCAAACGGGCGATGGCGGAGCACGGCGTGCCCGTCTTGCCGGGGGCGATCGTCGAGGGCGACTTTACGTGCCCGGGCGGCTACGTCGCGGCGCGCACGCTTTTCGACACCGTTGCACCCACGGCCGTTTTTGCGAGCAACGATATGATGGCGATCGGCGCGCTGCGTGCAGCCTCCGAGCGCGGTCTGCGTGTACCGGCAGACTGCTCGATCGTCGGCTTCGACGATGTCGAGATGAGCCGCTACGTGCATCCGGCATTGTCGACGGTGGGGCAGACCATTCTTCGTCTTGGCGAAGCGGCCGCGAAAATGCTGTTGGATCGGCTGAGCGGCACCGTTACGGGCCCGGCGCAAACCTGTGTAATCGAACCGAACCTGCATATGCGCGAATCGAGTGCGCCAGCAGTCGCTCGCGCGTGATTGAACCAATGAGTCTTACGACATCGATGACGACGACAGCAATGAAAGGAGAGACGGGCCGGGTCGCAGTGGTCGGCAGTCTCAACATGGATCTCGTGATCCGGGCGCCGCGTCTGCCGAATGCGGGAGAGACGCTCACAGGCCGCTCGTTTGCGAAGGTGCCGGGCGGCAAGGGCGGCAATCAGGCCGTGGCCGCCGCGCGGCTCGGCGCCCAGGTCGCGATGATCGGGCGCGTCGGCAACGACGATAACGGCGCGCAGCTCGTGGCGGGCTTGCGCTGCGAGGGGATCGATTGCGACGGCGTGGCGACCGATGCGGCGCAACCGACCGGTGTCGCGATGATCGTTGTAGACGATGCGGGCCAGAATGCGATCGTCATCGTGGCCGGCAGCAACGGCGCGCTGGCGCCCGAGGCGGTGAGCAAACACGAGGCAGCGATCGCGCAGGCCGATGTCGTGGTGTGCCAGCTCGAAGTGCCGGACGAAACGGTGCTTGCGGCGATGCGCGCGGCGCGTGCGCTCGGTCGGACCGTGGTGCTGAATCCCGCGCCGGTGACCGGAGCGCTTTCGCGCACGTGGCTCGAACTGGCCGATTATCTGATTCCGAACGAAGTAGAGGCCTCGGCGCTGTCGGGCATCCAGGTGGATTCGCCTGAAAGCGCACAGCGTGCGGCCGAGGTCCTGCAGACGCAGGGCGCACGCAACGTCATCGTGACGCTGGGTGCGCAAGGCGTGTTGTTGCTCGAAGCGGGCGGTGAAGCGCCGCGCGGCCGGCACTATCCGCCGCGCAAGGTCGTCGCGATCGATACGACGGCGGCGGGCGATACGTTCGTCGGCGGATTCAGCGCGGCGCTGGCAGCGAAGCGTCCGCTCGACGAAGCCGTCCGATTCGGTCAGGCTGCCGCCGCGCTGTCGGTGACACGCGCCGGCGCGCAAACCTCCATTCCCTTTTTGCGTGAAATCTCCCTGGCGTCCGACTGATTGCAATGAAGAAGACCGCGTTGCTGAACAGTAAGTTGTCGCGCCTCGTTGCGACGCTGGGCCATGGCGACATGGTGCTTGTTGCCGATGCCGGGATGCCGGCGCCGCACGGCACGGGCGTCGAGATCATCGATCTTGCGCTCACGCCCGGTGTGCCCGATCTGGCGACGACCGTTCGCGTCCTGCTGAGCGAGATGCAGGTCGAATCGCATGTGATGGCGAGCGAAACGCTCGCGCGCAACGACGCATGGCTGTCGAGCGAATGGATGCGCGAGATCGGCTCGTGCCAGGTGGTTTCGCACGAGGAGCTCAAGCGGATGTCGCATCGCGCACGCGCCGTGGTTCGCACAGGCGAATGCACACCCTACGCGAATCTGATGCTGGTGGCCGGGGTGACGTTCTGAGCTGGGTGGCGCCGGCTCGCATGGCGCCTGGCCTGCGGCTGCGCCGTCGAGCGCGAATCCGATTCGGGCGCTGACGCGGCCGCTGCCGGGCTTCGCGCGTTGCCGGCTCAGCGCCGGCGGAACGCGGGGCGTTGACCCGTGCCGCTGCTGCGCTCGTCCTTGTGACGGAAATTGATTCGACCTTTCGTCAGGTCGTACACCGAGAGTTCCAGCGTGACGCGATCGCCAGCGAGGATCCGGATGTGATTCTTGCGCATCCGGCCGGATGCGTACGCGCCCACCACGACACCGTTATCGAGGGTGACACGGTAGCGGCTGTCGGGCAGCACTTCGTCGACGATACCATCGAGTTCCAGCAGTTCTTCTTTTGCCATGCACGTTCCTGTTCAGTTGGCGGGGCATCGGCAAGCTATGCCTCGCGGAAAAAGAAAGCCACGAGCGGTGCTTGACACGTGCTCGCGCGAAAGTAAGGAGTGATTGCGGCCCCGGCGTCGTTGACAACTCGGTGCCGCGCCGTGGGGCGGAGCGCCCTATACGCCAGGGATGGGACAGACGCGGCGGCCAGCAACCGGCCGATGCGCGGCGTGCAGTCCGACGGGGTGCAGCTATCGCCGGCTTTGCCGGACGATCGGTCAAAAGGCGGATTCGCGAGGAACCGGCAGACGTCTTGCCGATGCGACGCGAACGGAACTAGACCGGTATTATAACCGAATGTCGCTCGCCATCTGCCGAATAATCGGTCCCAGTGCCTTCTCGTCCCTATAGACGTCCTCGGGCAAGCTTCACGAACTCGCTTTAGCTGACGCCGTCGACAGCATCCTTTCGACATACCGCGCAATCAGATCGACTTCGAGATTGACCTGGCTGCCGGGAGCAAGGTGTCTGAGCGTCGTGACCTCGACTGTGTGCGGGATCAGGTTGATCGAGAACTCGCAGCCGTCGTCGCGATCCTCCACGCTGTTGACGGTCAGGCTTACCCCGTTCACCGTAATGGACCCTTTATAGGCGAGATATCGGCCCATCTCGCGCGGCGCGAGAATGCGCAGCTCATGCGATTCTCCGACCGGAGCGAACCGCGTCACCGTTCCCAGACCATCCACGTGGCCGGACACGATGTGGCCGCCGAGGCGCTCGTGCGCCGTCAGCGCCTTCTCCAGATTCACGTCCCCTGGCTCCCCGAGGCCGACCGTACGGTTCAGGCTTTCGCGCGACACTTCCACGGCGAACGTTTCGTCCGTTTTCTCGATCACGGTCATGCACGCGCCTTGTATAGCGATGCTGTCGCCGATGGCGACGTCGGCCAGATCGAGCGCGCCTGCGCGGACGTCGAGGCGAACGCCCGCGTCGGCGCTCGAGCCGAGCGGTTCGACCGTTTCGATGCGGCCCACGGCCGCGACGATTCCTGTGAACATCGTGTGCTTCCTTTTATCGTGTCGTGTTGCGTCTTCGGTTGCGCTCACGGGCGTGCGTCAGGCCGAACGATGCGCGCGAGCACGCGCAGATCGTCGCCGATGCGCTCGGCTGCATGAAACGCGAGACGCGTGCGCTCGTCGAGCGTGCCCGGCGCGGCCAGATCGAACATGCCGGCCGCATCGCCACCGAGCAGGCTCGGCGCAAGATAAACGAGCAGTTCATCCACGCAGCCTTCGCGCAGCAGCGAGCCGTTGAGTTTGTGTCCGGCTTCGACGTGCAGTTCGTTGATCCCGCGCGCGCCCAGTTCGCGCAGCATCGCGGCGAGATCGACCTTGCCCGCGGCGTTTGCGATCGTCACGACTTCGATGTCGCGCGCGCGCAGCGCTTCGGCTTGCGCCGCGTTGCGTTCGTCGATGCGCGCACAAAAAACGAGCGGCGGGGCACCCTCGAACAGGCGCGCCGCCAGCGGTGCCTCGAGCCGGCTGTCGACGAGCACACGCAACGGCTGACGCGGCGTGTCGACTTCACGCACGGTCAATTGCGGATCGTCTTCGCGCACGGTCCCTACGCCTGTCAGAATCGCACAGGCGCGCGCGCGCCACGCGTGGCCATCGGCCCGCGCGGCGGGGCCCGTGATCCACTGGCTCTCGCCCGACGGCAGCGCGGTGCGCCCGTCGAGGGACGCCGCCACCTTCATCCGTACCCAGGGGCGTCCGCGCGTCATGCGCGAGACGAAGCCGATGTTGAGCTCATGCGCCTGCTGCGCGAGCAGGCCGCAGCGCACGTCGATGCCGGCTTCGCGCAGCATCGCGAGCCCACGGCCCGAAACCTGCGGATTCGGATCCTCCATCGCGGCGATCACGCGAGCGACGCCGGCGTCGACGAGCGCATGGACGCAAGGCGGCGTGCGGCCGAAGTGGCTGCACGGCTCGAGCGTGACATAGGCCGTCGCTCCCCGTGGATCGTTGCCGCGCCGGTGCGCGTCCTTCAGCGCCTGGATCTCGGCATGGTCCTGCCCTGCCGGCTGCGTGAAGCCTTCGCCTATGGGCATGCCGTTCTTGACGAGCACGCAGCCCACGCGCGGGTTCGGTGTCGTCGTGTAAAGGCCGCGCGCCGCCAGCGTCAGCGCGCGTTGCATATGAGCGAAGTCGGTATCGGAAAACATGGCGGCGGCTTCGCGCGTCAGGCCGCGAGCGAGGCGAAGGCGCCGCGCGCGGCGTCGAGCGTGGCGTCGATCACGGCGTCGTCGTGCGCGATCGACACGAAGCCGGCCTCGTAGGCCGACGGCGCGAAATAGACGCCCGCGTCGAGCATCTTGTGAAAGAAGGCATTGAAGCGGGCAATGTCGCTGCGCGAGACTTCGGCGAAGCTGCCGGGCACGGTCTCGGTAAAGTAAAGGCCGAACATGCCGCCCACCGCGTCGGCGCAAAACGGCACGCCGGCTTCGCGCGCGGCGCCGGCAAGACCAGTGGCAAGCCGCGAGGTCTGCGCCGAAAGGCGATCGTAGAAGCCGGGCGCCTGAATGAGTTGCAGCGTTTTCAGCCCCGCCGCGACGGCGATCGGATTGCCCGAGAGCGTGCCGGCCTGATAGACGCCGCCTTCCGGCGCGAGGTGCGCCATGATGTCGCGACGCCCTCCGAAAGCGGCGGCCGGCATGCCGCCGCCGATCACCTTGCCGAGGCAGGTCAGGTCGGGTTCGACGCCGTAGAGCGCTTGCGCGCCGCCGAGCGCCACGCGAAAGCCGCACATCACTTCGTCGAAGATCAGCACGGCGCCATGCTTCGTGCATAGGCGCCGCAGCGCGCGCAGAAACTCGGGGGTGCCGCGCACGAGGTTCATGTTGCCCGCCACGGGCTCGACGATGACGGCGGCGATCTCGTCGCCGAACGCGGCGAAAGCGGCCTCGAGCGCCTCGACGTTGTTGTAGTCGAGCACCGTCGTGTGCTTGGCCACGTCGGGCGGCACGCCGGCCGAAGTCGGGTTGCCGAAGGTGAGCAGGCCCGAACCGGCCTTCACGAGCAGGCTGTCGGCGTGGCCGTGATAGCAGCCCTCGAACTTGACGATGCGGCTACGGCTCGTGAAGCCGCGCGCAAGGCGCAACGCGCTCATCGTTGCCTCCGTACCGCTCGAGACGAGCCGTACCCGCTCGATGGAGGGCACGAGCTTGCGGATTTCCTCGGCAATTTCGATTTCGGCCTCGGTCGGCGCGCCGAACGAGAAGCCGTCGGCAAGCACGCGCTGCACGGCTGCGAGCACTTCGGGATGAACGTGCCCGAGAATCATCGGGCCCCACGAGCCGATGTAGTCGATGTACCGTGCGCCTTCGGCGTCCCAGAAGTAGGGGCCGTGTGCGCGCGCGACGAAGCGCGGCGTGCCGCCGACCGAGCGAAAGGCACGCACGGGCGAGTTGACGCCGCCGGGGATGGAGCGCTGAGCGCGTTCGAAAAGGGCTTGGTTGCTGGACATGGGAATGAGGCCTGCTTCGAGAGTGGCGGGCCCCGGCCGGGCGGGCGCGTCGAGTATCGGCTCGCGCCGCGCGGCCGTGGCGATGAGGGCAATTGTACCGGAGCGGGGGCGGGCGAGCCGGGAGCGCTCCGGCTCGCGAGGGCGCGAAGCGTTGCGTAGAATCTGCCCCTTATCCGCATTTTTCGTCCGATGTCGCGATTTGCGCCTGCGCGAATTCGCCGACGGAGGTCTCTTCGAGCGCTCAATGACCGAAAAAAACGCCAAACGCCAGCCCGACATCCGGCTCATCGCGCTGCTCGGCGCGCTGGCGGCCTGCGGGCCGATCGCCGTCGACATGTACCTGCCGAGCCTGCCTTCGATCGCCCGTGCGTTCGGCGTACCCGACGCCGCCGCGCAATGGACGCTCACGAGCTTCATGGCCGGTTTTTCGGTGGGGATGCTCGTTTATGGTCCGCTCTCCGATCGCTTTGGGCGGCGCCCGGTGCTGCTCGGCGGTCTCGTGCTGTTTCTGCTGGCGAGCATTGCGTGCGCCAGCGCGAACTCGATCGGTTTGCTCGTGGGCGTGCGCTTCGTGCAGGCGCTCGGCGCCGGCGCGGCGTCGGTCATGGCGCGTGCGATCGCGCGCGATGCGCACGAGCCGCGGGACGCGGCGCGGGTATTGTCGATGATCGCGATCGTAACGGGCGTCGGGCCCTTGCTTGCGCCGTTGATCGGCGGGCAACTGCTGCTGCTGGGCGGGTGGCGCACCGTCTTCGTGCTGCTGGCGTTGTTCGGCGCGCTTTGCACGGTGCTCGCGTTCACACGCGTGAGCGAGACCTGGCCGGCCGAAAAGCGCGCCGGCACGCGCGTATGGGCGTCGTTTGCGGTCTACGGGCACCTGTTGACCGATCCTGTCGCGCTCGGGCATCTGTTGTGCGGCGGCATGGCGTTCGCATCGATGTTTGCCTACATCACGGCCACGCCGTTCGTTTATATCGACTACTTCCATGTGAAGCCGCAGCATTACGGCTTTTTCTTCGCGCTGAACATCGCCGGAATCATGCTCGGCAATTTCCTCAATACGCGGCTCATCGGGCGCTTCGGCTCACTGCCGCTCATCGCGGGTGCCTCGCTCGTGAGCTGCACGGCGTCGTTTTTCGTCGTCGTCGTCTGTTTGACGGGGTGGGGTGGCCTGTGGTCGATCGTCGCGGGCCTTTTCTTCGTGGTCGGCATCGTGGGCGTGCTCACGGCCAACTGCACGACCGACCTCATGCATCGTTATCCGCGCAATGCCGGGGCGGCTGCGGCGCTCTTCGGCGCGACGCAGCTCGCGTTCGGCGCGTTGGCGAGCCTCGTCGTCGGCGCGCTGCAAAGCGGCACGCCCACGGGTATGGGCATTACGATCGCCGGAACGGGCGCGCTGTGCCTCGTCGGGCGTACGCTCGTCAAACGCTGGCACGGACTGCCCGCGCGCGGTACGGCCATGCCGCGTTGAGCGGCGGCGCGCTGCCCCCCAAAAAAAAGCGCCGCGAGTAGCGGCGCTTGGAAGTACTGCCTTTTCGCGCTGTCGTTTGCCGCGCGGCCTGGACCGTGCGGTTGGCGCAGCGGTTGTTGCTTAGAACTTGTGGCGGATGCCGACGCGGGCGACGACCTGGTTCGCGGTCGTCGACTGGCTGCCTGCCACGCCGTCATAGATGTCGGCCTTCGCGCTGCCACCGGCGGCGTGCTGGTAGACCGCCATCACATAGACGTCCGTGCGCTTCGACAGGCGGTAATCGGCCACTGCATTCACTTGATGGTACTTCGGCTTGACGTTTGCCAGCGCATCGCGGCCGTTCGTGAACGTGTAGCCGAGGCCCAGCGTCGTCGCCGGGGTCAGGCTGTACTGCCCCCAGAGTTCGTAGCTGTTGAACCACACGTAGTCGCCCGCGCCGCCGGCGCGCGCGACCGAGCCCTGATTGGCGTCGTCGAAGCGCACGTGCGAGAAGTTCGCACCCACGAGCGCGGGACCGAACGCGTAGCTTGCGCCGACGCTCGCCGATTCCATGCTGCCCGGCGTGCCGACGTAACCGAACGCACCGTGACCGTTCGAGCTACCGACGACCGGCGCCACCGGCGCCGCGGCCGTGCCGATATTCGTGATGAAGTTGCCGTCGTCGAATTGCGCTGCCGGATTCTTCGCGAAGAAGTAGCCCGCACCGACGTACAGGGGACCAGCCGTGTAGCTGAGGCCGCCGCCGATCGTGCTCTTCTGACCGAACGAGCCGGCTACGCCGCCGAACGCGTACATCGCTTCAGCCTTCAGACCATAGAACGTCGGCGATACGTACTTGACCGCGTTGTTGACGCGAAAGCCGTTGTCGGTATTGTCGATGTCGCTCGGATGCGAGAAGAACGCACCCCACTGGCCGTTGAACGTCGTCGATTGAGCCATGTCGACGACCGGGTCGTATTGGCGACCGAGCGTCAGGGTACCGTACGAATCGTTCGTCAGGCCGACATAGGCTTGACGGCCAAACTGACGACCATTCTGCGCCAGCTTGCCGTTCATCACGTTGAAGCCATTTTCCAATTGGAAGATGGCCTTCGTGCCGCCGCCCAGGTCCTCAGCGCCCTTCAGGCCCCAGCGGCTGCCTTGCAGGATGCCGCTTTGCATTTGCCACTGCGAATGGCCGCCCGAATTGTTGGTATAGGTGATGCCGGCGTCGATGATGCCGTACAACGTGACGCTGTTTTGCGCAAATGCCGGCGCAGCCACGGCGCTCGTCACAGCAAGCGCGATAAGCGATTTCTTCATGCAAATGGTCTCCGAGACGTTGAATTGCAAGTGAGCACCCGGGTAGGGAGGTGCAGCAGACTCCGGCATCTCTTGAATGCAAGAGGTCTAGGCCGCGGGTCCAGGTAGTCGACGGGATACTAGATAGCCGGAATCTGACACCTTATTGGTGTAACTACCAGTTGTTACCGATTATTGTCATTTATGAAACGACGCGCATGGCGCGAAAGCAGGCGCAGAGGCCCGTGCCGCGCGGGTTTCAGTGATAGCCAGCACTTAAATAAAGACGCCCGTTGTTGCAGGGATGCGACGAAAGCGCGCCCCCGATTGTTGCGGATTCGTTGAAAAAAACAGACGAGTCGAGCTTGCTGTGCCCCGGTTTGGGGCGAATCGGTGGGCTGCTGCATCGAAACGGTGCCTCGCGCTCGGCATTCCGGGAGCGGAAAACCCGAATCTCGCGGGCAGCAGGCGGCAAGGGAGGGGCGAGCGAACGCGCGGGGCCGGTGGAATTTGCCCGGCGCGCTCGAGCGAGGGCCAGCCGCGGGTACCCCCAAAGGGGCCGGCGCCGCGGCCGGAATGCTTCAGTCCGTGGCCGACGACGCGGCGCCGTGGCTGAGCCAATCGAGCACGGCGGCGGCTTCGTCGCTGCTGGTCGCGCGCGCTTTCGCCACGGCCTCCGCGACCTCGGGGCTCGGCACCGCGCGACGGATTGCCACGCCCACCGCGAGAATGTCGATCATCAGCAGGTGCAGGATGCGCGAGATCATCGACAACTGGGACTCGCGGATCTCGATGTGGTCGGTTTCCAGCGCGACCGTGGCGCGCTTGGCGAGCGGCGTGTTGCTCGAGGTGATGGCAATCACCTGGGCGCCGGCCTGCATCGCGACGTCGAGCACGCGCAACAACTCGGGCGCGCGTCCCGACTTCGACACGGCCACGATGACGTCGCCCTTGCCGAGCAGCGCCGCGGAGGCCGCCTGCATATAGAGATCGCCGTAGGCGATCGTGGGGATGCCGAAGCGGAAGAACTTGTAATGGGCGTCCTGAGCGACGATGTTCGAATTGCCGAGCCCATAGAACTCGATGCGGCGCGCACCGTTGAGCAGATCGATCGCGCGCTCGACGTGCTCGAAGTTCAGATGCTCGCGCAATTGCAGGATGGCCGACACCGTGTTGTCGAGCACCTTGGCGCCGAAGTCGGTGGCCGTATCGCCGAGATGCACCTGGCTATGGCTGACGGGGATCGTGCCCGTGAGCCCCGTGGCGAGCTTCAGCTTGAAGTCCGACAGCCCCTGGCAGCCGAGCGAGCGGCAAAAGCGGATGACGGTGGGCTGGCTCACGTCGGCCTTGCGCGCGATGTCGACGATCGGGTCGCTGATGATCGAGCGCGGATGGTTGAGCGCGAGATCGGCTACGCGCCGCTCGGCCGGTGTCAGTGCGTCGCGCATTTGGCGGATGCGCTCGAAGACCGCCGACGAGGCGCCACCCGAGCGGTTCGACAACTGCTCGGCCAGGATCGCCGAAACGCCGAGAAAGGCCGGATAATCGGCCGTGATCACGTAAGTCGGCACGTTGGCCAGGTAAGCTTCAAAGCGGCCCTTTGCCTCGAAGCGCTGCCGGAACGACGAGCGGGCGAAGAACTCGCCGAGCTTCAGCACGACGCCGCCGCCGATATAGATCCCGCCGAGCGCACCGAGCGTCACGGCGATGTTGCCCGCGAACGTACCGAGAATGCCGCAGAAACACTCGACCGCCTCCACGGCGAGCGCATCGCCCGCGAGCGCGCGGTTCACGACCTCGGCCGGGTCGACCGATGCGGCCACGCGCTTCTTGTCGCGCGCCGCGAGCGCACGATAGATGAGCTCGATGCCGGGGCCGGCCGCCACGCGCTCGAACGAGACGTGCGGCCACTTCTTGCGGGCGAACTGCAGGACGCAATCCTCGCGCTCGTCGGACGGTGCGAAGCTCGCGTGGCCACCTTCGCTGCCGAGCGCGATCCAGCGATCGTCGGCCGGGATGAGACCCGACACGCCGAGGCCCGTGCCTGGGCCGAGCAGCCCGATCACGCTGTTTTGCCGTCGCGTGCCGCCGCCGATCTGCACGCGCTGCGCATCGGTGAGCCCCGGCAGCGCCATGGCGAGCGCGGTGAAATCGTTGACGACGAGCAGCGTGTCGAAGCCCAACGCGCGGCGCGTGGCCTCGATCGAAAAGGTCCAGTTGTGATTCGTCATGCTGACCTGGTCGCCGTCGACCGGGTTCGCGATCGCGATCGCCGCATGATTGACGTGGCCGACGTTCGTGTCTTTCAGATACTGTTCGAGCACGTCTTCCACGCCCGGGTACTGCGCGCAGGGGTAGACCCGGATCTGCGTGATTTCCCCGGGGCCCGTCTCGAGCGCGAAGCGCGCATTCGTGCCGCCGATGTCGGCGAGCAGGCGCGGGCCGTCGGCGTGCTGACGGTTGCCGGAAAGAGAAACCACTTTAGTTTGCACACCAGTAGACATCGAGTCTGACTCCCTTGTCGTTCGCCAGCTTCGAGATGGCGTTTTCTTGCGCGGCGGACGCGGCCGCCTTCAGTACGTCGAGCTTCTTCGAGCCCGAGATCAGCAGATAGAGCCGTTCGATGCGCGTGAGCGCGGCGAGCGACAGGCTCACGCGCGCATGCGGCGCGGCAACCGGATGCACGGCGACGAAGCGCGGGGCATCGGGTGCGATGATATGCGCCCACTCGGGCGCGTCGGCGAAAAGCGAGGCCGTATGGCCGTCTTCGCCCATGCCCAGCACGGCCACCGATGGCAGCGCGCGCGCCGCGTCGGCGTTCAGTGCGGCAACGTTTGCCTCGATCGAGGCGGACACGTCGACGAGCGGTTGAAAGCACGCAGCCCGAGCGGTGCCCGCGAGCAGCGTTTCGCGCAGGAGCCGTGCGTTGCTGGCGGAGTCGGTCTCGGGCACGCGGCGGTCGTCGACCAGCGTCACGTCGATGCGCGACCAGTCGAGCGGTGCGAGCGCGAGCGTTTGCAGAAACGGCCGCGGACTCGTGCCGCCGGAAACCGCGAGCGTCGTGCGCGCGGCGCCGCCCGATGCGGCGAGCGATGCGCCAAGGGCATCGCCAACCGCCTTCGCCAGCGCGCCAGCTTGCGCGCGCGAGTCGTCAAATGCGTGAAGCTCGATCACTTCTCCTCCAGACAGCTTCTTGTATACCTCGATGGATTCGCCAGGCACCGGCCGCGCGATGCGCGGAGGGTGCCGCTTGCCTGCCTCAGTTTTCCTCTTCGAGCCAGCAGGTGCCGTGCTGCGCGAGCATGGCGCTTGCCGCGGCCGGCCCCCAGGTGCCCGAGGCGTATGGCTTCGGCGGCTTGTTCGAGGCCGCCCATTCGTTGAGGATCGGCTCGACCCAGCGCCACGCGGCTTCCTGCTCGTCACGGCGCACGAAGAGCGCGAGACGGCCGTTGATGACGTCGAGCAGCAGGCGCTGGTACGCCTCCATTTGGCCTTCCTTGAAAAACTGGTCGAAGGCGAGATCCAGGTGCACGCTCGACAGGTTCATACCTTCGCCGGGCTGTTTCGCCAGGCAATAAAGCCGGATCGACTCGTTCGGCTGCAGCCGGATGACGAGGCGATTCGCGCCCGGACGCAGCGCCGGCGCCCCGAGCGCCGAATGCGGCACGGGCCGGAAGTTGACGACGATTTCCGCGATGCGTTCGGCCAGGCGCTTGCCTGTGCGCAGGAAGAACGGCACGCCGGCCCAGCGCCAGTTTTCGATCTCCACCTTCAGGGCGACGAATGTCTCGGTCGTGCTTTGGGGCTTCACGCCGTGCTCGGTCGCATAGGCCGGCACCGAGGTGCCCTTGATGACGCCGGCGTGGTACTGCCCGCGCACGGCCAGTTTGCTGATGTCGCGCGTATCGATCGGCTTCAATGCGCGCAGCACGCGCAGCTTTTCGTCGCGCACCGAATCGGAATCCATCGAGTGCGGCGGCTCCATCGCCACGATCGAGAGCAGTTGCAACAGGTGGTTTTGCACCATGTCGCGCAACGCGCCGGTGTTGTCGTAGAAGTCGCCCCGCGCCTCGACACCGAGTTCCTCCGCGATCGTGATCTGGATGCTTTCGACCCACTCGCGGCGCCAGAGCGGCTCGAAGAGCGCGTTGCCGAAGCGCAGCGCGAGCAGGTTCTGCACGGGCTCTTTGCCGAGGTAGTGATCGATCCGGTAGATCTGATCCTCGGCGAAGATTTCGCCGACGGAGTCGTTGATCGCGTTCGACGAACGCAGGTCGTAGCCGAGCGGCTTCTCGAGCACGATGCGGGCGTTCTCGTTGAGCCCCACGGAGGCGAGCGCGCGGCAGATCGGTACGAAAAGCGACGGGCCCGTCGCGAGATAGAAGACGCGGATGCCGGGATGGCCTTCGATGGCCTCGCGCAGCAGCACGAAATCCTCTGGCTTGCCGAGATCGAGCTTCACATAGGCAATGCGCTCGAGAAAGCGCTGCCAGATGCCTTCGTCGAAGCCCGTCTTCGCGACATGCGCCTTCACGTTCGTGTTGACCCACTCGATGTAGCCGTCGCGGTCGGCCGCGTGCCGCGCCACCGCCACGATCCTGCCGTTTTCCGACAGCATGCCCGCACGGTGGGCTTCGTAAAGCGCAGGAAGAATCTTTCGCATCGACAGGTCGCCGGTCCCGCCGAAGAGCACGAAGGTAAAGCCTGAGTCGATTTGCATGAGTCGTGAGCAGAAGGTCAAGGGTTGCCGGGCGCGGGCCGCGTCCGGGTGCTTCGGGTCGATCAGGGGCGCGTTTCGTCGTGTGAACGGTGGGCTGTCTCCGGTTTTGCCTCGCGCCCGGCCGTTCGCCTGCGCGGTTACGTCGCTTGTAGCGCGATAAAAATATTTTTGACACTGAATTGTAGTTTAACTACAATCCAAATCAAGAGGTAACGTCGATTCGATGCAAAAAGCATGCGCTGCTTGCGCGGCCGGGATCGAAGCGAGCGCGGCGCGCCCGCTTCCCGCGGCAAGCGGCGGGCCGATCGGCGGCGAATGTGCCGGCGCGTCGGCGCATCCGGAGTGCAACGCGCGCGGCAATGTTACAGCGCTGTCGGGCAATCCGCTTTTCGCCTCCCCGAGCCTTGCCGCGCGATGCGGATCAGGGCCGAATGAAAACCAGGAGACAGTCTTTGCGTTCCGAATCACTCATTTCCTGAAGCGCTTACGCGGCCGGGCGGTGCACGTCGCGCGTGACGCGTGGCATGCGAGCCGGGCTCTTCCAGTGTTGTTCTGCTTCACCAACCAACCGTTCCCCGACAAGAACCCCGGGGGGCAATCGTTTCTTGTTCAGGTGTTCCGGAGGAGATAAAGAATGAAAGTTCGCGCGATCATGGCAGCGCTCGCCGCCACGGGGCTGATGTACGGGATGTCGGCGCAGGCCGCAGAATCCGTCGAAGTGTTGCACTGGTGGACGTCGGGCGGCGAATCGAAGGCCGTCGGCGTGCTCAAGGACGACATGACGAAGCAGGGCTATACGTGGAAGGACTTCGCGGTTGCGGGCGGCGCGGGCGCGGCGGCCATGACGGCGCTGAAGACCCAGGTGATCTCGGGCAACGCGCCGTCGGCGGCACAGATCAAGGGGCCGCTCATCAGGGAATGGGCCGACCAGGACGTGCTCGTGAACATCGATTCCGTGGCGAAGCAGGAGGACTGGAAGAAGAACCTGCCGCCCGAGATCGACAAGATCATGCAGGCGGGCGGCCACTATGTTGCCGCGCCGTTCTCCGTTCACCGCGTGAACTGGCTCTACATCAACAAGGCGGCGCTCGACAAGGCGGGCGGCAAGGTGCCGACGAACTGGGACGAGTTCTTCGCGGTTGCCGACAAGATGAAGGCGGCCGGCATTCAGCCGATCGCGATGGGCGGCCAGCCGTGGCAGGACCTGACGCTGTGGGAAGACGTCGTGCTGTCGCAAGGCGCGGCTTTCTACAAGAAGGCGCTCGTCGATCTCGACCAGTCGACGCTGACCTCGCCGCAGATGGTGAAGGTCTTCGATACGGTCCGCAAGATCCAGGGCTACTTCGACAAGGGCCGCACGGGCCGTGACTGGAACCTCGCCACGGCGATGGTCATCAACAACAAGGCCGGCATGCAGTTCATGGGCGACTGGGCCAAGGGCGAGTTCGCGAACGCCAACAAGAAGTCGGGCGTCGACTACATCTGCGCGGCCGTACCGGGTACCGAGAAGGCCTATACGTTCAACGTCGACTCCTTCGTGTTCTTCCAACAGAAGGGCCAAAACGGCGCGACGCCGGGTCAAGTGGCCATGGCCAAGACGATCATGAGCCCCGCGTTCCAGGAGCAGTTCAGCCTCTACAAGGGCTCGATCCCGGTGCGCCTCGGCGTGTCGATGGCGAAGTTCGACGACTGCGCGAAGAAGTCGTACGCCGACGAGCAGACGGCCATCAAATCGGGCGGCTATGTGCCCTCGCTCGCTCACGGCATGGCACAGCCTGACGCCACTGCCGGCGCAATCACCGACGTCGTGACCAAGTTCATGAACTCGTCGCAATCGTCGCAGGACGCCGTGAAGGCGCTCGCGCAGGCGGCCAAGACGAAGTAAGCGAAGCGACGGCCGAAGCGGCGCCTCGCGGCGCCCGCTTCACTGTCTCGTGGATGCCGGCCGCACGCGCCCGAAGCGCAGGCGGCCGGCGGGCAAGATTAGGAGTCGAGTAGTGGCTGCCTCTCTCAGCGGCAAAGGCAACAAGGTGGCGCCTGCGCACCACCGCGGCTCGTCGTTCTCGGCGCTCGCCGATCGCTGGATCCCCAAGCTCGTGCTGTCGCCGAGCGTGGTGATCAGCCTTGTTTTCGTCTACGGCTTCATTGCCGTCACCGGTTATTTGTCGTTTTCGAAGTCCCGGCTCATGCCGAACTACAAGTTCGCCGGCTTCGATCGCTATACCGAACTTTTCAACAACGACGTCTGGTGGACATCGGCCAGGAATCTCGGCTGGTTCGCGATCCCGTTCATCGCCATCTGCGTCGGTCTCGGGCTTTTCCTCGCGATCCTGCTCGACCAGAAGATCCGCAACGAAGGCGCACTGCGTGCGGTGTTCCTGTATCCGATGGCGCTGTCCTTCATCGTGACGGGCACGGCCTGGCAATGGATTCTGAATCCCGGCCTCGGGCTCGAAAAAGTGATGCACGACTGGGGCTGGGCGAGCTTCTCGTTCAACTGGCTCGGCGATCCGGACAAAGCGATCTTCTGCGTCGTGATCGCGGCGGTCTGGCAGTCCACGGGCTTCGTGATGGCGCTCTTTCTGGCCGGCCTGCGCGGTGTCGATGCCGAGATCTTCAAGGCGGCCCAGGTCGACGGTGCAACGCTGCCCACGATCTATCGCAAGATCGTCATCCCGAGCATGCGCCCGGTATTCTTTTCGGTGCTGCTGATTCTCTGCCACATCGCGATCAAGACGTTCGACCTCGTCGTCGCCTTGACGGCGGGCGGCCCCGGCACGTCGTCCTCGCTGCCCGCCATCTTCATGTACACGTTCTCGTTCAACCGCGGACAGCTCGGCGTCGGCGCGGCGTCGTCGATGATGATGCTGGCTACCGTCGTGGCCGTGCTCGTGCCGCTCATGTATCTGGAATCGAGGAGCACCCGCAATGCCTAAGATGACGATCAGCCGAGCCGTCATTTACGCGGCGTTGATTCTCTTTGCCCTGTACTTCCTGTTCCCGATCTACGTGATGCTCTCGACGTCGTTCAAGGATATCGACGAGCTGCGCACGGGCAATCTGCTGACGCCGCCGTCGCACTGGACGTTCGCGCCATGGGTGAAGGCCTGGAGCGAGGCCTGCACCGGCGTGCGCTGCGATGGCATGCAGCCGTTCTTCATGAATTCGATCCGCATGGTGATTCCGGCCGTGCTGATCTCGTCGATCATCGGGGCCTTCAACGGTTATGTGCTCACTCACTGGCGCTTTCGCGGCGCCGATGCTGTGTTCACGATGCTGCTCGTCGGCTGCTTCATCCCGTTTCAGACGATCCTGCTGCCGATGGCGCGCATGCTCGGCTTCGCCGGCATCTCGAACACGATCACGGGGCTCGTCTTCGTGCACGTCGTCTACGGGATCGCGTTCACGACGATGTTCTTCCGCAACTTCTACGTGGGCGTGCCGGCCGAGCTCGTGAAGGCGGCGCGCATCGATGGTGCCGGGTTTTTCACGATCTTCTTGCGCGTGCTGCTGCCCGTTTCGCTGCCGATCTTCATGGTCTGCGTGATCTGGCAGTTCACCCAGATCTGGAACGACTTCCTGTTCGGCATCGTGTTTTCCGGTGTCGATTCGATGCCGATTACCGTGGCGCTCAACAACCTCGTCAACACGTCGACGGGTGTCAAGGAATACAACGTGGACATGGCCGGCGCCATCATCGCGGCGCTGCCGACGCTGCTCGTCTACGTGATCGCCGGCCGCTATTTCGTGCGCGGGTTGACAGCCGGGGCGGTGAAGGGCTGAACGATCGGCCGCCGTGCGCGGCCGGCACACCCTGCAACGCAACGAAGCGCAACCGATATTTGCAAGCACTACAGCAGATCAAAGGATTCTTAGCATGGCAAGCCTTTCCATCCGCGACGTATACAAGACGTACCCGAACGGCGTGCCCGTTCTCAAGGGTGTCGACATCGACATCGAAGACGGTCAGTTCCTCATCCTCGTTGGCGGCTCGGGCTGCGGCAAGTCGACGCTGCTCAATATGATCGCCGGCCTCGAATCGGTGACGAAGGGCGAAATCCGCATCGACGACAAGATCGTCAACGAGCTCTCGCCGAAGGACCGCGACATTGCGATGGTGTTTCAGTCATATGCGC
Source organism: Trinickia caryophylli (assembly GCF_034424545.1). NCBI lineage: Bacteria > Pseudomonadati > Pseudomonadota > Betaproteobacteria > Burkholderiales > Burkholderiaceae > Trinickia > Trinickia caryophylli. The sequence goes on along the minus strand of NZ_CP139970.1, from coordinate 995,662 downwards.
TTTATCCGTCGATGACGGTGCGCGAGAACATCTCGTTCGGTCTGAACATCCGCAAGGTGCCCAAGCAGGAGCAGAAGCAGATCGTCGAGCGCGTCTCGCAGATGCTGCAGATCGACCATCTGCTCGATCGCAAGCCCGGCCAGCTCTCGGGCGGCCAGCGGCAGCGTGTGGCGATGGGGCGCGCGCTCGCGCGCGACCCCGTGATGTTCCTTTTCGACGAGCCGCTGTCGAACCTCGACGCGAAGCTGCGCATCGAAATGCGCTCCGAGATCAAGCTGCTGCATCAGCGTCTCGGCACGACGATCGTCTACGTCACTCACGACCAGATCGAGGCGATGACGCTCGGCGATCGCATCGCGGTCATGAAAGACGGCATCGTGCAGCAGTTCGGCGCACCGCAGGAAATCTACGATTCGCCGTCGAACCTGTTCGTGGCGGGCTTCATCGGCGCGCCGCCGATGAACTTCATCGAGGGCCGGCTCGTCGAGCAGGGCGCGGGCGTGGGCATGGAGCTCGACACCGGCGTCACGCGCAGCGTGCTCAATCTGCCGTTCGATGCGAATCGCCTCAAGGGTTCGATGGGCCGGCAGGTCATTCTCGGCCTGCGTCCCGAGCGAATCACGGATGCCCGCCACGCCCACGATGGGCACGGGGAAGCGTTGCAGGCGATCGATGTCAAGGTGGACGTGATCGAGCCGACCGGGCCCGATACGCTCGTGTTCGCGCAGGTGAACGGCAAGCGGACGGTGAGCCGCGTGCACCCGGCAGCCAATCCTCAACCGCTGCAGAACATGACGCTGCTCTTCGACGTTTCGAAGGCCGTGCTGTTCGACCCGGCCACCGAGGCGCGCCTGGCCTGACGAGGGGCGGCACGTATTGCGAGCCGACGGCTCGCGCCTGCCGCTTCAATGCGGCAGGCGCACGTCGAGCTTGTAGGTGACGAGCCGCGCGACCAGGATGAAGCCCGTGGCCGCCACCACGCTGTAGACCGGATCGAAGTCGAGCTTCGAGAGCAGCAGAAAGAGGCCGCAGCCGGCGAACGCGCAGGTGGCGTAGGGCCGCGAATCCTTCAGAATCAGCGGCACATCGTTGCACAGGACGTCGCGGATGATGCCGCCGAACACGCCCGTCACCACGCCCATCATCGCCGAGATGAACCAGGGCATGCCCGCTTCGAGGGCGATCGATGTTCCCGATACGCTGAAAAGACCGAGCCCGATTGCATCCGCGATCAGCAGCGCGCGCTCGGTCAGCACGCGCGACGCCATGCGCAGCATCAACGGTGCGAAGAACGACAGCACAAAAATGGCGATGACGTAAGTCTGGTGCTCCACCCAGTAAAAGGGCCGGCGGCTCAGCAGTACGTCGCGCACCGTGCCGCCGCCGAACGCCGTGACGAGCGCGACGAGAAACGTGCCGACGGCGTCGAGCCGGCGTTTGCGGGCCTCGATGAAGCCCGATACGGCGAACGCGAAGATCGCGAGGGCTTCGACGATCGAAAGCGCAAGCGTAAGCCTAGGGTGCACGCCGCGGCCCCCGCTCGCCATGCGCCGCCACCCCGGGCGGGCTGCCCGGCTGCAGCAGTACGAGCACCGCGCCGGCGCCGCCGTCGCGCTCGCGTGCCTGGCAAAACGCGATGACTTCCGCTTTCTGCACGAGCCACGCCCGCACCTTGCCCTTCAGTACCGGTTCCTTGCCGACAGAGCCGAGCCCCTTGCCATGGATCACCCGCACGCAGCGCAAGCCGCGCTTCACCGTGTCCCGGATGAACTCGGCGAGGGCTTCGCGCGCTTCCTCTCGGCGCATGCCGTGCAAATCGAGCTGCGCCTGCACGATCCAGTGCCCGCGCCGCAGTTTGCGCACGACTTCGTGACCGATACCGGGCCGGCAGTAGAACAGCGACTCGTCGGTATCGAGCAGGACTTCCGGATCGAATTCGTCGGAGATGGCCTCGGCGAGCACGGCCTTTTCATCGCGCCGTGTCTGCAGCGGCAGCGCAGGCGGTGGCTGGCGGCCCTGCGCGGCGCGCGCCTGGGATTTCAACGGTGCGATATCGCCGATCTCCCTGCGAAAGATTTCCGCTTCGGCGGCCGCCTCGCGCGCGGCCTTTTCAGCGGCTATGCGCTCGCGCTCGCGTTCGGCGGCGCTTGCCTTCAGCGCGTCGCGCAGCGAGCCGAGATCGGCAAGCCCCGGCCCACGCGCCGGGGCTTGCGCCGGCTTACCGCCGGGCGGGCGAGTTCGGTGTTTGCTCATGAGGCTCTATTTACCGCGGGTCCGTTCGTTCTGCGCACCCATTGAAAAGGGCCGCGGAGCGTGATCGCCGCGGCCCCTCCGGTGCGCATGCGTTGTGCATTCGCTGCTGTATATCCGCTGTATATCCGCTTTATATCCGTTTGGCGGTGCCGATGCCTCGTGCGCCGGCACCGCGTGTCAGGCCTTCTTCGCGGCCGCCGAATTTCAGCGATCCGCTTCGTGGCTCATCACGTGAGCCTGATTGACCTCGTGAATGCTCTCGAGATAGCGCTGAGCGTCGAGCGCGGCCATGCAACCCGTGCCGGCGCTCGTAATGGCCTGACGATAGACATGGTCCTGCACGTCGCCCGCCGCGAACACGCCCGGTACGCTCGTGCCCGTGGCGTTGCCGTTGGCGCCGCCCGTCGTGATGATGTAGCCGTTCTTCATTTCGAGCTGGCCGGCAAAGATGTCGGTGTTCGGCTTGTGGCCGATCGCGACGAACACGCCCTGCACGGCAACGTCGCTCGTCTCGCCCGTTTGCGTGTGCTTGATACGCACGCCCGTCACGCCGGAGTTGTCTCCCGTCACTTCGTCGAGCACATGGTTCCACTTGATCTCGACGATGCCTTCCTTCTCTTTTTCCAGCAGACGGTCGATGAGGATTGGCTCGGCGCGGAACTTGTCGCGACGGTGAATGACGGTTACCTTGCTTGCAATGCCGGCCAGATAGAGCGCTTCTTCGACGGCGGTATTGCCGCCGCCGATCACGGCCACGTGCTGCTGCTTGTAGAAAAAGCCGTCGCAGGTCGCACAGGCGGATACGCCGCGGCCCATGAACGCCTCTTCGGAAGGCAGCCCCAGATATTGGGCCGAGGCGCCCGTCGCGATGATGAGCGCGTCACAGGTGTACTCGCCCGAATCGCCGATCAGGCGGATCGGCTTTTCGGTGAGCTTGGCCGTGTGGATGTGATCGAAGACGATCTCGGTCTTGAAGCGCTCGGCGTGATCCAGAAAGCGCTGCATCAGCTCGGGGCCTTGCACGCCGTTCGGGTCGGCGGGCCAGTTTTCGACGTCTGTGGTCGTCATCAGCTGACCGCCCTGCGCGAGCCCCGTGACGAGCACGGGGGCGAGGTTGGCGCGCGCCGCGTAGACGGCAGCGGTATAGCCGGCGGGGCCGGAACCGAGGATCAGGACTTTGGCGTGTTTGCGCGTGGACATGAATGTCTATCCGTAAGAAATACCGCAGGATGCCCGGGCATCGGGAAGCGGCCGGCGCGATGGCGGATGATCCGCCGCGTGTGGCCGTATACGTCGCCCGGTGAAGATGAGGCATACCCGCGCATTATAAAGGTGTGCCCCGAGGCTTGCCGCGCTTGCGTTTTCAATCGACGCGATAGCCTCTCGCCGCCTGCGCCGATGGGGGGCGGGGCCCGCGGCGCACCGGCGGGCGCGCGTCGGGTCATGCTCGAGCGTGTCTGGCGGGGCGGTACGTCGCACGCCGGACGTTCGCGGGCAGGCCCGAACGTGGCGTTACCCTCAATTACAGCCCCGGCCCCGAACCTGCGTTTACAATAGGCCGGATCGAACGACCGGCGCGCCGGGGGCATCGCCCGCCGCGCCAAGCCTTTGGGATTCATGGCAAAAGCACCTTATTCGGCGCATGCGCAGGCCTTGCCGCATCGCATGTCGCGCCTTTTCACCGAGATCCGCTGGATCCTGCAGGTCGCGCTCGGCGTATTCCTGGCGATGGCGCTTCTGAGCTACAGCCGGCGCGACCCGAGCTGGACGCACGCGGCCCAGGTCGACCACATCGCGAACTGGGCGGGGCGCGTGGGCGCATGGACGTCCGACATCCTGCTCCTGCTGTTCGGGCTGTCCGCCTACTGGTGGATCGTCCTGCTCGCGCGCCGGATCGCCTCGAACTACCGTCGCCTCACGCACGGCGCGCAACCGCAGGAAGAGGCGCCGCGCGAGTCGTGGGTGGCCGATGCATTCGCGTTCGTACTCGTGCTGCTGGCCTGCGACGGCATCGAGGCCCTGCGGCTTTGGTCGCTGCACGTGCAACTGCCGCGGGCGCCGGGCGGCATCGTGGGCGACGCCGTGGCGCGCGGGGTGTCGCATGCGCTCGGCTTCACGGGCGGCACGCTCGCGCTTTTGCTGGCGCTCGCGATCGGCTTGTCGCTCTATTTCCGTTTTTCCTGGCTTTCGGTGGCCGAGCGCGTGGGCGATTCGATCATCTCGGCCGTCACGTTCGCGAAACTGCGGCGCGAGGCGGGCCGTGACCGCAAGCTTGGCGAGGCCGCCGCGGTCAAGCGCGAAGGCAAGGTGGAGCAAAGCCGTGTGCGGCTCGAGGAGCATGAGCCCGTGACGATCGTGCCGCCCGTCGTTGCGCCGGCAAAATCGGAACGCGTCGAAAAGGAAAAGCAGGTACCGCTTTTCACGGATCTGCCCGGCGACTCGAGCCTGCCGCCAATCGCGCTGCTCGACGCCGCGCCGGCCGTGCAGGAAACCGTATCGGCGGACACGCTCGAATTCACGTCGCGCCTCATCGAAAAGAAACTGAAGGACTTCGGTGTGGACGTGAGCGTGGTCGCGGCCTATCCCGGGCCCGTCGTCACGCGCTACGAGATCGAACCCGCCACCGGCGTGAAGGGCAGCCAGATCGTGAACCTCGCGAAGGATCTCGCGCGCTCGCTGTCGCTCGTATCGATTCGCGTCGTCGAAACCATTCCGGGCAAGAATTTCATGGCGCTCGAGTTGCCGAACCAGCGCCGGCAGACGGTGCGGCTCTCGGAGATTCTTGGCTCCCAGGTGTACGGCGATGCCGCCTCGAAGCTCACGATGGGCCTCGGCAAGGACATCGGCGGCAAACCGGTATGTGCCGATCTGGCCAAAATGCCGCACCTGCTCGTGGCCGGCACGACGGGCTCGGGCAAGTCGGTCGGCATCAATGCAATGATCCTCTCGCTGCTCTACAAGGCGAGTGCCGACGAAGTGCGGATGATCCTCATCGACCCGAAAATGCTCGAAATGAGCGTGTACGAGGGCATTCCGCATCTGCTTTGCCCGGTGGTCACCGACATGCGTCAGGCCGGACATGCGCTCACATGGACCGTCGCTGAAATGGAGCGGCGCTACAAGCTGATGAGCAAGCTCGGCGTGCGCAATCTCGCGGGCTACAACAACAAGATCGACGACGCCGCCAAGCGCGACGAGAAGATCCCGAATCCGTTCAGCCTGACGCCGGACGAACCCGAGCCGCTTGGACGCCTGCCGCACATCGTCGTCGTCATCGACGAGTTGGCCGACCTGATGATGGTCGTTGGCAAGAAGGTCGAGGAACTGATTGCGCGTATCGCGCAAAAGGCGCGCGCGGCCGGTATTCACCTGATTCTGGCCACGCAGCGGCCGTCGGTCGACGTCATTACCGGGCTCATCAAGGCGAACGTGCCGACCCGGATGGCATTCCAGGTCTCCTCGAAGATCGACTCGCGCACGATCCTCGATCAGCAGGGCGCCGAATCGCTGCTCGGCATGGGCGACATGCTGTATCTGCCGCCCGGCACCGGCTTGCCCGTGCGCGTGCACGGCGCGTTCGTATCGGATGACGAAGTGCACCGCGTCGTCGAAAAGCTCAAGGAGCAGGGCGAGCCGAACTATATCGAGGGCCTGCTCGAAGGCGGCGTGCTCGGCGAGGGCGATGAAAGCGCCGGTGGAGCGGGTGCGGGCGGCGCAGGCGGCGAAGAGTCCGATCCGCTTTACGATCAGGCTGTCGAAATCGTCGTCAAGCACCGGCGCGCGTCGATTTCGCTCGTGCAGCGCCATCTGCGCATCGGCTATAACCGGGCGGCGCGCCTGCTCGAACAGATGGAGCAATCGGGGCTCGTCTCGGCGATGTCGTCCAACGGCAACCGCGAAATCCTCGTGCCGGCGCGCGAGAGCGAATAGAGAACCGGGAACCGGGCGCCCGAAACGCAGAACAACGAGCAGCCCGTCGCGGCCCGCTCACGCTTCATCGGATGCCGGCGTCCGCCAGCGGCGCGGCTAAGATCATCACGGAGAACCAGTCTCATGCAGCATCGATTCGGGCAGTCAGCCTTTCGTTCGTTCGCGCTAGCCAACCGCGCGGCTATGGCGCATGGCGCGCTCGTGCGCGGCCTTGCCGCGCTGGCCTGCGGTGCCGCGTGCCTGCTCGCGGCACCGGCGGCGTTCGCGAGCGGCACGGCGCAGTTGAAGGCGTTCGTCGCGCAGGTGCACTCGGCGCGCGGCGAATTCGTCCAGAAAGAGGTGAAGGCCCCGTCGAAGGCCCAAGGCGGCAAGCCGACGGTCGGCAATACGTCGAGCGGCACCTTCGTTTTCGCGCGCCCGGGCAAGTTCATCTGGAGCTACGAGAAGCCCTACGAGCAGGTCCTGCAGGCGGACGGCGAGAACCTCTATGTCTACGACAAGGATCTGAACCAGGTTACCGTGCGCAAGCTCGGCGGTGCGCTCGGCGCGAGCCCGGCGGCGATCCTGTTCGGCAGCAACGATCTCGAAAAGAACTTCACGCTGCGCGATGCGGGCGAAAAGGGCGGCATCGACTGGCTCGAGCTGACGCCGAAATCGCGCGATACGCAGTTCGAGCGCGTCGGCATCGGCTTTCGCGACGGTGGCCTGGAAGCGATGGAATTGCACGACGTGTTCGGCAATGTGACGCTGCTCACGTTCTCGAACATTCAGAAGAACCCGCCGCTGAAGGCCGACGCGTTCAAGTTCACGGTACCCAAGGGTGCCGACGTCATCAACGGTTGAGCGAACCCGCGCGTTTCGTTCGCGCGCATTGGATTCCCCCATGTTCGAAGACACCCGCGCCGTGGCACAGCCGCTTGCCGAGCGGCTGCGCCCGCATACGATCGACGATGTGATCGGGCAGAGGCACCTGCTCGGGCCGATGAAGCCGCTGCGCGTGGCTTTCGAGTCGCGCGAGCCGCATTCGATGATCCTCTGGGGCCCGCCGGGCGTGGGCAAGACGACGCTCGCCCGGCTCATGGCCAACGCATTCGACGCCGAATTCATCGCACTGTCGGCCGTGCTCTCGGGTGTCAAGGACATTCGCGAGGCGGTCGAGATCGCGCAGACGCACCGTGCTCACGGGCGGCGCACGCTCGTGTTCGTAGACGAAGTGCACCGCTTCAACAAGAGCCAGCAGGATGCATTCTTGCCGCATGTGGAGTCGGGGCTTTTCGTTTTCATCGGTGCCACGACGGAGAACCCCTCGTTCGAGGTCAACAGCGCGTTGCTGTCGCGGGCGGCCGTCTACGTGCTCAAGAGCCTCGACGACGACGAACAGCGCGAGTTGCTGGAGCGTGCACTGGTGGCACTCGGCGGCTTGCGCATGACGGAGGAGGCGAAGACGGCGCTGATCGGTTCGGCCGACGGCGACGGGCGCAAGCTTCTGAACAACATGGAGATCGTCGCGCGTGCGGCGGCGGCGCAAAAGGCCGACGAGGTGGACGGCGCCTTGATCGCGAGCGCGCTCACGGAGAACCTGCGCCGTTTCGACAAGGGCGGCGACGCTTTCTACGATCAGATCAGCGCATTGCACAAGTCCGTGCGCGGCAGCAACCCCGACGGTGCGCTCTATTGGTTTAGCCGCATGCTCGACGGCGGGGCGGACCCTCGCTATCTCGCCCGGCGCATCGTGCGCATGGCGTGGGAAGACATCGGCCTGGCCGACCCGCGTGCGCCGCGCATCGCGCTCGACGCGGCCGAGACCTACGAGCGCCTCGGCACACCCGAGGGCGAACTGGCGCTGGCGCAGGCGCTGATTTATCTGGCCGTCGCGCCGAAGTCGAATGCGGGCTACATGGCCTACAACGAGGCACGCCGCTTCGTCGGCAAGGACCGGTCGCGGGCGGTGCCCGTGCACCTGCGCAACGCGCCGACCAAGCTGATGGAGTCGCTCGGCTACGGTCACGAGTATCGCTACGCGCACGACGAGCCCGACGCCTACGCCGCCGGCGAAACGTACCTGCCCGACGGCATGCGCGAGCCGCGCTGGTACCGTCCGACCCCGCGCGGGCTCGAAGGCAAGATCGGCGAGAAGCTCGCGCGGCTGGCCGAACTCGATGCCACGTGGCGCAGCGAGCACAAGGCGAAGCCCAAGAGCGAATGATTGAGAATGACGCCGGCTTGCCTGCACGGTCGGCCGCGTGACGAAGCGGTGCGCTAAAATCGCGGTTTCACTCCAACACGATCGATTTCCCCATGCTCGACATCCAGTTGCTGCGCAAAGATCCCGAAGGCGTGGCGAAGCGCCTCGCCGCACGCGGCTACACGCTCGACGTCGCAACCTTCACTGCGCTCGAGGCCGAACGCCGCGCCATCCAGACTCGCACCGAAGAGCTGCAGTCGCGCCGCAACAGTTTGTCGAAGCAGATCGGCGCAATGAAGGGACGCGGCGAGGATACGTCGGCACTGATGGCCGAGGTGGGGGGCATCGGCGACGAAATGAAGGCGTCGGCCGCGCAGCTTGACGAAGTGCAGGCGCGCCTCTCCGCGCTGATGCTCGAGATTCCGAACCTGCCGCACGAGAGCGTGCCGGTGGGGGACGATGAAGCGGGCAATGTGGAAGTGCGCCGCTGGGGCACGCCGCGCCAGTTCGATTTCGCGGTGAAGGACCATGTGGACGTGGGCACGCCGCTCGGCCTCGATTTCGAAACGGGGGCCAAGCTTGCGGGCGCGCGCTTCACGATGTTGCGCGGCGCGATCGCGCGGCTGCACCGTGCGCTTGCGCAGTTCATGCTCGATACGCACACGCAGCAGCATGGCTATACCGAAATCTATACGCCGTACATCGTCAATCCCGAGATTCTTTACGGCACGGGCCAGTTGCCGAAGTTCGCCGACGACATGTTTCGCGTGGAGAAGGGGGGAGGCGAGAACGTCGTGACGCAGTATCTGATTTCGACGTCCGAGATTTCGCTCACGAACACTGTGCGCGAGAGCATTCTCGAGGCCGGTGCGCTGCCCGTGAAACTGACTGCGCATTCGCCGTGCTTCCGCTCGGAGGCGGGTGCGTACGGCCGCGATACGCGCGGCATGATCCGTCAGCATCAGTTCGACAAGGTCGAGATGGTGCAGATCGTCGCGCCCGAGACGTCGTATGACGCGCTCGAGCAGATGGTCTCGCATGCCGAGGCGATCTTGCAGAAGCTCGAGCTGCCGTACCGCGTCATTACGCTGTGCACGGGCGACATGGGTTTTTCGGCGGCGAAGACCTACGACCTGGAGGTCTGGCTGCCGGCGCAAAACACCTATCGCGAGATTTCCAGCTGCTCCAACACCGAAGCATTCCAGGCGCGCCGCATGCAGGCGCGCTATCGCAACGCGCAAGGCAAGCCCGAACTCGTGCACACGCTCAACGGCTCGGGGCTCGCGGTGGGCCGCACGCTCGTGGCCGTGCTCGAGAACTTCCAGAATGCCGACGGCTCGGTCACGGTGCCGGCTGCGCTGCGCCCGTATCTCGGCGGGGCGGAGCGGCTCGGACCGGCGGCCTGAGGGGCTTGAAGGTAGCCTGAGCTTGGCCGGCGACCTGCCGATGCAGTCGGCAAAAAAAGCTTGGAATGCTGTGAAGGATGTTCTATAATCTTCGCTTCGCCAAACAGCGACCAGCTTGGTGAGCAGAGCGGTGCAGCACGGATTTCATCGTTGCGGAGCACCGTTCTAGAAGACGGAAAGGTGGCAGAGTGGTCGAATGCGCCGGACTCGAAATCCGGTATACGGTTATACCGTATCGTGGGTTCGAATCCCACCCTTTCCGCCAGAATGCAGTAGAAAGCCCCGCAAGTTCACGGACTTGCGGGGCTTTTTCTTTTAGGCCGTCGGCTGAGGATCAGCTTATTGGCTACTGACTCTCCTCGAAGAGGACGACGCGTTCTCGTACTCCTGTCAAAGCGAATCCGCGTCGGATTGGTGCGTTGAATCGGTGCGTAGGGGATTTGAGGCGCTCGGCAGTGATTGAAGTGCCGGGACCGCCCTTCGGCATTTTGCCGCTTCCTTTTCTTCGGGCCTTCCGCAACTTTTTCGCTGCGTTCCGGCACTTACCGCTCGGTAGCCGCCGAAGATTGCTCCACCGTCCCTCGAAGGGCAGTCTCTCGCAAGCCTTTTGGCAAACGTTTGCCGTCCAGTCGGACGGGAGGCCGTCGCCAAAAGGCTCGGGCGCTATCGAGGTATGGCTGAATCGATGGCCTCGCGAAGCACGTGTCGACGCGAGGCGTTCAGTTTTGTCTTGAATATACGCAGATCTTTGACAGTCCAGGAAAACAACTTGAAGCCCCGTCGTGCATCGCATGCCGTTATCGGCATTGCAGCTCTTATTACCGCCTTTTCGTGCTATGCGCACACCTCGAAGAAACACCATAAAACGCTGCCCGTTGTCCCGACGCCTGTGACCAGCCCGTCGCAGATTGGCCCGCAGTCGGATGTCACGACGCAATGGGGCACCGTCAGCGAGCCGGCGTGGCCCACGGTGGTCTGCGGCACGCCTTTGCAGGCGAAGCTGATGCCCGTCGACGGGTCCGTCGATACACTGGACGCCGATCCAGCGAATTCGCAACCGGATACCGCGCGCATCCAGGCAGCGATTGATGCTTGCCCGGCTGGGCAGGCGGTCAAATTGACGATGGGCTATGCCGGCGAATCCGGTTTTCTCAGCGGTCCGCTGCAACTCAAGTCAGGCGTGACGTTATGGATCGACCGCGGCGTCACGCTTTTCGCGTCGCGCAACCCGGCCAACTACGACAATGGCGTGGGAACCTGCGGTACGGCAACGGTTGCGAAGACCAAGTCGTGCAATCCGTTGATTCTCGCGAGCAATACGACGGGTAGTGGAATTGTCGGGGAAGGCGTGATCGATGGTCGCGGCGGTAGCCTGCTGACCAGCGGGCCTAACGCGGGCAAGCGCAGTTGGTGGGACGTCGCTTATCAGAACAAGTCGGCGGGCCTCAATCAGCAGAATCCTCGTCTTGTGCAGGTTTCGAAGGGAGCGGCCTTCACGCTTCACGGCATCACGCTCGAAAACTCGCCGAACTTTCACATAGTGATCGATAGTGTGGCCGGCGCCACCGCTTGGGGAATCAAGATTCTCTCGCCCAGTCTCGAGTACACGAAGGCGGGTTACGCATGCCCGAGCGGCACCACCCCTGATGTACGTACGCCCGCTACCTGCTTTACGCCAGATACCGTCAAGAACACCGATGGTTTCGATCCTGGTCAGTCGAGCAACGTTCTGCTCGCCTATTCCTACATCAGTACGGGCGACGATCACGTTGCGGTCAAGGCGAGCAAGGCGCCTGTCAGCCAAAATCTGGTCTTTGCCCATAACCATTTCTACTATGGGCACGGCATGTCGATTGGCAGCGAGACGAACTCGGGCGTCAGTAACGTCCTCGTCACGGACTTGACGATGGACGGACACGACAGCCCCAATGGAAACGGCCTGCGTATCAAGTCGGATTCGTCGCGCGGCGGGGTGGTGCGCAATGTGCGCTACGAAAACGTCTGCATGCGCAACGTTCATCAGCCGCTCGTGTTCGATCCCTACTACAGTTCGGCCAAGGGCTCGCTGTATCCGAGCTTTACCGGCGTCGTCATCAGCGGCTTTCGCGATCTCGGCAGCGCCGCTTCAGCGGGCAGCCAGGTGACGTTCTCGGGGTACGCCGCAAACGGCGTCGAGAAGCCGCTCGAGATTACGCTCGACAATGTGGTGTTCGACGGTGTGCAGCCGACTCTCGCGCAAGGGCATAACGGCAGCCCGTCCGTATTGCCCGCTTACGCCCATTTCACGCTGGGACCGGGGCCGGTCAGCTTTGCCAACTCGATCGTGACGTCGACGGCGAACGACGTGACGGTATCGGGCTCGCCGGGAAATGCGGTGCCCGTCGATTGTAGCTGCGCGTTCGTTCCGCTGAAATCGGTACTTCCGGATTCGCCGATCTGATTCCACGTTTCGCCCGGCCGGCTACCCGCAGGCCGGGTGCTTTCCTTGGGTGGACCATGAAACTTCGGAATCCTAACGACGCACGACGACCTTGCCTCGCACGTGACCGGTGGCGAGACGTTCCAGCGCCGAGCGGGCCTCGTCGAGACCGGCTATCGCATCGATGACGATCTGCAATTGTCCGGCTTCGAACAAGCGCATCGCGTCGGGTAGAAACGGTGTGGCGCTCGAAAAGAACACGAACTCGCCCGCGTGCCCGTTGCGGGGCTCGATACCGAACTCGACGAGGCTCGCAATGCGCCCCCCGGGAGCGAGCACCGACCACGATCTTTCCAGCGTCTCGCCGCCCATCGTATCGAGCACGAGGTCGATATCGCGAACGCGCGCGAAGTCCTCGGTGCGGTAGTCGATGATCTCGTCGGCGCCGAGTTCGCGCACGAGCGCATGATTTGCGCTGGATGCCGTGGCAATGACATGAGCGCCGGCGTGACGGGCCTGCTGCACGGCCATGCCGCCGACGCCGCCCGCCGCCGCGTGGATGAGCACGCGCTGCCCGCGCCGCAGTTGCCCGACGTCGAAGAGGGCTTGCCGGGCAGTGCCGAAGGCGGTGGGCAGTGCGGCTGCCTGCTCGAAGCTCATCTCGTGCGGCACGGCGCATAGGTCCGCGGCGCCGATCGCCACGTGGGCGGCCAGCGCGCCACCGGCGCCCGGCGCGGTGCGCCCGACTACCCGATCGCCTGGCTGGAATCGAGTCACCTGCGTGCCGACTGCTTCGATGACGCCGCTGAAATCGGTTCCCGGCACATAGGGGAACGCGATGGGAAAGACCTGCTGCATGTAGCCCGCGATGATTTTCAGATCGAGCGGGTTCAACCCGGTGGCTTCGACTCGTACCAGGGCGTCGTCCGGCCCGAGGGGGCGCAGGCTCGCCTCGCCGATAGTGACGACGTCGGGTTTGCCGAAGGTTCCGATAACGGCTGCTTTCATGGTTGTCTCGTCAAATGGGCCAAGGCTGGGGCGGGAACTGGCCGAGTTGGAGGAAGAGGCCCAACCAGTCTTCCATGTGCCAGGTCGTCGTGATGCGCGCGCCGTCGAGCGTATGGAATTCATGGAGGCCGAAAGCGACTTTCTTGCCCGTCGGCGCGATGCCGAACAATTCGCCCTCATGCGTCCCACTGATTTCCGCCCGCACGGCAATCTTGCCGGGCGCTTGCATCAGATCGTGGATCGTGATGCGTACGTCGGGGAGGGCCTTGCCGAAACTTTCGATAATGGGCTTGATGCCCGCGGGTCCCGGGGCCTGTCCGGGCCCGAGCGGGATGTCGTCCCAGTCGGGCGCCAGTACGGCGTCCACGAGATCGGGGTTCTTGTCCCCGAACGCGCGATAAAGCGTTTCCACCGCTTCGCGCTCGGCCCGCAGGCGTGCGGCAACGTCGATGTCAAAAGTGCTCATGAGATGGCTCGTCGATGTGGTCGGTGATGGCGCAATTTTGTGGATCGATCTAAAATCTGTCCAACAAATAACTGGTATATGTGTTTATTCGTTTTATGGATTTCAGAGGAATCGATCTGAATCTGCTGGTCGCGTTCGATGCGTTGATGAACGAGCGCAACGTGACGCGCGCGGCTACGCAGGTAGGCGTCAGCCAGCCGGCCATGAGCGCGGCGTTGTCGCGGCTGCGAAAACTGGTTGGCGATCCGCTCTTTCTTCGCAGTGCGGAGGGGTTGCTTCCCACGCCGCGGGCGCGCGATCTCGCGGAACCGATCGCGCAGGCGCTGCGGCAGATCGAAAACACGTTTCTCGATGCCCCCGCGTTCGCACCGCAGAATGCGTCGCTGAAGTTCAACCTGGGCCTGTCCGACTATCCCGCTTTCGTCCTGTTGCCGTCGTTGCTGGAATCGCTCGGGCGGCAAGCACCCGGCATCTCGATCGCCGTGCACGCGTTTACCCATCGCGACCACGGGGTGGATCTGCTGGATACCGGCGCCATCGACGCCGCGATCGGCGTGCCGCCGAGTTACTCGGAGGGCCGCATACGGACGCGTCACATCCTGCGCGACGAGTTCGTCACCATCGTCGCCCGGGATCATCCGGTGGCGGCGCGTCGCACCATGAGCCTGAAGACCTACCTTGCACTCGATCACGTTCTCGCATCGCCCGAAGGCGACGCGCACGGCCTCGTCGATCAGGTACTCGCGCAACAGGGCCAAAAGCGCAGGCTCGCGCTGACGTTGCCGCAGCTATTCGCGGTGCCCGGTGTCGTTGCGCGAACGAGCCTGGTCGCGACCGTCATGAAGCGTGTTGCGCTCGGTTCGCCCGCGAGCCGCCGGCTCGCATCGTTTGCGCCGCCGGTCGTATTGCCCGAGATCGTGTTCGATCTCATGTGGCATCGGCGCACCGAGAGCCATCCCGCGCAAGCGTGGCTAAGGGATTTCATTGCCACGCATGCGGCGTCGCTGCAGTCATGAAACGCCGCGCGCACGTTTCATAGCGCCTGCGGGAGAAATGCCCGAAAAACCGACCAGTCCGATGTGATAGCCTACGCATCGCTTGACCACGCTACGTGCCGCGATCTACCGCCGGCGGAGCATTGCTCCGCTCCGGTCTCCAGACGCGATACCGATAAGAAAAGAGGGCAACGATGCGCTGGATTTTCGGCTTACTGGGCTTTTTTCTCGGCATGTCGATCGCGTCGCTCTTCGGAGGGTCCGAATTGGGCGCGGCGCTCGCGGGTGCGCTTATCGGCATCGCGCTGGGTTCGCTCTTCGGCAAGCGCGCGAGCAGCCCGAACGGCGATCTTCAAGCCGCGCCGCCGGCCGACGCGCGCGGCGCAGGTCTTCCGCTGCCGGAACGCGTCGCGCTGCTCGAGGAGCAGGTCGCGAGGCTCGCGCGCGAACTGGCCGACATGCGGGCGGGCACTGCCGGTTTGCCTGCCAACGCGGCCGAGCGCGAGGCGGGGCCCGCGCAGGCAGCGCCCGCGCCTCAACCTCAACCCCAGCCCCAGCCCCAGCCCCAGCCCCAGCCCGCCGCAGCCGCCGCGCCGGATACGATTTACACGCGCGTTACACCACCGGCCGGCGACCTTTCTGCACCCGTTCCGTCCCCGGAGCCGCCATCGGCCCCGCAGCAGTTGCAACAACCGCAGCAGCCACCGGCGCCGAGCCTGCCCGAGCGCGCCTTCGCGGTCGCGCGCGACTGGCTCCTCGGCGGCAACACGGTCGTGCGCGTCGGCATCGTCGTGCTCTTTTTCGGCATCGCGTTCCTGCTGAAGTACGCCGCCGACAACGATATGCTGCCGATCGAGTACCGGCTCGCCGGCGTGGCGCTGGCAGCCGTTGCGCTGCTGGTCATCGGGTGGCGCATCGGCGCGGCGCGCGGTGCCTATGGCCTCGTGCTGGAGGGGGGCGGGGTAGGCGTGCTTTATCTGACCGTGTTTGCGGCGACGCGGCTGTACGGTCTGCTGCCCGTGGCGGCGGCGATGCCGCTGCTCGTCGCTGTTTGCACGCTCAGTGCTTTTCTCGCGGTGCGCCAGGACGCGCCGGCCCTTGCGTTCCTCGGGACCGCCGGCGGCTTCCTCGCCCCAGTGCTGATTTCGACCGGGGGCGGTAGCCATGTCATGCTCTTCGGTTACTACGCCTTGCTCGATGCCGGCATTTTCGCGATCGCCTGGTTCAAGGCGTGGCGCGCCCTCAACCTGCTGGGGTTCGTGTTCACCTATTCGATCGGCACGGTCTGGGGCGTCACAGCCTACCGCCCGGAACTGCTCGCGAGTACAGAGCCGTTCGTCATCCTCTTTTTCGCGATCTATACGGGCATCGCGCTGCTTTATGCGTTCAGGCGCGAACTTGCCGTGCGTCATTACGTCGATGGCACGCTCGTCTTCGGCACGCCGATCGTTACGATCGGCCTGCAGGCGGCCCTCCTGAGCCGCATTCCATTCGGTCTCGCGTGGAGCGCCGTCGCGCTGGCGGCAATCTATCTCGCGATCGGCGCGTGGCTGGCACGCCGGCGGGCCCGGTTCGATCTGCTCTTCCAGTCGACGATCGCGCTCGCCGTCATTTTTGCGACGATCGCCATACCCCTGGCGTTCAGCGGCCCCACGACGTCGGCCGCGTGGGCGATCGAGGGCGCCGCGGTCGTATGGCTCGGGACCCGGCAGCGCCGTCACGTTCAACTCGCGTTCGGCGTGCTCATGCAACTCGCCGCGGCCGCCGCCTATCTGGCCAGCGTGCCCATCGTCGCCGCGGCGAACGGCCTGCCCGTCCTCAACGGCCCGTACATTGCCACCTTGCTGATCGCGCTGGCGGGTATTTTCACCGGCTGGTGGCTACACGGGCGCGACGAGACGAAAGCATGGCATGCGTGGCTCGAGCACGTCGGGCTCGCATCGGCGTTCTGGGGCCTGCTCTGGTGGCTCGGCGGCGGCGCAAACGAGATCGCGTTTTATGCGCGGCATCACGATCTCTCGCATTTTTCGCGGTTCCTGCTCGATGCCTTCGTGCTCTTCGCGCTCGTCACCGCGTGGCTGGCGCACCTCGCATGCAGAGTGCTCGGATGGCCGCTCGCCGAGCGGGCCGCGCTCGCATTGGCGCCCGCGCTCGCCATGCTCGCGCTCGCCGGTATCGGTTCGTCGCTGGCGCCGCTGTCGGGTATCGGTGCGCTTGCCTGGCCGTTTGCCGTCGTACTCGGCTACCTGTTGCTGTGGCGCCAGGAACGCACGGTGAGCACGCGGATTCTCGGCCCGCTTCATACGGTGCTGTTCGCCACGTTGTGCCTGCTGCTCGCGCACGAGGGCTATTGGCGCATGCGCGCCTATGTTCCGGAGGGGGCCTGGAGTTTCAGCGCCTGGGCATACGGTTTCGGCCTGCTGCTGCTGGCCGTGTCGAGCGTGGGTGCTCGCTTGCGCTGGCCCATCGGACGATTCGCGCGAGCCTATCAGTTGTGGGGCTGCGGTCCGCTCGCGTTTCTGCTCTGGCTTTGGGCGCTCGCGAGCCTCGCGAGCGACGGCAGCGCGGCACCGCTATGGTGGCTACCCGTTCTCAATCCCCTCGACGTGGCCGAGCTGCTCATGTTCGTCGCCATCCTGGCGTGGCTGCGCCGGGTGCGGGCGCTCGGCGTCGCGGTGCCGTCGCGTCCGGCGGCGGCGGTCATGCTCGCGACGCTCTTTCTCTGGCTCAATGCGTTGCTGCTGCGCACGCTTCATCATTGGACAGGCGTCGAATATCGGTTGTCGGCGATGATGGAGTCGACGCTCGCCCAGGCGTCGATCTCGGTGCTCTGGACCGTTTGCGCGCTCGCCGTCACGGTCTGGGCAACGCGCCGGCGCGAGCGCACGATATGGTTCGTCGGTGCGGGGCTGCTCGTGCTGACGGTGATCAAGCTCTTTCTCTTCGATCTGTCCTATGTACAAGGTCTTGAACGCATCGTCTCGTTTATCGGCATCGGCATCATGCTGCTCCTGATCGGCTACTTTTCTCCGTTGCCGCCGAAGAAGATCGAACGAGACCGCAACGAGGGCCCCGCATCGTGAAGCGCTGGATGGTCGCATGGGCCTTGAGTGGGCTGACGTTGTCTCCCGCGGCTGTTTGCTCGGCGGCGGACGCGTTTGCGCATCGTTTCGCGTTGACGCTCGACGGGCCCGCGGCGTATTACACGCTTGCGGTGCCGCCGTCGGTTTATGCCGCGAGCCGAAGCGAGGATCTGAGCGATGTTCGCATCTTCAACGGTGCGGGCGAGCCCGTGCCTTACTCGCTCGACGCACCCCGCGCTCCCGCCGCCGCGCCTACGCTTCGCGATCTGAAATGGTTTTCGCTGCCACAGGCCGCGGTCGGCAGCGAGGGCGCGCCCGCGGGCGTGTCGATCGGACAGGACGGCACGTTGCGCTTCCTGCCGTCGGCGCCGCAGCGGGGTGCGGCTGGGCACGGCATGGACCTTGTCGACCTCGGCGCGCGCCCCGGGCGCATCGCCGCATTGCGCGTTCGCTTGCACGATGTGCGCTTCCAGGGGCGCGTGCGCGTGGAGGCGAGCGACGACTTGCGCGGCTGGCGGCCGCTCGGCGATACCTCGTTGCTCAAGGTCGAACGCGGTGGCGACAGCCTCGTGCAGGACCGCATTCCGATCGATCTCGCTCCTGGCCGATACGTGCGGTTGCAGTGGCTCGACGCGGCACCCGAGATCGAGGCGATGCAAGCGGAGGTGCTTGCCGAGGGCGAGCCGGCTCCGCCGCATGCGCGTGCGTGGCGCGAGAACGTGACGTCGCGCGCGGGCGACGAACCCGGAGAATACCGATTCGAGACGGGCGGGGCTTATCCCGTCGATCGCGTGACGTTTGCGTTGCCGCAGGCAAATACGGTCGTGCATGCGGCGGTGTACTCGCGGCCCGGTGCGCGAGCGCCATGGCGCGAGGTGGCGCAAGGCCTGCTCTTTCGACTCGCGCAGGGCGCGAGCGAACAGCGCAACGCACCGCTCGAACTCGCACCGGATACCGACCGTGAGTGGCGCCTCGTTGTCGATGCACGCAATGGTGGGCTCGGAGGCGGTGTGCCGGCCGTTTCGTTCGGCTGGCAGCCGGCATCGCTCACCTTCGTTGCGCGAGGTGCGCCGCCATTCACGCTCGCGGTGGGCAACGGCCGGCTTCGCAGCGCGGCGCAGGCGCGCGACGAACTCGTGGTGACGCCCGCCGCTGCGATTGCCGCGGCGAGTGTCGGCGCGCCGTTGCCTGTCTCGGCGAAGGAAGCGCGCGATGCGCTGGCCGGCGATGGGACGGCGGCACGTCCCTATGTGCTCTGGGGGGCACTCGTGCTTGCTGTAGCGGTCCTCGCCGCGATTGCCTGGCGATTGCTCCGTCAGCGAGAGGACGGGGCCGATCGTTGAGCTCCGTCAACGGCGCGCTCGCACGATGGCCGCATGATCGCGTCGTTACCAGAGCCGCGAGGTGGGGATGAAAAGGCGTACCTTCGTCGCCGCAGCCGCTGCCGCGACTGTGGCTGCAGGTGGTGCGACGGCCGGCTGGCGCACGTCGGTCGGATCGATGGCCGGCTACACTGCGCTTGCCGCCCGATTGCGCAGCGAACGTGCCGCGGCCCCGCTCGTCGATATCGTCCGTTGCGCGACGCTTGCGGCGAACGGTCACAACGTACAGCCTTGGCACTTTCGGGTGGGCGAACGCTTCATCGACGTCGTGCCGGATCGTTCGCGTCGCACGCCGGCCGTCGATCCCGACGACCATCATCTGTTCGTCAGCCTCGGCTGCGCACTCGAGAACCTGACGATCGCCGCGACGGCGTCCGGCCGGCCTGGCGAAGCGCTCATGCAGGCGGATGGCGTGCGTTATGCCTACACGCACGCGGCGGGCGACAGCGCGCGCGCCTATGGGCTGGCCGATGCGATCGGAAGACGGCAATCGACGCGCGCCGAGTACGACGGGCGGCCCGTCGCCGCGAGCGATCTGGCTGCGCTCGAGCGCATGGCAGCCGAGCCTGGCGTACGGGTGGTCGTCCTGACCGATCGCAAGCGCTTGTCCGATTTGCGCGAGCTCGTTGTCGAGGCGAACGATGCGCAGATGAGGGACCAGGCCTTTTTACGCGAGCTTTCCGACTGGCTGCGCTTCAACCCGCGCGCGGCGATGGCCATGCGCGACGGGCTCTTTTCGGCGGCGAGCGGTCAGCCCGTGCTGCCCGATACGCTGGGCCGCATGGCGTTTCGTCAGTTTTTCTCGCCGACGGCCGAACGCGGGAAGTACGCGCGTCAGCTCGCATCGTCGGCGGGTGTGGCGGTGTTTGTCGGCGAGCAGGCGGATACCGTCCACTGGATGCGTGTCGGACGTGCGTGCCAGCGATTTCTGCTCCTGGCCACGAGGCTGGGATTGCGGACCGCATTCGTCAACCAACCCGTGGAAGTGCCGGCGTGGCGCGCAGATCTTGCCGCGCTTATCGGCGAGCGCGGTAAGCGGCCCGACCTCGTCGTGCGCTTCGGCTACGGCCGAGCATTGCCATTCTCGCTGCGGCGCGACGCGGCCTCGGTGATCGTGCCGGCCTGAGCCTTGCACCGCTCGCGGCCGTATCGGGCTGTCGCGGCGGGCCGCTATGCTTTCTTTCAAAGTCATTACATGTTATGAAAGCATGGTCCGTGGCTTGCGAGCCTTTTGTCATGCCCTCGATGTCAAATATTTGACTGATCCGTCTGTTAGGACGAAGCTACGCACCAGCGTCCATCCGTTCAACGGAGTCTCATGAGTTCATCGCTGACTGTCCGCCGTATCGCTGCCGATCAGGGCGCAACGCTGCGCGAGCTGCGTACTTCCGCGCTGCGCGAAGCGCCGTATGCGTTCGACGAAACGCTGGAAGAAGCGCTTGACGAAGAGACGGAAAGCTTCGACGCCGTTGCTGCCCGTCATGCCGTATCCGACATCTCGACGTCGTTCATTCTCTACACCGAGGGGCACCCGGCAGGCCTCGTCGGTGCGTATTTCGACGATGAAAAGCGTGCCTTCGTTTGCGCGCTCTGGGTTGCGCCGGCCGTCCGTCATCTTCGCGGCGGCGAGTTGCTCGTCAATACGGCGAGCGAATGGCTCGCGGGGCGCGGCGCCAACGAAGTGCATGCCTGGGTGACCGATGCCAATCGCAATGCAATGCGCTTTTACGAGCGACTCGGCTTCGGGCCGACGGGCGATCACGCGCGCGTGGCCCGTGCGCCGAACGAATGGGAGACGCTGCTCGTGCGGCACGTCAAGCATTGAGGCGCGGTATCCGTCCGCGCGGCCGCGCCTATCGGGCTTCACATTTTTTCTCCCCCGAGCGCCGGAGCGTTTGGCCACGCCTCGGTCGCTCCACGGCTATCCGCAGGGCATCGCTTGGCCGGATTCAGTTGCCTGATCCGGCGCCCCCGACTGTAGTGGTCTAATTTCGCGGCGCGCCTCGCCGCCAGCCGGCCGGGCAGGCCCATGCCGTGGCGTTGCCCGCATTCCCCGGCCTTGCGAAATTTCTGGTCCGGCCGCCTCGACCCTGTAAAATACGCAAAATTTTTTGCTTCAACGCCATGTCGCTGAATAAATCGCCATTCTTCGAACTACGCAGCGGCTCCGTCGATACGCTCCTGTTCGTCGTCAAGACGACCGACCTCGATGCGTTAAAGGGCGAGCTTACGCGGCGCTTCGAGGCAACGCCCGAATTTTTCGCGGGCGATGTCGTCGCCGTGGATCTGCGCCGGCTCGGCGAAGACGAGCGGGTGTCGCCGGCCGATATCGCGAGCCTGCTCGAGAGCGTGCGCATGCGGGCGCTCGGCGTTATCGCGGCACCGCATCAGACATCGTGGGCTCAGGAAGCGGGCTTGCCGCTGCTCGAGGCGCGCGACCGGCGTGCCGGCTCGACAAAGGCGGAAAACGCCGCCCAAGCGGTGGAATCGAAGCCGGCCGCAGCCGTGATCGAGCAAGGGTCGGCCGCGCGGGCGCAAGGCGTGCCGTCCACGCTCATCGTCGACAAGCCGTTGCGCTCGGGGCAGCAGGTTTATGCGAAGGGTGATCTCATCGTGCTCGGCGTGGTCAGCTATGGTGCCGAGGTGATCGCGGAAGGCAACATCCATGTCTATGCGCCTTTGCGCGGGCGGGCGCTGGCGGGCGTGCACGGCAATCACGACGCGCGCATCTTCAGCACCTGCTGCGAGCCGGAACTGATTTCGATTGCGGGCATCTATCGCACGACGGAAAACCCGCTCCCGGCTGACGTGATCGGCAAATCCGTGCAAATTCGGCTGGCCGACGAAAAACTGATCATCGAACCGCTGCGGCTCACGTGAGCCGCACGAGCGTGCCGCCGTACGCCGGCCGCCGCGAACATCATCTGACGAACACAGGGTAAGGGGAAATGGCAAAAATCGTTGTTGTGACTTCGGGCAAGGGCGGCGTGGGCAAAACCACCACGAGCGCAAGCTTCGCGTCGGGTCTCGCGCTGCGCGGACACAAGACAGTCGTGATCGACTTCGACGTCGGCCTGCGCAACCTCGACCTGATCATGGGCTGCGAGCGCCGCGTGGTGTACGACTTCATCAACGTGATCCAGGGCGAGGCCAATCTCAATCAGGCGCTCATCAAGGACAAGAAGTGCGAGACCCTCTTCGTCCTGCCGGCTTCGCAAACGCGTGACAAGGATGCCCTCACGCTCGAAGGCGTGGAAAAGGTCATGAACGATCTCGCGGGCATGGGCTTCGATTACATCGTCTGCGATTCGCCGGCCGGCATCGAATCCGGCGCGTTGCTCGCGATGCATTTTGCCGACGAGGCGCTCGTCGTGACGAATCCCGAAGTGTCGTCGGTGCGGGACTCCGATCGCATTCTCGGCATCCTTTCGTCGAAGACGAAGCGGGCGATCGAAGGCAAGGAGCCCATCAAGGAACATCTGCTCATCACGCGCTACAACCCCAAGCGCGTGAGCGAAGGCGAGATGCTCTCGCTCTCGGATATCCAGGAGATCTTGCGTATCGAGCTGATCGGCGTCGTCCCCGAGTCGGAAGCCGTTCTGCATGCGTCGAATCAAGGTCTGCCCGCCGTGCACATGGACGGCACGGACGTTGCCGAAGCCTACAAGGACGTCGTTTCGCGCTTCCTCGGCGAGGAAAAGACGCTGCGCTTTACCGATTACCAAAAGCCGGGGCTGTTGCAGCGCCTCTTTGGAAACCGGTAAGGAGGGGCACCCATGTCGATTCTTTCGTTTTTGCTCGGCGAGAAAAAGAAGTCTGCGGCGGTCGCCAAAGAGCGCCTGCAGCTCATCATCGCGCACGAGCGCGCGGGCGGTCATCCGCCAGCCGATTATCTGCCTGCGCTGCAGCGCGAGCTCGTTGCCGTCATTTCGAAGTACGTGAAGATCTCCGACGACGATATCCGCGTGAGCCTCGAGCGCCAGGACGACCTCGAAGTGCTCGAGGTCAAGATCGAGATCCCGCAAACCTGAACGTTCGCCGCGCTTGGGGCGCGGAGTCGTTCATGGGCGCGGCGCATCTTCGCGCCGCGCATCGTTTTCCCCGGCATCGCCTTCGCTGCGTTCGTCCTTGAAGAGTGGTTCGAGCGTGCGCGCCGACTCAGGCTCGGCTGAGGCGACCGCCGGCGTCAGATAGCGGTGCGAAAGCGCTTCGTAAAGCGGCGGCGAGATCATGCGCGACACGCGGCTCGCGATGAGCGCAGTGGCCATCAGCGAAATGACGAGCGCGTGGCCGTTGATCATCTCCATGACGATCACGAACGACGTGATCGGCGATTGCGTCACAGCCGCCATGTAGCCAACCATGGCAAGTGCGATCAGCATCGGCAATTGCATGCCCGAAAAGAGCGTATGCAGAATATTGCCGAACCCGGCACCGATCGAGAGCGACGGCGCGAAGATGCCGCCGGGTATGCCGGGCAGATACGAGCCCACCATCGATGCCATCTTGAGCAGCGGGTACCAGAGCGATAGCTGCTCGTGCCCGTCGAGCAATCCGCGCGCTTCGGCATAGCCGCTGCCGAAGGTGGTGCCGCCCGAAACGAGGCCGATGATGGCGATCGCAAGGCCGCACAGCGCGCCGAAGACGACGGGCCGCTCGCGATGTAGCCGCTGTACGGCGGCAGGCTGCCAGCGCGAGGTATGCAGCAGCAGCCATGAGAAGAACCCGCCGGCGAGACCGGTCACGAGCGCTGTCACGACGACGGCCACCGCCAGAAGTCGCGGAAAGTGCGCGCCGATGTCGATCGTCCCGAAGTAGGTGTAGTTGCCGTTGAGCCCCAGGGCGATCACGCCGGCGATGATGATGGCCGTGATGAGCACGCCGCTCGCGCGCGCTTCGAAACTGCGTGTCAATTCCTCGATGGCGAACACGACGCCTGCCAGCGGTGTATTGAACGCGGCCGACAGGCCCGCGGCGGCCCCCGCGAGCACGAGTTGCCGCTCGATCAGCGCGGTAGAGCGCGGATACAAGCGCCGCAGATTGAACATGAGGGTAGCGCCGACCTGCACGGTCGGACCTTCGCGCCCAATCGTGTAGCCGCCCAGAATCGCGAGCAAAGAAACGAGAATTTTCCCGGCGAAGATGCGCATGCCGAGCAATCTGGGCCCCAGGCGCGAGGTGCCTTCGTCGAGCGTGGCGATGACCTGGGGAATGCCGCTGCCTTCGGCGCCGCGAAAAAAGCGCCGTGTGAGCCAGACGCACGTGGCGCCGATTGCCGGCGTCCAGATGAGCGGCAGCCATATATACCGGTGCTGCATTGCGCGAAATGTCTCGTAGCCCCAATCGATGAGGCGCGCATAAAAGACGGCGATGAGCCCGACGGCGATCGCGCCCAGCCAGAATACGCCGTACCGGCGCCAGAGCTGCCGTGCCTGCCGCAGCGGGTCGCGGTAGCTGAGCGTTATTCGAGGCATGATTTCCAAGCGCAAAGAGCGAATTATAGTCCTTGCCGAGTGGTGCGCCTGCCAGGCCGGCGCGCCGCCGCGCTCGATTACAGACGTGTTACTTCTGTGCCGTTTCGTTCCCCCACATCTTGGGAGCGGCATGCCGCACGGCCTCTTCGGCAGCGCGCCGCGGCCACTTGTAATGGACGGTCAGTCGACGCTTACAAATTGCAACGCCCGCCATATTGGTCCTCATGTTCAATCGAGTCCGATGCGAACCGCATTCGACGTTCGGCATCGATACGACAGGAGAAAGACAATGAAGCGCTCGGCGTTGATCTGGATAACAGGCGTTTTGCTCGCGGCGACGCTTGGCGGTTGTGTGGTCGTGCCTGCGGGCGGCTACTACGGTCCCGGCTATTACGGCGAGTACCACCATCACGGCTACTACTACCGTTGAACGGCGAAGGGAGAAATTACGTTTGGGTGAAGCGGGAAGACGGATAACGAACGAATACGATTGAGAACACTCGCGCTCGCGCATCTGCTTCACGGTGCGCCGAGCCGGGCGCGGGCGGCGGAGGGAGCACGTGTGGGCGGACATCGCATGCACCCTGGCGCAAAGACTGCTTGGATGCCGGTCGACACGGGTTGGATGTCCGGATGCGGGGAATCTTTTGCATTCGGAACCGACCAACGACGGCGGGCTCGTCGCGATGGCGACGAGCCCGCACGTCACAACCTGTATGCCATCCAAGGGGAATCGATGAGTGGGCCTGCCGGGCGTTCGCTCGAAGTCGACTTTTTGCGCGGCGCCGTGTTGATCGTGATCGCGATCGATCATATTTCCGGCGGCGTGCTGCAGCACGCGATGCTGCACAGCTATGCCTATTGCGATGCAGCCGAGGTATTCGTCTTCCTGGGCGGGTATGCGTCGGCTGCGGCTTACGCACGTCTCGCGGCGCAACGCGGCGAGACTGCCGCGAGGCGGCGTTTTGCGAAACGGGCATGGGAGATCTACTGCGCCTATCTGCTGGCCGCCGCGTTGATGCTCGCGTGCGGTGCGCTGCTGACGAGGGCGCCCGCGGCTCCGCCCGTGATCGACGATACGGCATGGCCGGTTTTCGCGAATCATCCGGTTCGAACCGCGCTTGATATCGCATTGTTGCGGCGGCAACCGTTCTTGTCGGCCGTGCTGCCGATGTACGTTCTCTTCGCGCTCGTCGTTCCCTTAGCGGTGCCGCTCGCGCGTCGTGCGCCCGCGCTCGCGGTGAGCGCGAGCCTCGTCGTCTGGCTCGTCGCACCGTGGCTCGGTGCCGCCTTGCCGGACGTGGATGGCGGGGGCTGGCCTTTCAATCCGTTCGCGTGGCAACTGATGTTCGTGTTCGGCGTGGTGTGCCGGTTGCATCCGGTCCCGGTCACGCTTTTCGGCTCGGCCGCGGGCAGGCGGCTGACGCGCGCCGCATTCGTCGTGGCGCTCACGTTTGCCTTCGTCAAGCTCTGCCTCGAGACACATCCCACGCCGGGCTACATGAAGCAGAACCTCGCGAGCGTGCGCATCGTCAGCTTCCTGTCGCTTGCGTGGCTATGCGCGCTGGCGATCCGTCTGGGATGGCTGCGCACGATCGCGCAGCGTTTGCCCGGTGTGGTGACCGTGGGCAAGCAGGGGCTCGTCTGTTTCGTTTGTGGCACCGTCGTCTCGGTCGCGATCGACTCGGCACTCGCGCTGGCGCACGTGCATGCGGACGACTGGTTTTCCGACCTGCCCATCCGGCTGCTCGGCGATTTTTCGGCAGTCGCGGCCCTGTTGTTGATCGGGCAGGCGGCGAGCCGGATCAAGGCACGCAGCCGCCCGGCAACGGTCCCGGCCGCCATGGCTTGCGTATCGAGCCGTGCGCGAGAGTACGAGCGCGAGTGAGGGGACCGACTCGCGCAAGGCCAGGCGCAAGCCGGGCGTGCAAGAAATTCGCCGCGCCGGATCGGCCCGGGGCCGGCGCGGGCGCAGCCATTCAACTCAACGAAATATCACGCGTCTCGCGCATGGCGATGACCGCGAGCAAGCTGACAGCGGCGGCAATCGAGACGTAGGCGCCCACCCACGCGAGGCCGCCGCGCGCGGCGAGCATCTGCGCAATGTAAGGCGCGACCGACGCCCCCAGGATACCGCCGAGGTTGTAGGCCACGCCGGCTCCCGTGTAGCGCACGCTCGTCGGAAACAACTCGGGCAGCAATGCGCCCATCGGCGCGAACGTGATGCCCATGAGGAACAACTCGATCGTCAGAAAGAGGCAGACGAGTACCGGGGAGCCGCTGCCGACGAGCGGCGCCATCGCGAAACCGGAAAGGATCGCGGCGGCGATTCCGGCCATCAGCACGGGCCTGCGGCCGAAACGATCGCTGGCCCAGGCGGCGAGCGGCGTGGCCAGGGCCATGAAGAGCACGGCGAAGCAGAGCAGCCCGAGGAAGCTTTGGCGCGAGAAGTGCAGCGTCGAGACTCCGTACGACAGCGTGAACACGGTCGATATATAAAAAAGCGTATAGCAGACCACCATGGCCAGCGCGCCTAGCAGCGTCGGTGCCCAATGGTGCGACACGAGCGAGACGATCGGCACGCGCACGCGCTCGCGTCGCTCGATGGCGGCCTGGAAGGCGGGCGTCTCGGCGATTTTGAGCCGGACGTAGAGGCCCAGTGCGACGAGCACCGCACTCAGCAAGAACGGCACGCGCCAGCCCCAGCTGCGAAACTGCTCGTCGGTGAGGGCCACTGCCAGCCCGAAGAAAAGGCCGTTCGAGGCGAGAAAACCGACCGACGGCCCCAACTGAGGAAACATGCCGAACCAGCCGCGGCGGCCGGCGGGTGCATATTCGGTGGCGAGCAGTGCGGCGCCGCCCCATTCGCCGCCGAGGCCGATGCCCTGGCCCAGGCGCAGAATGCAAAGCAATAGCGGTGCGAGGCCGCCGATCGCGTCATAACCCGGCACGAGACCGATCAGCGTCGTCGAAAGGCCCATGACGAGCAGCGAGGCGACGAGCGTGGACTTGCGGCCGATGCGGTCCCCGAAGTGTCCGAACAGGAACGACCCGACGGGGCGCGCGATGAATGCGAGACCGAACGTCACGAATGCCGAGAGTGCCTGCGCGGTGGGCGAGCTGTGCGGAAAGAACACCGGGCCGATCACGAGTGCGGCGGCGGTGGCGTAAACATAGAAGTCGTAGAACTCGATCGCCGTACCGATGAAGCTCGCGAAAACGATGCGCGAGCGATTCGTCGTGTGAGCGGCATCGCCCGAAGGGGATGCGATTGCGGATGATGACGGCGAAGCCGGCATGGGAGCCTCCTTGTTGTCCAGCGCCCGAGGCGCCGCGCGATCGTGCCGGCGCGGCGCCTCGGGCGTCCGATGTCGTGAGTACGGCGATGCTGCGCCGTTCGGGCGGTTCGTGCACCGATGCGACGCGGGAGAGACTATGGGCACGCTGGAATTCGCGCATGAATGGCGCGAGGCCGGGCGTTGCGGGCTCGCCGCGGCCGGGCCGGGTGAGCACGGCGCCGCAAGCATGACCGGATGAGCCGATGGTCCGGCAAAGTGGCCAGCATTATAGCGGCTTGCTTTCTCGCATGCCGTGTGGGCGAGACTTCATCCGGCCGTAGCGGGCGCGGAGCGACCCGATTACGACTGGCGAGTACGGATGCCGCGGGAGACCACGGCCAAACCGGTTTCGCCGCATGTTGCGGCTGCGAGGGGTCAGGGCATCAGTCCAGCGCCTGCGCCTGCGGCGTGGCGAGCTCGCGCAACTGGAACTTGCCGTCGTCGTTGAAGAGCCAGTCTTCCAGAATCTCGATCTGCCCCACCCGATTGAGCAGCCGTGGTGGCGGCGGCGGGAGCGGCGAGGCACGTCGCAACGTGGCGAGCGCAGTCGCTTCGGCTTCGTCGTCGCCGTTGGTGCGATAAATCGACGAAGATGCCACCTTGCCCTCGCGATCGACAGTGAACGCGACGACGACGAGCGAGCGCAGCATCGCTTGCGGCGCACGCTTGTTGACGTAGGAGGGATTGCGCTCGACGATGCGCCGGGCCACGCTCAGCCGGTATTCGTCGAGCGTTGCACTGTTGACGGCCGCGGGGGGCGGCAGCGTCAGCGCGGATGGACGGCCGGGCGGCGTGAAGGTGCAACCTCCGGCGAAAAGCAGCGAGCCGATCAGGGGGAGGAGCAGCCAGTACCCGCGGGCACGCGGCGCGGGTAAGCGGCGAACAAAGGCGGCAGTCATGGCGCGACACCACGTTGTGCAGAGCGCTCGCGGGAGCGCGATCGGAACCCTGCATGAAGGGTAGGTCATGCCGCGCCGTTTGCCATCCCGATTCGCCCTGCCTCGCGCGCTTGCGCACGCTATTCAGTAAACGATCAACGATTCCGACCACACGTGCGTGCCCATGTCTCCGGTGCCGTAGCGGACCCAGCGGTAGTTGCCGTAGCCGGCCCCTTCGCCGGGCCAGGGGTTCATGAAATAGAGCATCGTCCCGTCGTCGCCATAGCCCTCGACCACGATGAAATGCCCGCCGCCCGAGCGCCAGCTCCAGAGGACCGTGATCGGCGCGCCGCTGCCGATTGCCGCGCGAGTTGCCGCGAACGAGAGCGGGCCGCTGTAGTACCGGGAGTCGCGTCGCCCGAGCGACCATAAGATGCCCGAGATGCCTGTGGTGCCGGCAAGATAGTTGGGTTCGTTGGCCCGATCGTTCCAATAAAACGGATAAGGACCGCAGGCATAGTCGACGGAGTCGACCCAGTTGGCGATCCGGCATTGCGCGTAGCTCACGTCGCGAAAGGCCAGGAGCGCACTCGCATCGGCGCTCCAGCACCACTCGCTGTGCTGTTGCTGCACGAGCGGTACGCCGAGCCGTTGCGAACCGGCCGAGGCGGGCAGGCAAAACAGGGAGAGAACGAGGGTGCCCGCTGTAAGCGGGGCGGCTGGCGAAAGGGTCACGGGGCGGACTCCTGACGGTTGAAGCGCGGCTCTCGCATGCCGCGGCGAACGTTGGTCCGCAAGGCTTCGATGATTTCGCGTTCGGTGCGTGCGGCGCGTTTGGCGGTTGTTGCAGCGGGGAGCGATGCCGCAGCGGGATCGATCATCTCGCTCGCACTCAGGAGCGGAACGTAGCCGCGCGCGGAAGCCGATTCGCGCGTCGGCGGCGGGATGATTTCGATGAAGTCGGCGACGGCCTGGGGGCTGCGGATGAAGCGCATTTGCGGCGCGGGGCGATCGTCGGCATAGCCGCCGACAACGTCGGCGATGTCTTTTGCGAGGGTGGAAGCGCCGACTTCGACCATCTGCCAGCGGCCATCGATGCGTGCGACGGTCATGAGTCCTATCGGCTTGCCGGCGAGCAATATCGCGAAGCGCCAGACGCCGCTTCGAATCAGGCTCGCGTCGATGGAACCGCCGTCCAGCAGCCGCTTCGGGTCGACGACGTGGACTTCGAAGCCATAGCCGATCGTCGCGTCGCGAAGCGCGCGAACATCGTCGATATCCAGGATGCGGCTGCCGCTGCGGGGGTCGGTGTTAAGCAACGGGCGGGAGGCGAGTATCCGCAGCGACTGCTCGGCCGCCTGACGTTGCGGCGTTGCACGCTGTGTTTCGACTGCCGACGCCGAAGGGGCGGGCGACACGGAGATGTCTGGCGGCTGAGGTCGGACCAACGACGGAAGCGCGGCGATAACAACGGCCAGCACCCGGCATCTGAGCATTTTCATGGATGAGCTCCGCGAACGGCGGCTGGCGAAACGCAACCGCGCTCGCCAGCCGATTCCGGTCAATCCAGGTTAGTCGAGCTTTTCCGTTTTGTAGCCGGAACTCCCAAACGTTGAGGGGATTCGAGCAAATTTGCATAAATTGGTAATGCGCTGGCATCCGGTGTGCGACACATTTTTTTTGATTCTTATGTATATGGTGTGGCTGGGAAGGACGGTTTCATTATCTAGGAAAGACCGATGCAAAATGATGTTGCAAATAACATCGAGCCTTTATATATTCAGATCTAAATGGCGCGACGGGGTCACCGCTGTCGGGGAGGCGGGCGCGCTGTTCAAAGCGTCTCACACTCTGTGAGGTCTTCATGAATGAAGAGTTTGCGCGCGTCGCATGGGGGCTCTCCCATGCGCCCAACATTCAGGCGTGGTTCGATAATCTGTCTTCGCTCGGAAAGGAGTGCGGGTTCGAATATACAAAGTTTTTTCTTAATTTCAGGGACGGTTTGAGGAATGGGGATATTTTTCAGCGGGACAATTATCCTCGGGCCTGGTCGCGACTCTACGAAGAAAACCACTATTTGCAAATCGACCCGGTGTACCAGCACTGCCTGGCACGCACGAGCCCGAAGATATGGTTCGCGGACGAGTTCATGGCGGCCGACGGGCGCGGCATCTACGAGCAGGCGATGAGATATGGCGTGAAAGCGGGCGTCGCCTTTCCGATCCATGGCCCGGCGGGCGAAGTCGGCATGCTTTCGTTTGCGAGCGCGGGGGCCGCCGACGTGGTGAGCGCGGCTTGCAAGTCTCATCTGGCCGCATTGGCGCTCGTTCGAGACGCGGCGTTCGAGACGTTCGTGCCGCACCGCGATAGTCAGCTGCGATCGGGCGCGCCCAGGCTGACGCCGCGCGAGTCCGAATGCCTTAAGTGGATTGCGCGCGGCAAGTCGAGCTGGGAGATTTCCCGGATACTCGACTGCTCGATCCATACGGTCAACTTTCACGTTCAGAACGCGAAAATGAAGCTGAACGCGACTTCGCGCAGCGCGGCGATGATGAAGGCGCTGTCGATGGGACTCATTCAGATGCAATGCTGAGGACGGCCGCCGGGGCGGGCGCGTCACCGGTTGCGCCGATGAACCTCGGTGTGCCTGGCGATTTCGCCCGCGTGCCTGAGCGTCGTGACGATGTCGTCGTAGGCGCGATGCCGCGTATCCGGGTCGGGCGCCCGTAACGCGTAGGACGGATGCCACGTGGCCAGCACCACGCGCTCCCCGTGCTCCCCGTGCTTCGTTTGCCTGCCGAAGTAGTCCTGCAGCCGGGCGTGCGAGTCGTCGAGCAGGGCCTTGAGAGCGGTCGAGCCCAGTGCGACGATCACGCGGGGAGCGACTGTCGTCAGTTCCTGCTCGAGCCAGTAACGGCAAGCATCCACCTCGCGTTGCGCCGGTGTCTTGTGCATGCGCCGCTTGCCTCTCGGTTCCCATTTGAAGTGCTTCACCGCGTTGGTGACGAACACGTCGTGCCGGTCCACGCCGGCGTCGCGCAGCGCGTTGTCGAGCAACTGCCCGGCCGGGCCGACGAAGGGCTTGCCCGCTTTGTCTTCGCTGTCTCCGGGCTGCTCCCCGACCATCATGATCGGTGCGTGTTTCGGGCCCGCGCCGGGCACGCCTTGCGTGGCGTCGTGCCATAGTCCGCAGCGACGGCACTCGTCGAGGGTATGCGGCTCCTGCTGCGGGTCGGTGCCGGCGGGCGCGCCCGCAGCGGCGCGTACCGGGCGTTTCTCTGCATTCATGGTGCGTCATGCGCTGTGGCGTCAGGGCATGATCAACCGGAGCAACGGCAATGCCCAGGCTGCGGGCTGGCGCCTCGTCTGCGCGCGCCGAGCCGATGCGGGATCGCAGCGCAGTGCGTCGAGGCGAGAAAACTCGCCTAGGGGACGTCTTGGTGGGGTATGGCTTTCGAAGGCGGCGATCGGCGGGTTGCGGTAGAGGCCGATATGCGCGGGATGGCGGAGGGCGTGGGATTCGAACCCACGAAGGCCGTGAAGCCTTGCCGGTTTTCAAGACCGGTGCATTCGACCGCTCTGCCAGCCCTCCGAGGGCGCGATTGTAACTCGAAACGGCCCGCTGACGCGCTATTGCGCCTTGTCACCGAGAAAGAGCGCCTGCAGGTCGTTGAGAAAACGCTGCCCGAGCGGCGTGGTCACGATGCGCTCGTGGTCGCGCGCGATCAAGCCGCGCTGTTCGGCCTCCCGTAGAGCCGGCTCGATCGAGGTCATCGTGAGGCCGGTACGTTCCACGAAGCGGTGCACGGGGAAGCCTTCGTCGAGCCGCAGCGCGTTGAGCATGAATTCGAACGGCAGGTCGCGCGTGCCGACTTCGTGCTCGTCCTGTACAGGCATACCGGCGCGCGCCTTCTCCATGAACGTGCCAGGGTGCTTGTAGCGCATTTGCCGAACGATCCGGTGGGCGAACGATATCTTCGAATGCGCGCCCGCGCCGATACCGAGGTAATCGCCGAACCGCCAGTAGTTGAGGTTGTGCTTGCACTGACGCTGCGGTTTCGCGTAGGCCGATACCTCGTAGTGATCGTAGCCCGCGCCGGCCATGCGTTCGTGAATCCAGTCCTGCATGTCGGCGGACGCGTCGTCGTCGGGCAATGCCGGCGGGTACTTCGCGAAGAGCGTATTGGGCTCGAGCGTCAGATGATAGAGCGACAGATGCGGCGGAGCGAAGCCCAGCGCGGTTTCGATGTCGGCACGGCATTCCTCCAGCGTTTGCTGCGGCAGTGCGAACATCAGGTCGAGATTGAAGTTGTCGAAGTGCTGTGCGGCGATCTCCACGGCGCGCCGGGCGTCGGTGCCGCCATGAATGCGCCCGAGTGCCTTGAGATGGCGCTCGTCGAAGCTCTGGATGCCCACGGAGAGACGGTTCACGCCGCTTGCCCTGAACTGCGCGAATTTGTCGGCCTCGAAAGTCCCGGGGTTCGCCTCCATCGTGATTTCCGCGCCGGCATCGAGCGGCAGCAGCGCGCGTACGTCCGAAAGCAGGCGGTCCAGGCCGCGCGCCGACAGCAGGCTCGGCGTGCCGCCGCCGATGAAAATGGTATGCACCTGACGCCCCCATACGAGCGGCAGCGCCTGCTCGAGGTCGGCGCGCAGCGCATCGAGGTAGTCGTCTTCTGGAAAGCGCTCGCCCTTCCATTCGTGTGAGTTGAAGTCGCAGTACGGGCACTTTCGCACGCACCACGGAAAGTGCACGTAGAGGGCGAGGGGCGGCAGCGAGGCGAGGTTGATCTTCCCCGGTGCGAGGAAGGCGGACACCACGCCGTCGCGGGTAGGGTTGACGGGGCTGATCATGCGCCCTCCGTGAGTCTGGCGAAAAGCGCGCGCAATGCCGTGGCGCGGTGGCTGTGCGCATTCTTCACGGCCGGCTCGAGTTCGGCTGCGCTGGCGCCGAGCGCCGGCACGAAGAAATGCGGATCGTAGCCGAACCCGTTCGCCCCGCGCGGAACATCGACGATTTCGCCGTGCCAGCGGCCTTCGCCGATCAGCGGTTCGGGGTCCTCGGCGTGCCGCAGCAGTACGAGCACGCAGTAGTAGTAGGCGCGGCGGTCGGCTCGGCGGTCGGCTCGATCACGCAGTTGCGCGACGAGGTGCGCGTTGTTCGCCGCATCGCTTTTTTCGCCGCCCGCCCGTTGCGCGAAGCGCGCGGAGTAGACACCCGGCGCGCCGCCGAGCGCCCGCACGCACAGGCCCGAGTCGTCGGCGAGCGCGGGCAGGCCCGTCGCCTGCGCGGCATGCCGGGCTTTCGCGAGTGCATTCTCGATGAACGTCGGATGAGGCTCGGGCGCTTCCGGCACACCGAGTGCCCCTTGCGCGACGAGTTCGATCCCGGCGGTACCGAGGAGCGCCGAAAACTCGCGCAGCTTGCCCGGATTGTTCGACGCCACGACGATACGGCCGAGGCCGCCGGCCGCCGGCCGGGCGCGATCAGTCACGTCCGGCCTCCAGCGCGGCCTTTTGCTTGTGGACGAGCTGCCGGATTCCCGATTCGGCCAGATCGAGCAGCGCGTCCATCTCGGCGCGCGAGAACGGCACGCCCTCGGCGGTCCCCTGTACTTCGACGAAACCGCCCTCGCCCGTCATCACGACGTTCATGTCGGTGTCGCAGCGCGAGTCTTCGGCGTAGTCGAGATCGAGCACCGGGGTTCCCTCGTAGATGCCCACCGAGATCGCTGCCACATAGTCGAGGATCGGCGACGTTGCGATACGCCCGGCGGCGATCAGCCGGGTCACCGCGTCGTGTGCGGCCACGAAGGCGCCGGTGATGCTGGCCGTGCGCGTACCGCCGTCGGCCTGGATGACGTCGCAGTCGATATGCAGCGTGCGTGGCCCCAGCCGCTCGAGGTCGAACACGGAGCGCAGCGCCCGCCCGATCAGCCGCTGAATTTCCTGCGTGCGGCCGGTCTGCTTGCCGCGCGCCGCCTCGCGGTCGCTGCGCGTATGGGTGGCGCGTGGCAGCATGCCGTATTCGGCCGTGAGCCACCCTTGGCCGCGATCGCGGAGGAACTCGGGCACGCGCTCGAGCACGCTCGCCGTGCAGATCACTTTCGTGTCGCCGAACTCGACGAGCACCGAGCCCTCGGCATGCTTCGTGTAGTGGCGGGTGATGCGAACGTCGCGCAGCGCATCGGCAGGGCGGGCGCTCGGACGTTGGACGATCTCGGTCATGGCAGACAATGGTGAGCAGGAGGGGAAACCGTGATTTTACCGCCCCCGCACGCGCGCATTGCGCAGGCCCGAATCGGCCCGGCCCGCGGCGGTCGCGTCCGCAAAAATGGGATAATGCCCGTTCAACCCCGCGCTCGGCACACGAGCGGCGGGCGGCACGATCAACCGGCCGGCAACGGCCCTATCCGGAACGGACGATGATTTACAGCATGACAGGCTACGCGAGCGCAACGCGCGAGATCGCAGCGGCGGGCACGGCCTCCGGCATCAGCGTATCGGTCGAATTGCGAACCGTGAACTCGCGGTTTCTGGACCTGAACTTCCGTATGCCCGAAGAGGTGCGTGTTTGCGAGCCCACGTTGCGCGAAATGCTGATGACGAAGCTTTCGCGCGGCAAGGTGGACATTCGCGTGAATCTGCAGCGCAGCGACCAAAGCCCGGGTGCGGGCACGCTCAACACGGATGTGCTCGCCCAGTTGTCGCAGCTCGAGCAGGCGGTGCTCGCGGCGTTTCCCGGCGCCGAGCGCATGCGCACCGGCGAGATCCTGCGCTGGCCCGGCGTGCTGGCAGAAACGGGCGCGTCCGCCGATGCGCTGCGCGACGCCGTGCTCGCCTGCGGCAAGCAGGCCATCGGCGAGCTCATCGATGTGCGCGCTCGGGAAGGGGCGCAGCTCGCGGCGATGCTCGTGGGCAACGTCACCGAGATGGAAGCGATTTTGCAGCGCATTACGCCGCTCGTGCCCGAGTTGATCGCCAAGCACCAGCAGAAGATCGTCGAGCGTCTGCAGGAAGCGCTCGGAATCGCGGCGCCCGATGCGGCGGCGACGATCGTTTCGCGCGAGGAAATCGCGGAGCGGATTCGCCAGGAGGTGACGATGTACGGCATTCGCATCGACATCGCCGAGGAGCTCTCGCGGCTTGCGGCGCATCTGAACGAAACGCGCCACGTCATCGAAAAGGGCGGCCGCGTCGGCAAGCGGCTCGACTTCATGATGCAGGAGCTCAACCGCGAAGCGAACACGCTCGGCTCCAAGGCGGCGGCAAAAGAGCTCGCCGATGCGTCGATGACGCTCAAGCTGCTGATCGAGCAGATGCGCGAGCAAGTCCAAAACCTGGAGTGAGGCTTCCCATGACTGATGCCACGCCTCGCAGCCCTTACGCCGGTGTGTATCCCGGCAACCTCTTCATGGTGGTCGCGCCTTCGGGCGCCGGCAAGTCGACGCTCGTGAACGCGCTGCTCGCCAAGGATCCCGCGATCCGCCTGTCGATCTCGTTCACGACGCGCAAGCCGCGCCCCGGCGAGCAGGACGGGCAGCATTACCGTTTCACGACGGCCGACGATTTCCTCGCACGTCACGGCCGCGGCGAGTTCCTCGAAAGCGCCGAGGTGCACGGCAACTACTACGCGACTTCGCGGCTGTGGATCGAGGACCAGATGAAAAGCGGCCACGATGTTCTGCTCGAGATCGACTGGCAGGGCGCGCAGCAAGTCAAGAAGCAGTTCCGCAATGCGGTGGAGATTTTCATTCTGCCGCCCTCGCTCGAAGCGCTCGAGGTGCGCCTGAAAAAGCGCGGCCAGGACGAGCCGAACGTGATCACGCGGCGGCTGTTGGCGGCGGGCAGCGAGATGGCTCATGCATCCGATGCCGAGTACGTGATCATCAACGAGCATTTCGAACGCGCGCTCTCCGAGTTGCAGTGCGTAGTGGATGCGACGCGGCTGCGCTTCGCGTCGCAATATGCGCGCCATAGCGAGCTGTTCGTCGAACTGGGGATTCATCTGCCCCATGCCGAATGATGCGGCGCGGGGCAGAGCCATTGCGCACATAAGGTAGAATGAGCAACATACTGAGAAGGAAGTTTCGAACATGGCCCGTATTACCGTCGAAGATTGCCTGAAGCAAATCCCGAATCGTTTCGAGCTGGCGCTTGCCGCAACCTATCGTGCTCGTCAGCTTGCCCAAGGTCATACGCCGAAGCTCGAGAGCCGTGATAAGCCCACGGTACTCGCGCTGCGCGAGATCGCGGCGGGGCAGGTCGGTATCGAGATGTTGAAGAAGGTTCCGGTCTGAGCATTGCGCGTGGTGCCGCGCGCCGGCGCCACGCTTTTGCTGCAGCAGCACATCCCGCCCGCGCCACTCCTCAAGCAACCGCACGGAGGCGAATATGAGCAACATTCCATCGTCCGCCTCCGCCGCCGACGCGGTGAACGTCGAGCACGAGCACGATTCGGAAAGCGCCGGCCCCGCGCGCAAGTACATCGACGCCGTCCTCGAGCAGTCCTTCCGCCACCTCTTCGGCCCGACGGCCACTCCCGAGCAGCCTCGCAAGCACGACGTCGTCTCGATCGCCAAGCTCACGTCGATGTTGGCGGGCTATATGAGCCCGGAGGAGATCAAGGAGGTCAAGGCGGCATTCCATTTCAGCGACGAGGCGCACCTCGGCCAGTACCGCCAAAGCGGTGAGCCGTATATTACGCACCCCGTCGCCGTGGCGGAGACGTGCGCGGGTTGGAAGCTCGACGCGCAGGCGATCATGGCGGCGCTTCTGCACGACGTCATGGAAGATCAGGGCGTGACGAAGGCGGAGCTCGCCGAGCGCTTCGGCGCGAAAGTGGCCGAGCTCGTCGACGGCCTGTCGAAGCTCGACAAGATGGAATTCCGCAATCGCGAGGAGGCGCAGGCCGAGAACTTCCGCAAGATGCTGCTTGCGATGGCGCGCGATGTGCGCGTGATCCTGGTCAAGCTCGCGGACCGGCTGCACAACATGCGTACGCTCGGGGCGGTGCCCCCCGAAAAGCGCCGCCGCGTCGCCCGCGAAACGCTCGATATCTACGCACCGATTGCGCACCGCCTCGGCCTGAACAACACCTACCGCGAGCTGCAGGACCTCAGCTTCGCCAACTTCAACCCGAATCGCTACGCCACGCTCGAAAAAGCGGTGAAGGCCGCGCGGGGCAATCGCCGGGAAGTGGTCGGCAAGATCCTGGAATCGGTGCAGCGCGCAATCGGCGATGCCCATATCGACGCCGAAGTGACCGGGCGCGAGAAGACGATCTACAGCATCTACAAGAAGATGCGCGACAAGCAGCTTTCGTTTTCTCAGGTGCTCGACGTCTATGGCTTTCGCGTGGTCGTGGGTAGCGCGCTCGAATGCTATACCTGCATCGGCGCACTGCATGCGCTATACAAGCCGGTGCCGGGAAAGTTCAAGGATTACATCGCGATCCCGAAGGTCAATGGCTACCAGTCGCTTCACACGACGCTCGTAGGTCCCTTCGGCGCGCCGATCGAATTCCAGGTGCGCACGCGCAAGATGCACGAGATCGCCGAGGCGGGCGTGGCGGCGCACTGGCTCTACAAGAACGGCGGCGCCGATCTCAACGACGTACAAAAGCGCGCGCACCAGTGGCTCAAGTCGCTGCTCGACATCCAGAGCGAGGCCGGCGATTCAAGCGAGTTCCTCGAACACGTCAAGATCGACCTTTTCCCCGATGCGGTCTACGTGTTCACGCCGAAGGCGAAGATCATGGCACTGCCGCGTGGCGCGACGGCACTCGATTTTGCCTATTCGATTCACAGCGATCTCGGCAATCAGTGCGTCGCCGTGAAAATCAACAACGAATTGCTGCCGCTGCGCACCGAATTGAAGAGCGGGGACATCGTCGAGGTGATCACGGCGCCCTACTCGAAGCCGAATCCGGCATGGCTCGGCTTCGTGCGTACCGGCAAGGCGCGCTCCGCGATTCGCCACTACTTGAAGACGATGCGGCTCAACGAGTCGGTTCAGCTCGGCGAGCGTCTCGTGGACCAGAGCTTGAAGGGCTACGGGCTCTCGCTGGCGGATGTCGAGCCCGAGATCTGGGACAAGCTCGTGCAGTGGACGGGCAACAAGAACCGGCAGGAGATCTTCGCCGACATCGGACTCGGCCGGCGCGTGGCTGCCGTCATGGCCAAGCGCATCGAGGTGCTGATCAACGGGCGCGAGCCCGACGAAGATCACCCCCGCGCCGAGCATGCGAGCGCGCCGCATGCGCCGCCCGTGGTCATAACGGGCACCGAGGGCATGTCGGTGCAGCTCTCGGCGTGCTGCAGGCCAATTCCCGGCGACGACATCATGGGCTACATCGGGATCGGCCTCGGTATGGCGATTCACACCACCGATTGCCGCGTGGCCCAGCGTATTCATCGCCGCGATCCGGGCCGTTGGATCGACGTTGCCTGGGCTCCGCAGCCCGGCCGTCTGTTTGACGTGGCGATAAAAGTGCTCGTCAAG
Organism: Trinickia caryophylli; assembly: GCF_034424545.1. Classification (NCBI taxonomy): domain Bacteria; kingdom Pseudomonadati; phylum Pseudomonadota; class Betaproteobacteria; order Burkholderiales; family Burkholderiaceae; genus Trinickia; species Trinickia caryophylli. Next base: position 956,342 of record NZ_CP139970.1, on the reverse strand, counting down.
AATACGAAGGGCGTGTTCGCGCGGGTGGCAGCGGACATCACGTCGGCCGATGCGAACATCGTGCACATCGCAATGGACGAGGATCTGTCGCACGAATCCACGGTTTTGCGCTTCGTGATTCAGGTGAGCGACCGCGTGCATCTGGCCAACGTCATGCGCCGTGTGCGAACGAACCCCGACGTCATGCGCATCGCGCGCGAGCGCCCGAGCGACGACGGCCATCATCGGCACGACGGCGGTATGCGCATCGAGCGCGAACGCGCCGACTACTGAGTGCCAGGCGGAGCGGGGCGGAGGGTCTGCGCCTTTTGGGGTAGTGCCGGGGTGGCGCCGGGGTGGCGCTTTGGGTGCCGAGCCGGGCAAGTAACCGAGGAATCCGCGCCGCGGCGCCGGCCAAAAAGACAAAGGGCCTTCCGACTGGAAGGCCCTTTATAGGTGGCGCGGCTGGCAGGATTCGAACCCACGACCCCTTGGTTCGTAGCCAAGTACTCTATCCAACTGAGCTACAGCCGCACGCAAACAAACACGCTTCACCTGACTTCGGTGAAACAAAAGAGCCTTCCGTGAAGAAGGCTCTCGAAAAGGTGGCGCGGCTGGCAGGATTCGAACCCACGACCCCTTGGTTCGTAGCCAAGTACTCTATCCAACTGAGCTACAGCCGCACGCAGAAGCGAAATTATAGCAGCCTCGCGGAAAAAGGGAAGAGCCCTTTGCATCTTCTTTTGCGCGGGCGGAGGATGGCGGTCAACGCGACTGGCGCCGCCGGAATGCCCACCAGCCGGCGAGCGCGGTAAAGCCCGCCACGAAGATCACCATCAGCCAGAAGCCGTGCTCGTTGTTCGAGAACGGTACGCCGCCCACGTTCATGCCGAAGAAGCCGGCCACGATATTGATCGGCAGCGCCAGCACGGTCACGAGCGTCAGGGTGAACAGCGTGCGGTTGCTCTGCTCGTTCAGGCGGGCGGCGATTTCTTCCTGCAGCAGCTTGATTCGATCGACGAGGCCGGCCATGTCGCCGAGCACGAGCGAGAACTCTTCGGTCGTTTCGCGCAGGCTCTGAATGTCGGCCGCGTCGAGCCACAGCGGCGGACGTGCAAGCAGGCGAAACATCGCACCGGGTTCCGGGGCGAGCATCCGCTGCAGCCGGACGAGCACGCGTCGCATGGCGGCCAATTCGTGCTGACCGGCTTGAGCCTTTTCGGCAAGGAACCGGTCTTCGGCACGATCGACTTCCACACTCGTGCGCCGCACGATGTCGGCCATGAGATCGGCCTGATCGCGCATGAGGTGCACGAGCAGATCGGCAGACGAGTGAAACGTTTCGCCACGCTTGACGGCTTCGCGCAGCGTGTCGACCGAACGCATCGGTTTGAGGCGCGCGGTGATGAGGATGCGCCGATGGGTGTAGGCCCACAGTGTCGCGATTTGTGGTGGGCCGTAGTCGAAGTCGAACACCACGTCGTTGATCGCGGCCAAAAGCCCGCCCTCATGCCGCTCGATTCGCGTCGAATGCGATTCGTTACCCACCGCCTCGAAAAAAGCATCTGGCAGCTCGAGATGCGCCTTCATCCAGGGTTCGCTCGCCGTATGGGCGAGATTGAAGTGCAGCCAGAAGAATTCGGCGCGCTCGCTCGAATCGCTTTCCGCCGTAAGCACTTCAATAATGTCCTCGGCGCTCACGGGCGTGCCCGGCTCCTCGAAGCGGAAGCGGAAGCCGCAGATCAGGCCGGCTGGGTCTGCGCCGTAGGTTGCGATCGTCGAGGCAAGGCGCATGGTTCGGTTCGTTCTCCCATCGTTGGACATCATGTCACGCCGATGTGACGCGGGCTTGAAGCCCCCGAGCGGGGACCGGCCGGGCGGCTCGGCGGGCAAGGCCCCTTATTATCGCCGCCGCGATCGTGTACGCTTGAAAATTCATTGAATCGAAGCAGTGGTAGTCAGAATGAACAAGGCCTTTGTCAAAGAGTCGAGCGGCGAAGCCGACGACGATACCGATATTGCCCAGCCGGAGGTTCCGGCCGGCGCAAAGAATTACATTACCCCCGCGGGCCACAAGCGCCTGCGCGACGAGCTCTTGCATCTCATCGATACCGAGCGGCCGGATGTCGTGAAGCTCGTCTCTTGGGCGGCGTCGAACGGGGATCGATCGGAGAACGGCGATTACATCTATGGCAAGCGCCGGCTGAGAGAAATCGACCGGCGGATTCGCTTCCTCACGAAGCGGCTCGACTTGGCCGAGGTGGTGGACAGCAGCCGCCAGGAGAACGTCGATCAGGTGTTTTTCGGTGCAACGGTCGAATATGCGACCGAAGATGGCGAGTCGCATACGGTGACGATCGTGGGTGTCGACGAGGTTGACCTCGACCGCGGCCACGTGAGCTGGATTTCGCCGGTCGCGCGGGCGCTGCTCAAGGCGCGTATCGGCGATTCGGTGACGCTCCATACGCCGGCCGGCATCGAGCAGATCGATGTGCTCGACGTGCGCTATCCGCAGCCGGGCGAATAAAGCGTGCAAGCGTGCAAGCGGGAGCGCCAGACACATGGGACATAAAAAAAGGCGCCGCGAGCGGCGCCTTCGAGCGTACAGCCTTTCGTTCCAATCGTATTAGAACCGGTGACGGATGCCGGCGGTCACGGCGACCTGATTCGGCGTAGTCGACGGGCGCAGACCGTTGATATACGCCGTGAGGCCCGTGCCATCCTGGCTCACGTGTTGGTACTCGCCTTCCAGATAGACGTCGGTCCGCTTCGAGAGCATGTAGTCGGCTTGCAGCCCGACGGTGTGCCACTTCGGATCGGCGTTGTTCAGCCTGCCGTCCGTGAAGGTGTACTCGCCCGCGAGGCTCAACGACGGCGTGAGTGCGTACCGCGCGTTGACTTCATAGTTGTTGAAGCGCATCGAGTTCGAGCCCGGGAGCGTCCCCACGTTGGCGATGGTCGTGAGGTTGTCGACGCGCGACTGCGTAAATACGAAACCTGCGGTCGCCGGGCCGAACGTGTAGTTCAGGCCTGCGCCCCAAATGCGCTGGCGGCCCGCGGTGAAGTAGGAGTCGGTTACCGCGCCGCCCGTGTTTGTTCCGAGAGCCGTCGTCGTGTTCGACGACAAGCCATTGTTCACTTGCAGATAAGCGGCCGCGAAGTTGAAGCCGGCCCAGTTGTACGACGCGCCGATGCTGTACGCGCGGTTGTTCGAGAACGCGCCCGCCGAGTTGGAGAAACCGTACATCGCGCCCAGCTTGAAGCCGCCGTAGCTAGGCGTTTGATAATGAACGGAATTGTTTACCCGGAACGAGTTGTCGAGGTTGTCGTTGTCGTACGGGTGGGCGAACGTCGTGCCGCCGTATTGCGTGCCGGTGAGCGCCAGCGGCCCGAGGTATTGCACCACGTCGTCGTACTGGCGGCCCAGTGTGACGGTACCGAACTGTTCGCTCGACAGGCCGACGTAGGCCTGACGGCCGAACTCGCGGCTCTGTTGGCCGAGCGTACCGGTGTTGATGTTGAAGCCGTTTTCCAACGTGAAGATTGCCTTGAGGCCGCCGCCGAGATCTTCGGCACCGCGCAAGCCCCAGCGGCTGCCGTTGATCATGCCGCTCGTCTGTTGCCAGTTGCTGTGGCCCTGATAATTGTTCGTGTACGTGATGCCCGCGTCGATCAAGCCGTACAGCGTGACGCTGCTTTGCGCATGAGCCATCGATGCAAATACGCCCGCGAGGGCGCCGACCAATAGAGTCTTTCTCATGTTATCGCTCCAGAACAGGATTTATTGACGGCCTCGGGAAATGTTCGTGCCCTATTAGGCGAGAGGCGAAACGACACGAATACGGGCCCGCAACAAAACAACTTCATCTGTTTCCCAACTGCGCCGAGTGTAAATGAGCGTTACCGCAGAACCGCCATTTCTGATTTGGCAATAATGTATTTGCACTCGCGCAATGGCGCTTCGATGGCTGGAAAGCCTTGCAGGGCAAGGCTTCGTGGCTGGCGTAGGGGTGCGGCGGTCGAATGCGGCCAATTGGCGATGTTGTGTTTAGGACACAGGGGCGGAACCGTCACGCCACCGAAACAGGGCAGAAAAAAGGCGTGGATTGTTTCTGCGGGCGAAAAAGAGGTTTGTCTGTTCAGACGCTAATCAGGATAAGCACAGTTGCTACACTGACCGCTCTGCGAGAGCAGACTCTTTTTCACCCGAAAGAGATCTCCAACCCGTTCCGCGCGGCCTTGCGCCGCGCGCTTTTTTTTGTGCGGGTGGAAAGCCCGCGCCGAACTGTCAGTGCGAACGGCGTGGACTGCGCGAATCCTTGGACCACGCGGCGCGCGGAGCGTCGAGTGCGTCTCCGGGCGGCACCGCCCAGTCCTCCATGACATAGTGGCGAGCGTCCATTGGCGAAGCAAGCAGGTTTTGCCAATGGTCTCCGTGCCAGAAGGGATCGAGAGGAATCGTCGGCGCGGGGTAGGTGGTGGAGAGGCGCTCGCGCGCAGGCGGCGCAGAAAGATGCAGCACCCGCCGAAGCAGGTGCTTGAAAGCTGTTATTGACATGGCGGTCTCCCGTGCGGGTACATCTAGTCCGATCATCCGGCGCGCCACAGCGCCGCACAACCCGGAAAAATACTTACATTAGAAAGGCTTTGTTTCGATCCGGTATATTTTTCTTTGGAATAGTGGTTGCGCATACCCACCCAGGTAATATTGACGCGCATTAGGCGGTTCCATTTCAGGCTGTGCGCGTTCAATGTCCGAAGTGTCCAGTTAATGAAAAATTTCTTGACGACCGGTTGCCGTTACCTTTATAAAAGCAGCGCCGGATCGACTTGGCGGCGGCCCTGGGCGGAGAGACTGGGGGCGGCGCGGCAACAAGTTTTTTCGGTGGAGGGCGCTGCCCGTCTCATTAAATCTCGAGGGAATTAGTACTATGGAAACCGGTATCGTCAAATGGTTCAACGATGCTAAAGGCTACGGTTTTATCACGGCCGATAGGGGCGGCGAAGATTTGTTTGCGCATTTCTCGGAAATCCAGGCGGAAGGGTTCAAGTCGCTGAAGGAAAGCCAGCGCGTTCAATTCGATGTGAAGACGGGGCCGAAAGGCAAGCAGGCCGCCAATATTCGTCCGCTGTAAATACACGCCTATCCTCGCGTACCGGCGCGCCGCCTCGCGGTGAGCGGAGCCGGTATCGAAGCAGGCGCTCGGCTGGTGCATACTTCGATCATCGAAGCCCTACCGAGCGCCTTTTTTTATGTCAGATTCACCGTTGCCGAGCCCGGCAGTCGAAACCCCCATTGTTTTCGTCGACCTCGAAACGACGGGCGGGTCGGTCGCCGACCACCGCATCACCGAAATCGGCATTGTGGAGGCAGGCGCGTCAGGCGTCACCCGCTGGACCACGCTGGTCAACCCGCATCAGCCCATCCCGCCTTTCATTCAGCAGCTCACCGGCATTACCGATGATATGGTGCGCGGCGCACCCGCGTTCGATGACATCGCGGCCGAACTTCACGGCCGGCTGGAGGGCAAGCTCTTCATCGCTCACAACGCGAATTTCGATCGCGGCTTTCTGCGCAGCGAATTCAGTCGCGCGGGCTTCAGCTTCAATCCGGACGTTCTTTGCACGGTGCGTCTCTCGCGCGCGCTGCAGCCGGGCGAGAAGCGGCATGGCCTCGACGCGCTGATCGACCGGCATGGGCTCGTCCCGCTCGCCCGGCACCGCGCGCTCGCCGATGCCGACCTGCTCTGGCAGTTCTGGCGCCGATTGCACGGCCTGTGGCCCGTCGAGGTACTGCGCGAGCATGTCGAGCGTACGCTGCGCCGCTACCGTATTGCCGGCGACATTACCGAGGACGTCCTCGATCAGGTGCCGCCGGGCTGTGGCGTCTATGCCTTCTTCGACGAATCCGGCGCGGCGCTTTACGTCGGGCGCAGCGTGCGGCTGCGGCAGCGCGTGCGGGCACATCTGGCGGGCGAGCGCCGGTCTGCCCGCGAACTGCGCATCGCGCAGCAGGTGAGGCGCCTGGAATGGCGCGAAACCGGTGGAGAAGTGGGCGCGTTACTCGTCGAAGCGCAGTGGGTCGAGGCCTTGCGGCCGACGTTCAATCGGGCGGTGCGCGCCAGCAGGACGGACCCGACCTCTGCCGCATGGCCGTTCGGCAGTGCCATCGCATTCGAGGAGCGCGGCGAGGCCGCGGGCTCAGCGCATTTTCACGTAGTCGATCGGTGGCGCTATCTCGGGTCGGCCCTGTCGATGGCTGCTGCAGCCGAGCTGGTGACCGACGGGACCAACGCTGGCTTCGACCTGTCCACCTACCGCATTCTCTCCGCGCATCTCGAGCGTGGCCTCGAGATCGTGCCGCTGCTGCCGGTTCCGCCAGTTCTGCCAGTTCTTCCAAGCGGCAGCCCGTGCGAGACGGCGCTGGAGCAGGGCGGCCTTCCCGCCGCCTGAGCTTGCTCAGCTGATCTGTGCCACGCCGCCGTTCTTGCATACGTGTGCAAGCGCCGTGGGTAGCGCGCGTGCCTGAATGGCGTCATATCGGGTCATCGTCTTCCAGGTCTGGATGCTTCGGGCCAGACGGACAGGGCAATCAGGCGCCGAGCTCAGCGAGCCGGCCCGCACAAGACCGGCGACGAGCGCCTGGGTGAGCCGATCGAGCGCCGGGCGCGTGTTCGCGGCGAGGTCAGGCGCGGGCCCGGCCGGCGGCGCGCTTGCGCGCCACTGCGCGAAGAGCGCGTCCTGCACTTGTTTGCTGGCGTCGATCTGATCCTGGAAAAACGCGCGCGCATAGGCGGCGTCAACTCCTGCCGCTTGCGCGCGATGCTCGACGTCGGCGAGCAGCGCGGTTTCGCGCGGCGCATCGGTGATGGGCCGGTTGTTGGCCCACTTCCACTGGGCGACGGGCACCGCCAGCGCCAGCCGCTGGGAGGCCAGGGCGACGACGTTGATGAGCGGTGTGTCGTCGCCGTCCGCGCCGGCCCGGGCGGGCATCGCCGTGACGGCGGCAACAAGCACGGCAGCGCCAAGCAAGGTGGCGCGCAAACGAAGGTTCATCGGATGAAATGAGCGTGAAGCGCCGGCAAGCCGGCAACGAGCGAAAAGCGGCCAGTGCGTAGTATGCACTGGCGCAGCCAAGAGAGAAGAGATGCGGCCTTGCCCGCTCTTACCCGTTCGTCACGTTTGTGGCGCCAGCGCCCCTGCGTCGCGCATCGTCGAATTGCGCGGCCGATGCTGCTGACCTGAACCCGTCACCGTGCGGGCTCAGGTCGACTCGCAAGAATTGCGTTGCTCGTCGAAGAATGCGCGAACGTGCTCGGGCAGCCCGGCGCCCATGAATTCGACGCCTACCGGTTCCGGGTCCGGGCTGGACACTTTGTCTGGGGGCGGAATTTTGGTGGGCTTTGCTTCCATGATTTCTCTCCTGACACAGGGCGATTATCTGATGCGCTCGCCGATCGATGCCAGCGCCGAAGCGTTTTTTAACGCTTTGTTGCATTAACGGCACAGGTGTCGGGAAGTGAAGAGCGCTTGCGGGAAATCGATAAGTCTCATCGAACAGGCCCGCGCCGTTTCGCCTTTGCAATCAGCTTGCGGCAGACGTGCCCTGTGTTCCGTGCCCGAGCGCACGCGGCAAAGCGGATGCAGAAGCTCAGGCAGCGGCTGCCTGCGGCAGTAACTCGATGCCGTCGAGTTGCGCGGCGCAACTGTCTCGCACGATCGAGACGAAGTCGGCGAAATACGGTTTGGCCGTCACCTGTGCACCGCCGATCGCGTAGAGCTCGCTCCACAGCCCGCGCGTGCCAACGCGCTTCGCCAGCACGTAATCGTGGTCCACATAGTTTTTGACACCCCAATTCGGCAACGCTGCAATGCCGCGGCGGCTTGCGACGAGCTGCATGATGGCGATCGTCAGTTCGGCCGTCCGTCGCGGGAGTTCGATGCCGGCGGGTGCCAGCACTTCCCGGATCAGATCGATCCGGGCTTCCGGTACCGGGTACGTGATCAGGGTTTCCCCGACCAGGTCGTTCGCTTCGACGCGGCGCTTGTTGCGCAGCCGATGCTCGTTGGCGAGCACGACCAGAATTTCGAAGCGAAAGAGTGGTGCGACATGCAGGCCGCGGCTGCGCTCGGGCTTCGAGCCGATCACGACGTCGGCTTTGCCTGCGTCGATGAGCCGCAGCGGGTCGGCGTGAAAGCCCGCGACGAGGTCGACTTCGACTTCGGGCCAGCGGCGGCGGAATTCGTCCATCACGGGCATCAACCAGTCGAAGCACGTGTGGCATTCGAGCACGATCCGCAGTTCGCCTTCCGTATCGCCCTTCAAGCGCACGAGGTCGCGCTCTGCGGCCGCCACGGCGACAAGCATTTCGCGCGCGAGCGCGAGCAGTCGGTCGCCCGCCTGGGTGAAGCGCAGGCCTTGCTTCGTGCGCTCGAAGAGCGACACGCCGTAGTGCGCTTCGATATCGCGAATCTGATGCGAAAGCGCCGACTGGCTCAAGTGCACGCGTTCGGCCGCCGCCACCAGCTTGCCCGATTCGGCGATGGCCACGAGCGAGCGCAGGTGTCGAATTTCAAGCATGGTGCAAGTGGAAATGAATATGAATGAAATTCATAGAATCATGAAAACATGTCGCTTGATGAATGATAGCGCGTCTCGCAGACTGGCCGCCATTCTGTTTGGAGCCTTTCATGCCTCGCACTCATATTCTTGGATTCCCTCGCATCGGCGCGCACCGCGAGTTGAAGTTCGCGCAAGAGTCGTTCTGGCGCGCAGAGGCCGACGAAGCCTCTTTGCGCGCCACCGCGCGCGCCTTGCGCGAACGCCATTGGCGCGCGCAGCGGGCCGCGTCCCTCGACTTCGTCTCGGTGGGCGATTTTTCGTACTACGATCCGATGCTCGACGCCAGTGCCCTGCTTGGCGCGCTGCCGGCCCGGTTCGGCTTCGATGCCGCGCATCTGACGCTTGCCCAGTACTACGAGCTGGCGCGCGGCAACCCGGCGCAGCCCGCCATGGAAATGACGAAGTGGTTCGATACCAACTACCACTACCTTGTGCCGGAGCTCGGACCCGAGACGCGTTTCGGCGAGGGCGCGAGCGGGCTCTTCGACGACCTGGACGAGGCGCTGGCGGCAGGATACGCGGCCAAGCCGCAACTTGTCGGGCCGATCAGCTACCTTTGGCTCTCGAAGAGCCATGTTGCGGGCTTCGACCGGCTTTCGCTGCTGCCGGCGCTCGTCGAGCGATATGCGCGCGTACTCGATGCACTCGCGGCTCGCGGTGTCGAATGGGTACAGCTCGACGAGCCCGTGCTCTGCACCGATCTCGACCAGCGCTGGCTGACGGCATTCGACGACGCGTACGAGTCGCTCGGCGCTTGCCGGTTGAAGATCCTGCTCGCGACGTATTTCGGCTCGGCGGCCGAGCATGCGTCGCGCATCGCCCGTCTACCCGTCGGCGGGGTGCACATCGATCTCGTGCGCGGCCGCGGCCAGCTCGATGCCTGGCAGGCCGCGCTGCCCGCGGGCACTGTGCTCTCGGTCGGCGTCATCGACGGACGCAACATCTGGCGTGCGGACCTTGCCGCGATCGGCGAGTCGTTGCATGAGGTGCACGCGGCGCGCGGCGAGGCGTTGTGGATCGCGCCGTCGTGCTCGCTCGTGCACGTACCGGTCTCCCTTGCGACCGAGCGCAAGCTCGATCCGGCACTCAAGTCATGGCTTGCATTCGCAACCGAGAAGCTCGATGAAGTCCACTCGGTAGCCGTTGCGCTTGCGGATCCTCAGGCCGCGCAGCCAGCCATCGAAGCGGCCCGCGCAGCGCTCGACGCGCGTCGAGCCTCGCATGCCGTCGTCAACGCGCTCGTTCGAAAGCGGGTGGCGAGCGTTACCGAATCGCATACGCTGCGCAAAAGTCCGTTCGACGAACGCACCCGCGTGCAGCAAGCGGCATTGCAGTTGCCTTTATTGCCAACGACGACGATCGGCTCGTTCCCTCAGACCTCGTCGATCCGTCAGGCGCGCGCCGCATACCGGCGCGGCGAGCTGGGGGCTCTCGACTACCTGGAACGCATGCGTGCCGAGATCGAGTTGGCGGTGCGGCGGCAGGAAGCGCTCGATCTCGATGTACTCGTGCATGGCGAGGCCGAGCGCAACGACATGGTCGAGTACTTCGGCGAACAGTTGTGGGGCTATGCGTTCACGGAGAACGGTTGGGTGCAGAGCTACGGCTCGCGGTGCGTGAAGCCGCCGATCATTTATGGCGACGTTTACCGGCCCGAGCCGATCACCGTCGAGACGGCCCGCTATGCGCAATCGCTGAGCGCGCGTCCGATGAAGGGCATGCTGACGGGCCCCGTGACGTTGCTTCAGTGGTCGTTCGTGCGCGACGATCAGCCGCGCGAGGAGACGGCGCTTCAGCTCGCGCTCGCGGTACGCGACGAGGTGCTCGACCTGGAGAAGGCCGGCATTCGCATCATCCAGATCGACGAGCCCGCATTGCGCGAGGGGCTGCCGCTGCGGCGCGCCGAATGGTCCGCTTATCTGGGCTGGGCCGTGCGCGCGTTCCATATTGCCGCCGGTGGGGTGGCCGACGAGACGCAGATTCACACGCACATGTGCTATTCCGAGTTCAACGATATTCTCGAGGCAATAGCCGCAATGGATGCCGACGTCGTCACGATCGAGACGTCCCGTTCGGCGATGGAGTTGCTCGACGCGTTCGGCGAATTCTCTTATCCGAACGACATTGGACCGGGCGTCTACGACATCCATTCGCCGCGGGTGCCGAGCGTTGAATCGATGGAGCGGCTGCTCGAGCGTGCGTGCGCCGTGATTCCGTCCGAGCGCCTCTGGGTCAACCCCGACTGCGGGCTGAAGACGCGCGACTGGCCTGAAGTCGAGGCGGCCCTGGCGAACATGGTGCAGGCCGCGCGCAATCTGCGCGCGCGGCTCGAGGCGGCCTGACTGCGGCCGGGGGACGGCTTGCCGTCGCACCCGCCGCCCGGCGGCTGGCGGGCGGCGACCTGGCTGTCAGGCCGGGGCGCCGTCCTCCTCGCGGAAGATGCGATCGGCCAGATGGAAGGCCGAATTTGCCGCGGGTACACCGCAATAAATTGCAGTCTGCAGCAGCACTTCCTTGATTTCGTCGCGCGTCACGCCGTTGTTTTTTGCAGCGCGCAGGTGCAGCGCCAGTTCCTCGCCACGGTTCAGCGCGACCATCATCGCGATGGTGAGCAGGCTGCGCGTATGGCGCGGCAGCCCTTCGCGCGTCCAGATTTCCCCCCATGCATACCGGGTGATGAGGGCCTGAAACTCGCTCGTCAATTCGTTACGGTTGGCGAGCGATCGATCGACATGAGCGTCGCCGAGCACGGCCCGTCTCACGGTCATGCCGGCGTCGTAGCGTTGGTCTTCGTTCATGGGGACTCCTGAGTGACCAGCGATGCGCGGTGCGCGTCGAGCACCGCGTCGACGAATGGAAGGGCCAGCCCGGCGTATTGCGCCGGATCGAAGAGGGCATCGAGGCGCGAGGTGTCGAGCCGCTGCGTGACCTCGGGGCGGCCAGCCAGCACCTCGCGCAGCGTACGCCCGCTTTGCAGCGCTTCGCGGGACGCCGCTTCCACGAGCCGATGCGCCTCCAGCCTGCCCATCGACTCGCCCAGTGCGAGCATGACCGCTTCGGCCAGGACGAGCCCGCGCGTGAGATCGAGATTGGCGCTCAGGCGGTCGCGATCGATCTCCATGCCCTGCGCGATTTCGCCTATCTGGGCGACGGCGCCTCCAGCGAGGCGCACGATGTCGGGCAGCGTTTCCCATTCGGCCTGCCAGCCGCCGAGCGCGCGTTCGTGCTCCTGCACCATCGCCGCCAGCATCGTCGAAACAAGGCCCGGCATGCGCGTGGCCGCGCTCAGCACCGCTGCGCAGCCGACCGGGTTGCGCTTGTGCGGCATCGTCGACGAGCCACCCTTGCCAGCACCCGAAGGTTCGGCCAGCTCGCCGATCTCCGATTGCATTTGCAGCGACACGTCGCGCGCGATTTTGCCTAGCGTGCCCGTGAGCAGGCCGAGCGTGGTGGCGACTTCGACGAGCCGGTCGCGCTGCGTATGCCACGGGACGAGCGGCAACGGCAGTGCCAATTCATCCGATAGCGCCTGGGCCACTGCCTGGGCATGCTCGCCAAGGCTGGCGAGAGTGCCGGCGGCACCGCCGAATTGCAGCACCAGCGCATGAGCGCGCAATTGCGCAAAACGGATGCGGTGCCGATCGAGCGCGTCGAGCCACTGCGCGAATTTCAGGCCGAGCGTGATCGGCAGCGCCTGCTGCAGCCAGGTGCGCCCGATCATCGGCGTCGCGCGGTGGCGCTCGGCCTGCGCGGCAAGCGTGTCAGCCACCGACGCGAGGTGCTCGTCGAACCAGTCGAAGGCATCGCGCAGCTGCAAGACGAGCGACGTGTCGATGATGTCCTGGCTCGTCGCCCCCCAGTGCACGTATTTCGCCGCCTCGGGGTCGCGCTGCGCCACGCGCGCAGTCAGTTGCTTGACAAGCGGGATAGCGATGTTGCCGGCGCGGGCCGCGGCTTGTGTCAGCGCTTCGGCATCGAGCAGCTCCGCACGGCACGCATGCTCGATCGGCTCTACCGCCGTGTAGGGAATCACCCCGGCGGCTCCGAGCGCGCGCGCGAGGGCCGCCTCGACGTCGAGCATGCGCTGCACCGTCTCGCGCGGGGAGAAAAGAGCGAGCAAGGCGTCCGGCGACGCCAGTCGGTCGGTCAGTCGTCCTTCGGTTTCGAACATGGGCGGACTTCGAAATGACTTGAAGATGGATTGTTCGGTAATCGAACGATGTGTCGAAAATCGAACGCTCGGATCGCATGGTATTCGCCGCCTGCGCTAGCGGTCAAGAAAGGCCACGTTTGTTCCGCCGCTTCGGTTTGGCCGGTGTGACCACTGCGAGTTCGCGCAGGATGGCCGCGAAAGTCTGGGCCAACTCGTTCGGCGCGTCCGCGCTGCGCCGCACGATACCTACCGGCTCCTGTGCGCCTGCCATCGGCAGGTCGAGCGCGACGAGCCAGCCGGCATCGAGATCGTCCCGTGCCGCTCGCTCCGGCGTAATCCAGACCGCCTCGGAGCGGCGGGCCAGCAGGCGCGCCACCGAGACTGACAGCGTTTCGACGCAGTCCGGCGGCACGCGCAGCGCATGGGCATCGAAATAGGCATCGGTGTTGAGCCTCGGCACCGTGCCGGCCGGCGCGACGATCAGCGGGTAGTCGAGCACCGCCGGCAGCGAGGCACCGCCTTGCGCGAGCAGGGGATGACGAGGGCGCACGACCATGACGAGCGGCTCGGCGTAGAGCAGCTCGAACGACAACCCTTGCATGGCTGAAGGATCGGCCATGCGTCCCACGACGAAATCGAGTTCGCCGGCGCGCAGTGCCGCGAGCAGCGGTGCATTGGCGGCCGTGCGCAGGCGTACGCCCGCATGTGGGCGCAGTGCGCGCAGCCGCGCCAGCGCATCGGGCAGCAGCCCGCTCGCGACGGTCGGTAGTGCGCCGATTTCGAGCACCGCGGCGGACGGCATGGCCGCGCCCGCGAGCGCAGCTCCCGCCGACTCCAAAGCCTGGCCGACGCTTGCGGCATAACGCAGGAAGTGTTCGCCGGCGGGTGTGAGACGCGCGCCGTGGCGGCCTCGCTCGACAAGCTGCACGGCCGCGAGCGCTTCGAGCTCGGACAGCGTCTTCGACACGGCGGGCTGGCTCAGATGCAATCGTTCGGCTGCCCGCCCGAGGTTGCGCTCGCGGGCGATCGCCAGAAAGCAGCTGATATGACGAAAGCGGAGTCGATTTTCCATTACCTGGGGTTATGAAATTCGCGAAAACATCTCAATTTACCTAAATTTTCCGGAAACCTACATTATCGGTTCACCGTCCGGGCCATTGCCGGCCGGCTACTCGAACGAATCCTGAAGGAGACGACCATGCAGACCTCGGCAGCCGGCGACGGCGGCGCCTGGCTCGAATTCGCGCAGCGCGATACGTCGCAGCATCCGCCGGCCTATACGCCGGGCTACAAAACGAGCGTGCTGCGTTCCCCGCGCAACGCCTTGATTTCGACGCTCAACACACTCTCGGAGACAACGGGCCCGGTTATCACGCCCGACGAACTGGGGCCGCTCGACAACGACCTGATTCTCAATTTTGCAAAAGAAGGGTTGCCGATCGGCGAACGCATCGTCGTGCACGGCTTTGTTCGCGACGAATTCGGGCATCCCGTGAAAAACGCGCTCGTCGAGGTCTGGCAGGCGAACGCCGGAGGCCGTTATCGTCATCGCAACGACAAGTACCTTGCGCCGATCGATCCGAATTTCGGCGGCTGCGGCCGCATGCTGACCGATGCGAACGGCTATTACTGCTTTCGCACGATCAAGCCGGGCCCCTATCCGTGGCGCAATCGCATCAACGACTGGCGCCCCTCGCACATTCACTACTCGCTGAGCGGCGACGGCTGGGCGCAGCGGCTCATCACGCAGATGTACTTCGAAGGGGATCCGTTGATCGCGCAATGCCCGATCCTGAAGACCGTGCCCACTGAAGAGCAGGTGCGCGGGCTGATCGCGCTGCACGACACGGGCAACGACATTCCGCTCGACAGCCGGTGTTTCCGCTTCGATATCACGCTGCGCGGACGCCGCTCGACCTACTTCGAACCGTCTTTTCCGGGAGCCAGGTGATGTCGTTCTCCTCTTTTGCGCCGCTTCGTCTGCGTGAGACCGCCTCGCAGACCGGTGGCCCCTATGTGCACATCGGCCTCGCTCCGAAGCAGGCGGGCTTCGATATCTTCGAAAACAACTTCGGCAACATGCTCGCCACCGAAGACACGCGCGGTGAGCGCATCGAGATCGAAGGGCGCCTTTACGACGGTTCCGGCTCGCTCGTGCGCGATGCGCTGATCGAAATCTGGCAGGCCAACGCCGACGGCAAATATGCACACCCCGGCGATCGCCAGGCGAAACCGCTCGACCCCGCGTTTCGTGGATGGGGGCGCACGGGCACCGACTTCGAGACTGGCGTCTACCGTTTCGAAACGATCAAGCCGGGCCCGGTGGACGGCCGCGCGGGGGCACCGCAGGCACCGCACATCTGTGTCGCCATCTTCGCGCGCGGTATCAACCTCGGGCTGCATACGCGGCTTTACTTCGGCGACGAAGCCGAAGCGAACGCGCGCGACCCGGTACTGACCGGGATCGAGTGGGAGGTGCGGCGCAAGACGCTCGTTGCGGCCCGCAGCGAGCGTAACGGCCGGGGCGTCTACACTTTCGACGTGCGCTTGCAGGACACGCCGGACGGCGGACGCGAGACGGTCTTCTTCGACATCTGAGCCGGTGGCTGAGGGGCGCGCCTCGCCGGGGTGGGGCGCGCTTTCGGCCATTCGTCGAGCGCATCGTTGAAGAGTTCGGATACGACGGCGCGCAGCCATTTCGTGCAGGCGTCGTTGTGATATTTGCGGTGCCAGTGCTGCTTCAGATCGAAATGAGGCAGCGGCAGCGGCGGCTCGGCGAGCATGATCGACGCATGCTCGGCAGCGTAGGCAAAGCCGATTGCGTGCGGCACCGTGGCGATGAGATCGGTGCGGGAAAGGATGAACGGCAGGCTCATGAAATGCGATGTCTCGAGCGCGGCGCGGCGCCGGATGCGCTTTTTGTCCAGATACTTTTCGAGCACCTCCTGGCTTCGTCCCGCCGCGTGGACGACGGCGTGGCCACACTCGAGATAACGTTCGAGAGTGAGCGGCGTGTGGGCGAGCGGATGATCGCGCCGCATGATGCAAATGAATCGATGCGAGAAAAGCCGCTGCTGGAAGAAGTTCGTCCCGCCCAAGTCGGGAAAATAGCCGATCGCGAGATCGATCTCCCCCGCTTCGAGCGCGCGCTCGAGTTCGGCGGGCGGCAGCGTTTGCGAGCGTACGCTCGCACGCGGCGCGCGTTCCGCCAGCACTTGCAGCAGCTTCGGCAGGAACACGATCTCGCCGACGTCGGAAAGCGCGATCGAGAACGTATGGTTCGTCGTCGCCGCGTCGAACTCCTGGACGTCCACGATGCCACGCTCGATATGGACGAGCGCCTCGCGCGCGGCCGGAATCAGCGCCATGGCGCGCGGTGTGGGTTCCATCCCTCGGGACGTCCGCACGAAGAGCGGGTCGCCGAAGTAGGTCCGCAGCTTGCCGAGCGCCGTGGAGACCCGCGGTTGGCTCACGCCGAGCTTCACCGCGGCGCGGCTGACGTTGCGCGTCTCCTCGAGTGCCACGAGGAACGGAATCAGATTGAGGTCAAGACTGAGCATCGGCGAAGCTCCGCGGATCGATATCGTAAATTCGTATAGAACATATCCTGATAATCGCGTTGCTGCATATTGGGGAGAGCGCGGAGAATCGTCTTCACGATTTCAAGATCATTCAGGAGACGACTATGCGTACACAGGTGGCGATCGTTGGCGCGGGCCCGGCCGGCCTCTTGCTTTCTCATTTGTTGCGGCTGGAGGGCATCGAGTCGATCATCGTCGAAGCGCGCTCGCGCGAGTATTGCGAGAACCGCATTCGCGCCGGCGTGCTGGAGCAGGGCACCGTCGACACGCTGATCGATGCGGGGCTCGGCGAGCGCATGCTGCGCGAGGGGCTCGTCCATCGCGGCATCGAGCTGCTCTTCGAGCGCCAGCGTCATCGCATCGACATGGCCTCGCTCACGGGCGGCAGATCGATTACCGTCTACAGCCAGCACGAAGTCGTCCGCGATCTCATCGCCGCGGCAATCGAACATGGGCAGCAGGTCATCTTCGAAGCGGGCGACGTGGCGCTGCACGAGGTCGAGCATGCGCGTCCCTACCTCACGTTCGTCAAGGAAGGTGTGCGCGAGCGCATCGATTGCGACTACATCGCCGGGTGCGACGGCTTCCATGGCGTGTCGCGCGCGACGATTCCAGCCGATGTGCTGCGCACCTATGAGCGCGTCTACCCGTATGCGTGGCTCGGTATTTTGGCCGATGCCGCGCCCTCGGCCGACGAACTCGTCTACGCGCACCATGAACGCGGCTTCGCGCTCTTCAGCATGCGCTCGCCGTCCGTCACGCGGCTATACCTGCAGTGCCGGCCTGACGAAAATCTCGACGAATGGTCCGACGAGCGTATCTGGGCCGAATTGGCGACGCGATTCGAGAACGACGATGGATGGACGCCGAACGTCGGGCCGATCACGCAAAAGAGCGTAACGCCGATGCGCAGCTTCGTGACCGAGCCGATGCAGTACGGGCGCTTGTTTCTGGCTGGCGATGCGGCGCATATCGTGCCGCCCACGGGTGCGAAGGGGCTCAACCTCGCAGTGTCGGACGTGCGGATTCTGTCGAAGGCGCTGTCGGCCCGCTATCGCTCGGGTGACGCGCGCGAGCTCGAACGTTATTCGCAGCAGTGCCTGGAGCGCATCTGGCGCAGCGAGCACTTTTCCTACTTCATGACGAACATGCTGCATCCGTCGCTCGCGGATACGCCGTTCGAAAACCGCTTGAAGCTCTCGGAGCTGAAGTATGTGTCGCGCTCGCAGGCGGCGGCGCAGGCGCTGGCGGAGAACTACGTCGGGCTGCCGTTCGCCGCGTAGCGGCGGGCGCCTGCCGCCGTGCGTGCCGTTGCCGGGAGGCACGGCGCGCCGCAACGCGCGCAAATGAAAAAGGGCTGCAAGCTTTTGGCTTGCAGCCCTTTTTGAATTCTATGGTGCCGGAAAGAGGAATCGAACCCCCGACCTTCGCATTACGAATGCGCTGCTCTACCTGCTGAGCTATTCCGGCATCAGGAGAAACGCGATTATAGAGACATCTCGCGTCAGGTGGCAAGCCCCTTCGTTAATTTTTTTCTTCGCGATGGTAGCCGGTCACGCGTTCGACCTCGTTCTTCGAGCCGAGGAACACGGCCACACGCTCGTGCAGGCTCTTGGGCTCGATTTCGAGAATACGCTGATGGCCGTTCGTGGCGGCGCCGCCGGCCTGCTCGATGATGAACGACATCGGGTTCGCCTCGTACATCAGGCGCAGCTTGCCGGGTTTGTCAGGCGTGCGCTGATCGGCCGGGTACATAAAAATGCCGCCGCGGTGCAGGATACGGTGCACGTCGGCCACCATCGACGCGACCCAACGCATATTGAAGTCGGTTTGGCGCGGGCCCGTCTTACCTTCGAGCAACTCGCCCACGTAGCGCTGCACGGGGGGATGCCAATGCCGGGTGTTCGAGGCGTTGATGGCGAACTCGCGCGTGTCTTCGGGAATGCGCAGGTTCGGATGGGTGAGGACCCACGAGCCCAGTTCGCGATCGAGCGTGAAACCGTTCACGCCGTTGCCCGTGGTGAGCACGAGCACCGTTTGCGGCCCATATACGGCGTACCCGGCCGCGACCTGCTCCGTGCCGCGCTGCAGGAACGACTGCTCGGTGGCTTCCTGGCCGTCCGGGCAACGCAGTACCGAGAAGATCGTACCGATCGACACGTTGACGTCGATGTTCGACGAGCCGTCGAGCGGATCGAACACGAGCAGGTATTCGCCGCGCGGGTAGTTCGACGGAATCGGAAACAGCGTTTCCATTTCCTCCGACGCCATGGCGGCGAGGTTGCCGCCCCATTCGTTTGCGTCGAGCAGGATTTCATTCGACAGAATGTCGAGCTTCTTCTGGACTTCGCCCTGCACGTTCTCGCTGCCGGCCGTGCCGAGCGCGTCGCCCAATGCCCCCTTGCTGACGTGGTAGCTGATGAGCTTGCACGCGCGGGCGACCACCTCGATCAAAAGCCGCAAATCAGCGGGCAGATTGTGATTTTCGCGCTGTTGCTCGATCAGGTACTTCGTGAGGGTTGTGCGTCGTTGGAGAGACATTGCGATACTCCGAAAGCCATGGGGATGCCATGGATTTTACCCGCCAGCACGCCCCCGGCTGCGGGTTTTTGTGGCGGCTGCCGCACGCGGCGGCTGAGAGAGCGGCCGGCGAAGCGCCGCGGGCAACGGTTCGATCTCGCGTTCGATGCGCTCGCCGGACGTCTCGGTCGCGATGCGCAGGTCGTGCGAATTCTGCAGATCGAGCCAGAAGCTTGCGCTCGTGCCGAAATAACGGGCGAGCCGCAGCGCGGTTTCCGGAGAAACGGCCCGTTTGCCGCGTACGACATCGTTGATGCGTGGGGCGGGTACGCGCAGCGCCAGCGCGAGCGCGTTGACGGACATGCCGAGCGGCTCGAGAAACTCGGCGCGCAATACGAGCCCGGGATGAATCGCCGCCAGGCGCTCGCCCGTGCCGATATCGGTGAAGTCGGCATGGTTCAGCGCACCACGTTCGATAGCCATGACAGATTCCCTTAGTGATAGTCGACGATTTCGACGTTGAATGCGGCGCCCTCCACGAAGTGAAAGCATATGCGCCAGCGTGCATTGACCCGGACGCTCCATTGGCCGGCCCGGTCGCCACGCAGCGCTTCGAGCCGGTTACCCGGCGGAGCGTGCAGATCGACGATCGACTCGGCCGCATCGATCATCTGAAGCTTGCGGTATGCGATCGCCTGAATGGAGCGCGGCAGCGAGTGGACGACATAGCCGTCGAACAGCGCGGCCGTTCGTTTGTCGGCGAATGTCTTGATCATCGGCATGATATAACGCGTCACGTTAAATGTAAAGGGGTATATGCGACGAATTCATCATGCTCGTGCTCGGCGCGTGACGACAGTCGGCCAGTCAGTCAATACCGGCACCGGCGAAAAAAAACCGGCACACCCGGTGCCGGTTTCACTTCGTCGAAGCGTGGCGCGCGTTCTGTTTTTTTCAGGCGAGGGCCTTGTCGACGATTTCCCGTACGTCGCGCGACGATGCCTGCGCCGCCACGCGTTCGAGTGCCGCGCGCATCTTCTCGCGCAGGCTGGGGGTATAGCGCCGCCAGAGCTCGAGCGCCCGCGCGAGACGTGCCGCCACTTGCGGGTTCAGCGCATCGAGTGCGATGACCTGTTCGGCCCAGAATGCATAGCCCGAGCCGTCCGGAGCATGGAACTGCGAGGGGTTGGCCGAACAGAAGCTGAAGATCAGCGAGCGTGCCCGGTTCGGGTTGCGCAGCGTGAACGCCGGGTGCGTCATGAGCTTGCGTACGATCTCGATGACCGGCCGGCCGGCGCTGCCGCGCTGCGTTGCCTGCATGGCGAACCACTTGTCGATCACGAGCGGCTCGCGTTCGAAGCGGCGGTAGAAATCATCGAGCACACGCTCGGCCGTGGGCGCGCCTGACGTTGCCGCGGCCGCGAGCAGCGCGGAAAGCGCCGCGGCGCGATCGGTCATGTTGTCAGCCGAGTCGTATTGCGCGGTCGCGAGACGGATCGCATCGGCCGGATCGTCGAGTTCGGCCAGATAAGCGAGGGCGAGATTCTTCAGCGCGCGCTGCCCCGCTGCCTGTGCGCTCGGCTCGTAACCGCCCGGGGTCACGTGGTGCGCATAGGTGTCCAGCCACGCCTCGCGCATGGCTACGGCGAAGCGCTTGCGCATGAACTGGCGCGCCGCGTGGACCGCGGCCGGGTCCGCCTCGACCATCTGTTCGGCAAGATACGATTCCGAAGGCAGGACGAGGGCGAGTTCGCGAAACGCGGGCGAAAGCGTTTCGTCGGTCAGCACGCGCGCGAATGCGGCGACCACGGCGTTGTCGAGCCCATTCGCCGCGCGGCCCGCGAGCGTCAGCAGCTCGCGCGTGGCGAGGCGCTGGCCGGCTTCCCAGCGGTTGAAGGGGTCGCTGTCGTGCGCAAGCAGGAAGGCGAGTTCGTCGGGCGTGTATTCGTACTCGACGATGACGGGGGCCGAGAAGTTGCGCAGCAGCGACGGCAGCGGTGCCTCGGGTACGTCCACGAACGTGAAGGTCGCGTCCTCGGCCGTGAGATCGAGCACGCGCGTCGTGCCGCTCGCATTCGGCTCGCCTTCGAGGCGCAGCGGAAGGTCGTTGCCGTCGCGCCCGATCAAGCCGATTGCGAACGGAATGAGCAGCGGCCCCTTTTGCGTTTCGTGCGCGGCGGGCGCCGCCTCTGCGTACCGTTGCGAGAGCGTCACGGTGTAGCGCTTCGCGCCGGCATCGTATGCCGTGCGCACGTTTACGCGCGGCGTGCCGGCTTGGCTGTACCAGCGCTCGAACTGCGCCAGATCGCGCCCGTTCGCGTCGGCCATTGCGTGGCGGAAATCGTCGCAGGTGACCGCCTGCCCGTCGTGGCGCTCGAAATAGAGATCCATGCCACGCCTGAAGCCGTCGCGGCCGAACAGCGTCTGGTACATCCGCACGACCTCGGCGCCTTTTTCGTAGACGGTCATCGTGTAGAAGTTGTTGATCTCGACATAGCTTTCGGGCCGCACCGGGTGCGCCATCGGGCCTGCGTCCTCGGCGAACTGCATTTGCCGCAGTACGCGCACGTCTTCGATGCGCTTCACCGCGCGGGCCGCTTCGTCGTCCGCGCCGCCTTGCATGTCGGCCGAGAACTCCTGGTCCCGGAAGACGGTCAGACCTTCCTTGAGGCTCAACTGGAACCAGTCGCGGCAGGTTACGCGGTTGCCGGTCCAATTGTGGAAGTACTCGTGGCCCACCACGGCCTCGATGTTGGCGAAGTCCGTGTCGGTCGCCGTCTCGGGGTTGGCAAGCACGTACTTCGTGTTGAAGATGTTGAGCCCCTTGTTTTCCATCGCGCCCATGTTGAAGTCGCTCACGGCGACGATCATGAAGCGGTCGAGATCGAGTTCGAGTCCGAAGCGCTTTTCGTCCCAGCGGATCGCGTGGATCAGCGAGTCCATGGCATGGCGCGTCTTGTCGAGGTCGTGCGGCTCGACCCACACCTGCAGCAGCTTCTCCTTGCCGGAGCCCGTGCGGATGCGCTCCTCGAGGGCGACGAGCTTGCCTGCGACAAGCGCGAACAGGTAGCTCGGCTTCTTGAACGGGTCTTCCCACTTCGCGTAATGACGGCCGTCGGGCAACTCGCCCGAATCGACGAGGTTCCCATTCGAGAGCAGCACCGGATAGGCCGTCTTGTCGGCGCGCAGCGTGACAGTGTAGGTCGACATCACGTCGGGCCGGTCGAGGAAGTAGGTGATGCGCCTGAAGCCTTCCGCTTCGCACTGCGTGAAGAAACTGCCGCTCGACACGTACAGTCCGGAGAGCGTCGTATTGCTCGCCGGGTTGCAGGTGCTCACGATCGTGAGTTCGAACGCGTCCGGCACGCCTTCGAGCACGAGGCCGTGTTCATGAGTGCGGTGCTGCGCGTGCGGCGCGCCGTCGATCGAGACGGAAACGAGTTCGAGCGCCTCGCCCATGAGTTCGAGATGCGACGCCGGGGCCGCGTCGGGATTACGCCGAACGCGCATGGTGTTGCTGACGAGCGTGCGTTCGGGTACGAGATCGAACTCGAGGGCGGCCGATTCGATCAAAAACGTAGGCGGGCTGTAGTCTGAGCGCCGGACGACGGCGGGAGTGGCTGTATCGGACATGGCGGATCGGTCTAGTAGAGCGTTGCGGCTCGCGCGAACGGGCGAGGTCGTTGCCCATTGTACAAAGGCCTTAAATGTCCTGCGTCGTCGGAAGCACACTTTGCCGATTGGGGGCGGGTGGGCGCTGGGCGTATCATCGGCATCGCGGGCATGACGAAGCATGAATTTCGATTGATTGGCGAGGAATGCATGACGGCGATGTGGGATAGGGCAAGGCGTCTGGCCGTGCCGGTGTTGGCGGTGGCGGCCGTGGCGATGTCAGGCTGTACGAGTTACGTGACGACGCAGGTCACGGCCTTTTCGGCATGGAGCGGCAGCGATGCCACGCGCACGTATGCGTTCTCGCGCTCGTCCGCGCAGCAAAACAGCATAGAGGAAGCCACCTACGAACAGTTGGTGGCCAACGAGCTCGATCTGTACGCGTTCAGGCCCCGCCCTGCCGGCGAGGCGAATTATCTCGTGTCGCTCTCGTACGACACGCGCGGCGATACGATGACGGTGAGCCAGCCCGTGTACTACGGCAGCCCCTGGGCGGGGCCATACTGGCGCCCGTTCGATCCCTGGGGGCCGTTCGGCGCATTTCCCGCGGGCTACGTCAGTCAGACGTATCCGGTCTACACGCACACGCTGGGCATCCGCATGACCGAGCGCTCGACCGGCAAGGAGGTCTACAACGTGACCGCCCGGGATACGGATGACGATTCCTCGCTCGTGCGCGCCATGCCGTACCTGGTGCGCGGCGCACTCGCGGACTTTCCGCTTGGCAACGGTGTGGTCCGTACAGTGCGGATTCCCGTCGACAAAAAGGGGAGGGCAGCCTCGAACGAGGTGCCCGTCGTGCCTGCGGCGGCGACAACCGGCGCGAGCGGCGCGGCCACCGCGCCGCGCTGAAAGCGACGGGGCGGGTGCCGTCGGCAACCCGCGCGGGTTCCCGGTGCCGGAGTCAGGCTCCGCCCGTGCCTCGAAAGATGGCGAGTACGCCGAGCGCAATGAAGAGCAGCGCCGCGACGACGTGCACCGCACGCGTGGGGAGGCGGTGAGCGAACCGCTCGCCGAGCAGGATGGCCGGTACGTTGGCCAGCATCATGCCGAGCGTCGTTCCGGCCACGACGCCGAAGAAGTCGTGAAATCGCGCGGCCAGAGCAACCGTGGCGATTTGCGTCTTGTCGCCCATCTCGGCGAGAAAGAACGTCAGCACCGTAGCCCAGAACACGCCGAGGTGACCGCGCGTGACGTTCGCCTCTCGTTCGTCGAGCTTGTCCGGAATCAACACCCAGATGCCCATGACGATGAACGAGACGGCGAGCGCCCATTGCATGACTGTTGGCGTAATGAGCGCGCCGAGCCACGCGCCTATTGCGCCGGCGCCCGCGTGGTTCGCCAGCGTGGCGGCGAGTACGCCCAGCATGATCGGTACGGGTTTGCGGTAGCGGGCGGCGAGCACGAGCGAAAGCAACTGCGTCTTGTCGCCGATTTCGGCAAGTGCGACGGCACCGGTCGAGATGAGAAAGGCTTGTTCCACGTCGATGATGTTCCTCGGGCCGAGATGTGAGCGAGCGACGACCCACCGTGCGCCGGGCCCTGAAGCGGCGCGCATGCGGGTCATCGGTCTCGCCAGGCCAGAGGCTGCATCCGCCATGGCCGCGCGGGCCAAGTCTGTTGACGGATGCCCCCGAACGCGCAAAACGAACCTTGCGTAGGCAAGGTGTGGCGTCGGGGCGGCTACTCCCCAATGAGGGACGGATTCTAGCATAGGCGCGCGGGTTTGCCATCCCGTTCGGGTCTGCCCTTTCTGACCGTGCCTTGCGTGTCAGGGCCGTTTGCGTTTCGTCGCGCGCTCGCCTCGCCGATGTACGCGGCGGCCCGCCGCGTAGGTCTCGAGCACGGCGCGATCGTCGCCGAGCAGCGCAAACGCGAAGAGCGATTCCTCGAGCGTTTCGGCCTGCTCCATGCGCCGCGCGAGCAGCGGTGTGGCCTGCGGATCGAGCACGATGAAATCGGCTTCGCTGCCGGGGGCGAGCGTGCCGATCTGCGCATCGAGTCCGAGCGCCTCGGCGGCGCCCGCCGTCGCCAGCCAGAACATCTGCGTCGCGCTCAGGTAGTGGCCGCTCATGCGGGCAACCTTGTGCGCTTCGTTCATCGTCTGCAGCATCGAAAACGACGTACCGCCACCCACGTCGGTGCCGAGTGCGACCGGCATCCCATGCTCGCGTGCCTTGCCCATATCGAAGAGGCCGCTGCCCAGGAAAAGGTTGGACGTCGGGCAGTGCGACGCCACGGCACCCGTTTCCCTCATGCGCGCGCGATCGGCGTCGTCGAAGTGGATGCAGTGACCGTAAACGGCGCGGCGGCGCAGCAGGCCATATCGGTCATAGACGTCGAGATAGCTGCGGTGGCCAGGGTACAGCTCGGTCACCCATTTGATTTCGTCAACGTTCTCCGCGACGTGGGTCTGGATGAAAACGTCGGCGTGTTGCCCGGCGAGTGCGCCGCAGGCCTCGAGCTGCTCCGGCGTCGAGGTCGGAGCAAAGCGCGGCGTGAGCGCATAGAGCTGGCGCCCGCGGCCATGCCACCTCGCGATCAGCTCGGCGCTGTCGTCGTAGCCCGATTGCGCCGTATCGCGCAGGAACGCGGGGCAGTTGCGATCCATCAGCACCTTGCCCGCGATCATCCGCAGATTGCGGGCGTCGCTCGCGGCGAACAACGCATCGGCCGATTCCTTGTGCACGGTGCAGTAGACGAGTGCCGTGGTCGTGCCGCTGGCGAGCAGTTCGTCAAGGAAGAACTCGGCCGTCTCGCGCGCGCGGGCAGCGTCTGCGAAGCGCCGCTCGGTCGGAAACGTATAGCGCTCGAGCCAGGGCAACAGGCCCGCCGCCGGCGAGGCGATCATGTCGGTCTGCGGGTAGTGCAGATGCGTGTCGATGAAGCCGGGCACGATCCATTTGTCGCGCAGCGCTCGCACGTCCGTGTCGGCCGTGAGCTGGGCGGCAAGCGCCGGGTAGCTGCCGCGCGCGACCACGCGGCCCGACTCGACGATCAAGAGCCCGTCCTCTTCGAAAACGGTCGCCTCGTCCGATGCGTCCGGACGATCGTCGAATGTCAGGAGCTTCCCGCGATAAGCAATGCGTTCGGTCTTGCGCGGATCGGTATCGGTCATGGCGAATACGTTCGATGCAACGAGCGCGCGGCGTCAGTGCGCGCGCTGCCAGTAGGCGTCGAGTTGCGCGATCAAAGCCTCGCGCCGGGCGGGTTCGATGAACGAGGCCTCGAAGCCGTTGCGCAGGATGGCGTAGACCTCGGCGTCGTCGAGCGCGAGCGCGTCGGCTGCCGCGAGGTAGTTGGCGTTCACGTACCCGCCGAAGTAGGCGGGGTCATCGGAATTGATGGTGACGGCCACGCCGGCCGATAGCAGCGACTTCAGCGTGTGGTGCTTCATGTCGTCGAATACGCGCAGCTTCAGGTTCGAGAGCGGGCAGACGGTCAGCGCGATGCGCGACGCGGCGAGCCGCGCCACGAGCGCCGGATCCTCGATGCTTCGCACGCCGTGGTCGATCCGGTCCGCCTTCAGCAGGTCCAGCGCTTCGTGGACGTAAGCGGGCGGCCCTTCCTCGCCGGCGTGCGCGACGATCTTCAGTCCGCGGGCGCGCGCCTTGGCGAACACGCGCTCGAATTTCGACGGCGGATGCCCGCGCTCGGAGGAGTCGAGGCCCACGCCGACGAGCCGATGGGCGTAACGCTCGAAGAGCGGCAGTGCGGCTTCGAAGGTTTCGAGCGCATCCTCCTCGGGCAGATGCCGCAAGAAGCAGAGGATCAGTTTGCTCGACAAGCCGCGGTGCTCGCCCTCCGCCAGGGCGCGCTCGATGCCGGCCACGACCGTTTCGAGCGCGATCCCGCGCTCGGTATGCGTTTGCGGATCGAAAAAGATCTCGGCATGCGCGACATGATCGGCAAGCGCCCGCTCGACGTAGGCGGCGGTCATCTCGTAGAAATCGTCCTCGGTCACGAGCACGCTCGCGCCCGCGTAGTAGATGTCGAGGAACGATTGCAGATCGGTAAAGGCGTAAGCACGGCGCAGGGCATCGATCGAATCGTAGGCGAGCGCCACGCCGTTGCGCTGGGCCAGCTTGAAGATGAGCTCGGGTTCGAGCGAGCCCTCGATATGGATATGTAGTTCAGCCTTCGGCGCGCCGGCGATCTTCTCAGCAAATGTCGGGGTCATGGTCGGTCGATGGGATAAACGAAGATGGGTTGAACGGGGGCGGCACAGGCATGGCACCGCGCTTGCCGCGCACGCTTTCGACGGCCTGCAGTAACTGCGCCGCAGCGGCGATCGCGATGACCTCGGGCGCCTTGTCCGTGATGCCGTCGATGCCGATCGGGCACGTCATCCGCGCGATGAGCGCCGGATCGATGCCGTGCGCGGCGAGCCGATGCTCGAACTGCCGGCGCTTCGTGCGCGAGCCGATCATGCCGAAGAACGCGAAATCGCCGCGCCGCAGGATGCGCTCGGCAAGCGCCAGGTCGCGCGCGTGGTTGTGCGTCATCACGATGAAGTACGTACCCGGCGCGGCTTCGTCGACAGCCTCGTCCGGCGCGTCGTTTGCCTCGATCGTCACGTTGGCAAAATCGCGCACGGTGTTCGGCGCAAGCTGCTCGCCGAATTGCGCATCGCGCTCGTCGACCCAGCGCACGCGGCACGGCAGGGTGGCCAGCACACGCGCGAGCGCGGCGCCGACATGCCCGGCGCCGAACAGCACCACCGGGAACTCGCGCGATACGATCGTCTCCGTCAGCAGCGCATTGCCTTCGTCGAAGCCGGCGCCGTCCCAGAGCAGGCAGTCGGGCGCATCGGTGCCCGCTGGCGCCTCGGAGAGCATCACGGCGTCGCGCGAAGGGCCGAATGATACGCTTCGCACGCTCGCTTGTCCCGCAGCCAGCCGTTTGGAGAGTGTGGCGACCCATCCCAGATCGCCGATATCGAGCCGCTCGAAGGCCAGCATGACCGCTCCGCCGCAGCATTGACCGAGGCTCGGGCCGAGCGCCATGCGCTCGAGGCGGCGCGCGCGCGGTACACGCACGCCTTCGCGCAGGACCTCGCGCGCGATTTCGATCGCACGCCATTCGAGATGGCCGCCGCCGATCGTGTGACGCGCGGTTTCGCGTGTGACGATCATCTTCGTGCCGGCCTCTCGCGGCGCGGAGCCTTCGACGCGCGCAACGGTGACGAGCACGACGGCATCGCCGTGCGTGAGCAACTGCTGCAGATCGGACAACCAGGCGTGCATGCGCGATTCGTTCCTTTTTCAGGCTGTGCCGGCGACGCGCTCTGCCGCCGCATCGTTCGTGCCTCGGTTAGCGGGGGTGGGCGCGCCGCTCGCATGCAGCGCCTCGATCGCATCGACGATGGCCTCGGGCGTAGCCGGCGCGCGCAGTTGGGGCGCGCGCCTGGCCTCGGGCCGAGTCGCCGCAACGGCGTCCCGAATCGCGAGAAAAACGGAGAACCCGAGCAAAAGCGGGGGCTCCCCGACGGCTTTCGACCGGAATACGGTCGGCTCGGTATTCTGATTGCGATAGAGCGCGACGTTGAACGCGGCCGGGGTGTCGCTGACCGCGGGGATCTTGTAAGTCGACGGTGCGTGTGTCATCAGGCGGCCGTCGTTCGACCACCAGAGCTCCTCGGTCGTGAGCCAGCCCATGCCCTGAATGAAGCCGCCCTCGATCTGGCCGATGTCGATGGCCGGATTGATCGATTGGCCGACGTCGTGCAGGAGGTCGGCGCGCACGAGCCGCCATTCGCCGGTGAGCGTATCCACGACGACCTCCGACACTGCGGCGCCATACGCGAAGTAATAGAACGGGTGGCCCGTGAGCGTCTTGGCATCCCAGTGGACTTTGGGGGTGGCGTAAAAACCGTCCGACCAAAGCTGCACGCGCGAGAGATACGCGGCGTTGACGAGCTCGGCGAACGGCATCGACGCCCCGTTCACGGATACCGTGGCGTCGGCGAAACGCACCTCGTGAACGTCGCCGGCCTCGCCGCCCAGGCGGGCGCAGGCGAGCTCGGCGAGCCGCTCGCGAATCGTGCGCGCGGCCGCTTCGGCGGCTTTGCCGTTCAGGTCGCTGCCCGTGGAGGCGGCCGTAGCGGAAGTGTTGGCGATCTTCGACGTATCGGTGGCGGTGACGCGCACCTGTGACAGCGGCAAGCCGAGCGTGTGGGCGACGACTTGTGCCACTTTCGTGTTGAGCCCCTGGCCCATTTCGGTGCCGCCGTGATTGACGAGCACAGAGCCGTCGCGATAGACGTGTACGAGCGCGCCGGCCTGATTGAGAAAGGGCACGTTGAACGAGATGCCGAACTTGAC
Source organism: Trinickia caryophylli (assembly GCF_034424545.1). Lineage (NCBI taxonomy): Bacteria > Pseudomonadati > Pseudomonadota > Betaproteobacteria > Burkholderiales > Burkholderiaceae > Trinickia > Trinickia caryophylli. Next base: position 927,491 of record NZ_CP139970.1, on the reverse strand, counting down.
GGGCGTCAGTGCGATGCCTCGTTTGAGCACGGGGCTCGCCGCATTGAAGCGGGCGATCTCGTCGCGGCGCGCGCGGTAATCGCTCGTCGCCAGCAGCTCGGCCGTGAGCGGCGCGAGCACGTTATCTTCCACGCGCTGGCCGTAGGGCGTCACGTCGCGCTCGCCGACGCCGTAGTAGTTCGCGAGACGTACGTCGAGCGGATCGCGTCCGAGCACGCGCGCCACGGCGTCGATGACCACCTCGGTGACGAGCGCGCCCTGGGGGCCGCCAAAGCCGCGAAACGCCGTATTCGATTGCGTGTTCGTTTTGCAGCACAGTGCCGCGATTTCGATGTCGGAGAGGTAATAGGCGTTGTCGACATGACAGACTGCGCGTGTGGCAACGGCGCCCGACAGGTCCGCCGAATAGCCCGCGCGCAAGGCAATCTCGATGCGCAGGCCGAGCAGGCGCCCATCGTCGTCGAAGCCGACCTCGTAACGATAGACGGCATCATGCCGCTTGCCCGTGATCATGAAGTCGTCGTCGCGGTCGGCCCGCAGTTTGACGGGCCGGTTCAGCTTGTGTGCCGCGAGTGCCGCCACACAGGCGAAGACCGCCGACTGCGACTCCTTGCCGCCGAAGCCGCCGCCCATGCGCCGGCACTCGCAGACGACGCGATGCGCAGGCCAGCCGAGCATGTGCGCGACCACCTGCTGCATTTCGCTCGGATGCTGCGTGGAGCTGTAGACGAGCAGGCTCGCACCTTCTTTGGGAACCGCATAAGCGATCTGCCCTTCGAGATAGAACTGTTCCTGGCCTCCGACCTCGAATTCGCCCTGCAGGCGACGCGGCGCCGCGGCGATCTTTTCGGCCGGCGTGCCGCGTACGAGATTGAGCGGCGGCAGGACGTACTGCCGCCGGTCGCGCGCATCGGCGGCGCTCAGCACGGCTTCGAGCGGCTCGTAGCGTACGACGTCGTCGCTCTTCGCGAGTGCGGCGGCCCGCCGCGCCGATTCGCGGCTCGTCGCCACGACGGCGAATATCGGTTGCCCGAGGTACGAGACGAGCTCATCGGCCAGGACAGGATCGTCGTGTACCACCGGGCCGCAGTTGTTCTCCCCGGGAATGTCGCCGGCGGTCAACACTGCGACGACGCCGTGCGCCGCACGTACCGCGTCGAGGTCGAGCGAGACGATGCGGGCATGCGCATGACGCGACAGGCCGAGCGCGACGTGCAGCGTGCCGGCCAACTCCGGCAGATCGTCGGTATAGGCCGCTTCGCCGCTTACGTGCAGCTCGGCGGATTCGTGCGGCAGCGCGACGCCGATCGCGGTCTTGCCATCGGTGCGGGAGCTCATGCGGACTCCCTGGCGCAAGGCGCGTGCGCCTGGCCGAACGCGAACACGTCGAGTTCGGTCGCACCGAGTGGCGCGTCCTCGCGCGTTTCGAGGTAAAAGCGCCGGAGCAGGTTGCGTGCGACGGTCATACGGTAGCGGCTCGTGGCCCGCATGTCCGTGAGCGGTACGAAATCGCCGGCGAGCGCAGCCATGGCGCGCCGCAAAGCGGCTTCGTCCCAGGCTCCGCCCTCCAGTACGGCCTCGGCGGCGCTCGCGCGCTTGGGCGTAGCCGCCATGCCGCCGAATGCGATGCGCGCGGACGTGACGGTGCCGTCGGCGGTCTCGATCGCGAATGCGCCGCACACGGCCGAAATATCCTGGTCGTATCGCTTCGACACCTTGTAGGCGCGAAAGCGCAACGGCGGGCGGGGGCGGGGCACGTGCAGCGCCGCGACGAATTCGCCCGGCTCGAGAGCCGTCTTCTGGTAGCCGAGATAGAACGCGTCGAGCGGCAGCACGCGCTCTTGCGCGCCGCGCCGCAGTACCAGTTGCGCGCCGAGGGCGATCAATACCGGCATGGAATCGCCGATGGGCGACCCGTTCGCCACATTGCCGCCCAGCGTACCGGCCTGACGGATCGGCAGCGAGGCGAAGCGCCGGGCGAACTCGGCGAGCATTGGGTAGTCGGCTGTCAAGGCGGTATAGGCGTCTTCGAGCGAGGCAGCCGCGCCGATGACGATTGCCTCGCCGGTGCGCTCGATCGTTTTCAGTGCGGAAACACCGCCGATATAGATGAGATCGCCCGGCGCCCGCAACTGCTTGGTGACCTGGAGCGCGACGTCGGTGCCGCCCGCGAGCACGCGCGCATGCGGGTGGGCGAGACGCAATGCGGCGAGTGCGTCGACGGTGGTCGGCGCGAAGAATTTCGCGCCTGTTCCATCACCCGGCTTCGCGCCCGCATACTCGAAAGTGCCTTCTCGCTTCAGGCCGAGCAACGCATTGGCGATGGGCGCGCGATCGAGCGCCACGCGCGGGTGGTGCGTTTCGTCGAACATGGCCTGGCACGCGTCCACGATCGGGCGATAGCCGGTGCAGCGGCACAGGTTGCCCGAAAGCGCCGTCGCGATTTCTTCGCGCGAAGGAGCGCCGGCCGCGGGCAGGCGGTTCTCGTAGAGCGCCCACATCGACATGGCGAACCCGGGCGTGCAAAAGCCGCATTGGGAGCCATGGCAGTCGACGAGCGATCGTTGCAGCGGGTGCAGCCTGCCGTCCTTGCCGCGCAGGTCCTCGACGGTGAAGAGCGCGCGGGAATCGAGCGTGGGCAGAAACTGAATGCAGGCGTTGACGGGTTTGAGCACGAGCGCCCCGTAGGGATCGAGCTCGCCGATCACGACCGTGCAGGCGCCGCAATCGCCTTCGGCGCAGCCTTCTTTCGTGCCGGTACAGCGCAGATCCTCGCGCAGGTATTGAAGAACGGTGCGCGTGGAGGGCGCGCCTTGCACGTGGTGCACGGCGCCGCGGTAGTAAAAGCGGATGGAGTGCGTCGTCATAGCCGAATCCTGTGAGGTGCGGATCAGGCGCGCGTTACGCGAGGGGCGGCCATGACCGCCGGGCGCACGTGGATCGCCATCTGTGACAAAAGATAGCACCGCAATAAAGGGAGAAGATCGCGGCGTGCTGATGCGGGCTATCAGCGCCCGCATAAGTACGATGCGCGGCGCGCGCGGAAGTTGCAGGGGCGCGCGGCGGCGAAGAAGGCGCCCGCCGGTATGGGGCGAGCGGCTCGAAACCGCATTGCGCAGCTTCACGCCGCTTCGAGTCGCTTCAAGCTGCGCCAGGTGCGCGGCCGCCGGCCGTGCGGCCCGAGATGATGCGTTGCGCGCCGCAAGCGGCTACCGGCTACCGGCGACCGACCGTGCGTGCTTTACGCGAGGTTCAGGCGCCGCTTGCCGCGTCGGCGCCAGAGGCTCGCGACCACGCAGACAAAAATGAGCGCGAAGGCGATGAGTGCCCAACCGGGCAGCAGGATGCCGAAAATCGGCGGGTAGACCGTTTCGCAGAGCCCGGCCACCTTGAACACGCTCGGCAGCCAACGCGCGGGCGGCAATCCGTCGACGATTGGCTGCAACGTGTCGAAACCGCAGCTGAAACCCGGATGAAGCTGGATCGAAAGATGGCGTACGGCCGTAGCGATGCCGGCCGCCGACGCGATGGCGATCAGCACCTCGAAGGCGCCGATGCCGCGCCAGCCCTTGCAGGCCGCGCCCGCGAAGGCGAAGGCGGCGATCAGCACGAAGAAATAGCGCTGGATGATGCAAAGCGGACAGGGATCTTCCCCCTTTGCGAACTGCAGATAGAGTGCTCCGCCCAGCAGGCCTAGACAGACGCATCCGAGCAGGACGAGCAGGCGGCGCTCGCGGCGCAGCGAAAGAAAGTCATTCATGAAGCGAGGGCTCCGAGGTACGAAATCGATGCATTCTAGTGCTTGGCGCCGCTAGATGGGGTGCCATGCCATGTAGCGCGGTGCGGCGCGGCGGCCGCTAGCGGATCGAGTCGATTACCCGCTCGACGGCGAGCGCTGTCGCGAGCAGCGCGTCGTCGCGGTGCGGACCTGCCGCGAGCATGAGGCCGACCGGCGCGTCGCCGCGCCGGTGGCACGGCAGCGAGATCGCACAGGCGTCCAGCACGTTGAACGCACTCGGGTTGCGCAACACCAGCGCGTTGATATGTGCGTAAGCTTCGTCGTCGCGGGCGCAGTCGGCTACGCGCGGCGGAGCGATCGGCACGGTCGGCGCGACGATAGCGTCGAAGTGCTGCCACAGGGTTTCTTCCGCCGCGTGCATCAGCGTCTCGCGCTCGGCAACGAGATCGAGGTAGTCGACGGCGCGCGCCGTTTCGCCTTTCAGTATCCGTGCGAGCACGCGCGGGTCGTATTGCTCGCGTTGCGCAGCGAGAAAGCGGCGATGCCAGGCATAGGCTTCCATCGCCGAAAAGCCGAAACGATTGATTTCGGGCAGGCGCTCGAGCGGGGCGAAGCGTACGTCGGCGAGGATCGCGCCGGCAGCCTCGAGATGCTTGAGGGCCGCATCGACGGCGGTCGCGACGCCTGGCTCCATGCCGTCGGTCACGTAATGCGTGAGCACGCCGAGGCGCAGCCCTTCCACGCGGCGTGGCGTGGGCACGCGCGCAGGCATGCCGGCGAGCACGCGATCGACGAGGGCGCAGCAGGCAACGGACACGCCGATCGGCCCGAACGAGTCGAGCGTCGTCGAAAGCGGCACGGCGCCTGTGCGCGGAATACGGCTCGCGGTGGGTTTGAACCCCGCGAGGCCGCACAGTGCAGCGGGAATGCGCACCGAGCCGCCCGTATCGCTGCCGAGCGCAAACGCGGCCATGCCGTCGGCCACGGAGGCCGCGGCGCCCGACGACGAGCCGCCCGCAATCCGGCCTTCGCCCGGTTCGTTGCGGCGGTATGGCGAGAGCGGTGTGCCGTAATGCGGATTGAGCCCGAGCCCGGAAAACGCGAATTCCGTCATGTTCGTGCGCCCGACGATAACGGCGCCTGCGCGCTTGAGGCGCGTGACGGCCACCGCGTCGGCTTCGGCCGGTGCCGCATCGGCGAGAACGCGCGAGCCGGCCCGCGTGACCTGGCCCGCCACGTCGAAAAGATCCTTGACCGAAACGGGTATGCCGGCGAGCGGAGACGGCACGACGCCGGCTGCACGCAAGCGATCGTAGCCGTCCGCGGCCGTCAGGGCGGCATTGGCATCGACGTGCATGAAGACCGTTGCTCCCTGGCCGGACGGATCGGCAATGCGCGCGAGTGCGGTTTCCACGAGCGCCCGGCTCGTCGTTTTGCCCGCGGCCAGATCGGCGGCGAGGCGGGAAAGAGGCGGGAATTGGGCGAAATCGATGGTCATGGGCGTCGTCGGGTCGGGTCGGGGCGGGGCAGGCCGCGCCCGTGGCGCGGAGCGATCTTCCGGCCTTACTCGCCACTGCGTCGCCACTGCGGCGGCACGGGGGCAGCAGGGCATTGTAGCGCGGCGCAGGCGAGTGGGCAGTCCTTGCTGGAGGGGCCCGGCGAGCCGAAATTGCCGCCAATTTGCGTGCTGGCGGATAATGGGGGTCCTCATCGCTTCCACGTGCAACGCGTCAGCCTATCGTCATGAGCGAAAACACGCCACCGAAAGCCGGGCAACCCGGCTCGGACTCGTCAGAATTTTCTTCGAGCGATTCGTTCCACATTCCCGCCTCGCCGGCTTCTCCGGCTCCCCAGGCTTCCGCTCCCGCAACGGCGGCATCGTCCGACGTGCGCGGCGGGTCGTCGTCCGCCGCGCCGGGCTCGCCCGCGGCGCAAGCGGCCGCGCGTGCGTCGAGCGATACCCTGGAGAGCGCGTCGGCCGTGGCGCCGGCCAAGGGAGCCGCGCCGCACGCCGCGCAGGAGGCCGATGCCGCCGAAGCGCGCGCGAGCGCCGCGCAAGAGACCGCGGCGCAAGAGGCTGCCGCTCACGATGGCGAGCGGGCCGGTAACCAGAGCGGCCCGCCTCCCGGCTTCGGTGCGCCGCCCGATTTCGAATCGTGGCGTCCGCCGCCGGCGGGCGCGGCCGGCGCCGGCGCGCCGCCTACGAAGCCCGCTTATTTGAGGCAAAACGACTCGCCATGGAGCGTGTTCGGCCGTACCGTTGCCGCGCGTGCGCGCCGACTCTTCGACCGCGCCGGGCAACGCATCACTCAGCGCACCCTGCGCATCGGCGTATCGGCACGCATCTTCCACCCCGAGCCCGGTGCGATGGGCCTGCGAGGCAAGACGTTGCAGTACCTGGAGGAATCTGTGGCGCATTGGGTGATGTCGCGCGATGTCATGGTGTTCATGATTCCGACGGTGGGGCACCAGGGCATGCTGCATCCGAGCAATATCCGGTTGCGCGATTACGCGAAGCACCTCGATGGTCTGCTGCTGCAAGGCGGCGCGGACGTTTCACCGCAGACATACGCGGCCACGGAAGCGCGGGCCGAATGGCCGGGCGACCGGGTGCGCGATATGTACGAGTTGGAACTGCTGCACGAGTTCGTCGAATCGGGCAAGCCGGTGCTCGGCGTCTGCCGCGGCTGCCAACTGATCAACGTGGCGTTCGGGGGCACGCTGTACCAGGACATCGCAACCGAGGTACCCACGGCGGGCGTGCACGTGAACGAGCGCTACGATCAGCATCGCCACTCGGTGCGCTTTCCCGACGGCTCCTCGCTCTCGAACATGTTCCCGGGGCGCCGCGAGGCCATCGTCAATTCGATTCACCATCAGGCGGTGAAGACGCTCGGGCGCGATCTGAGCGTGGAGGCGGTGTCGTCGTCGGACGGGCTCATCGAGGCGGTGCGCTACCGGCGGGCGCCGTTCGTGATGGGCGTGCAATGGCATCCCGAGTTTCATCGCGCGGGCGGGGCGGAGCTGCTCGACTGCACGCCGCTGCTGGACAGCTTCCTGCGCGCCGCACGCGAGACGCGATTCTGACGATGCGCTTTCTGTGTGCGCAAAGGTGTTGACACGATTCAGCGGCTTATACATAATCTCGTTTCTCCGGCGCGCACGATTTTTTAGGAAGCGCCGAGAGACGCAAGACTGCGGGAGTAGCTCAGTTGGTAGAGCGCAACCTTGCCAAGGTTGAGGTCGCGAGTTCGAGACTCGTCTCCCGCTCCAGTTTTCGCGAAGGGGTCTAGCGGGTCCGGTCAACGGGCACGGTGCGGGACACTTTGCATGCAGGTCGAAGCGGGAGTAGCTCAGTTGGTAGAGCGCAACCTTGCCAAGGTTGAGGTCGCGAGTTCGAGACTCGTCTCCCGCT